>JAUWQY010000012.1 GCA_030610855.1 Dehalococcoidia bacterium
GGTGTGATATCAAATAGTACTAACTTCTCATTACTCACGGGTGATTGACGCTGACGAAGCTGAGCCTTATACTGGAAACTATTGAAGCTAAAACCGAGAAGACATTCAGAAGGAGGTGAAGGCGCGCAATACGAAAAGCAGATTAATGGGCAGAAACCTGAAGGAAACAAATATAGGAGGTAACAAAGCAAAACAATGAAAAGGTTTATGAAAAGGATGCACAAAGGACAGAAGGGCTTGACCCTGATCGAGCTCCTCATCGTGGTTGCCATTCTGGGCATCATCGCCGCTGTGGTTATCCCCAATCTAGGGTCCTTTATGATCACGGGGAGACTGAGCGCAGCCAATACCGAGGTCGAGAACGTAAAGACATCGTCGCTGGCTTACTACGCCGAGAACGAAGCATGGCCGTCAAGCTCAGGTGACATTGACCACTTGATTGCAGGAACCCTTACGGGTAACTACACGTTCGACGAAGACTATGGCTGGGTTATGACCGGTGTGGCTGACTGGGACGGGATCGTGTTTGATCCGGGCGATGCGGGAATAAGCGGCGGCCATGGCACGTGGGTGAGAGAGTCATAAGGAGGAGGCTAGATAGATAGTTTGGAACAGGTTGCCGGCGGAGTTAGTTAGTTTGTGGAATCTGCCGGAAAACCGAGGAATTGATTCGTCCCGATAGACGGGACGAATCAATTTCGTTTGTGGGCGACGGGATTGCCACGCCCCGATTGCATCGGGCCTCGCAATGACAACCGGCGAACGAGGCCATGACTCCCATCCTGTCATTGCGGCAGACCCCAAGCCTGTCATCGTGAGGCACGACAGTGCCGAAGCAATCTCCTGGCAGCACCACGAGATTGCCGCGCTTCGCTCGCAATGACATGCCCTCCGTCTTTGCGAGGAGCCGTAGGCGACGAAGCAATCTAGGTGGGGGAGGGGGATTGCGACGCCCGGGTTTATCGGGAGCATGGCAATCCCGGGAGATGATGAACCACTGAAACTGAAGGCCGAAGAGAAAGGAAGGTTACAGAGAATGAGAAGGTTTATGAGCGAGGTCAGGCGGCGGTTTTGCTATGGAGAGAAGGGCTTCACCTTGATTGAGCTGTTCATCGTGGTCGCCATCCTGGGTATCATTGCCGCCGTTATTATCCCGAATGTAAGCACCTTTCGCGTGACGGGAACACTGGCCGCAGCTAACAGCGAGGCGTCCAATGTCAAGACGGCCGCCATTGGTTTCTATGCCAGGGAAGAGGTGTGGCCTGGCAGCTCAGGCAATCTGACACCTGAGTTCCTTTCAGGAAGCTTGCGAGCAGACTATTACTTCGACATTGCCACCGGTCTCATTGTCCATGGTGACGCGTTGATTGAAGATGGATGGGGAGATTCGGTCAGGTGGGATAGACCGGGGCAGAAGTGGGTGAGGAATGAGTAGGACTCCGCTCCGGGCTTCAGCTTGAGGGGGGCATGTGACACAGGCATGCAACAGGCGGCACGTTAGGTGCCGCCTTGCGGTATTACTTTCAGGTGCGATGACACCGCCACCCTGTCATTGCGAGGCACACCCTCCCCTGTCTTTGCGAGGTTGACGAAGTCAGCCGAAGCAATCTCGTGAAGGGGCCCGAGATTGCCACGCTTCGCTCGCAATGACAAAAAACGAGGGCTGGCGATGACAACTGAACAATTGCCAGGCAACTCCAAAAAGACATCTCAATTGACGCTAGTCAGGCATTGTGCTATTTTATGCGACATAATTCATTTGAGGAAGTATAAGTTAAATGCGAAGCGACTTGGTGAAGAAGGGAATCGAGCGGGCACCTCACAGGTCGTTGCTGCGGGCTGTAGGTTGCTCTTCAGAGGACTGGGATAAGCCATTTATTGGAGTAATCAATAGCTTCAGTGAGATTGTCCCCGGTCATATCCATCTGCAAACAATTGCCAAGGCAGTAAAAGAGGGTATCCGCAGTCGGGGTGGAGTGCCTTTTGAAGTTAATACCATAGCTGTTTGCGATGGTATCGCTATGAACCACCCGGGAATGAAATACAGCTTACCCAGCCGGGAACTCATTGCTGATTCAGTTGAAATCCTGGCTCAGGCCCATGCCTTCGATGGCCTGGTATTTATCCCTAATTGCGACAAGGTCGTGCCGGGTATGCTGATGGGCTCAATCAGGCTTAATTTACCCTGCGTTTTTGTGAGCGGTGGCCCCATGCTAGCCGGGAAGTTTGTCCAGGGAAACGCTGCCAGGTCCGTTGACCTTATCACGGTCTTTCAGGCAGTAGGCGAAGTAGCTAGAGGGAAGATGACCGAGGCTGAGTTGCAGGAGCTGGAGATGGTCGCCTGTCCCGGTTGTGGGAGCTGTGCCGGGATGTTCACTGCTAATACTATGAATTGTCTCAGCGAAGCCTTGGGGATGGCCTTGCCGGGTAACGGCACTATACCCGCGGTGGAAGAACGGCGGGTCCAACTTGCCTATAAAGCCGGGCAGCAAATCATGGAAGCATTGGCTAAAGATATTCGCCCTGAAGGCGTTATCACCAGGGATTCTTTTTACAATGCCTTTGCCGTGGACATGGCCCTGGGTGGCAGCACAAATTCCGTGTTGCATCTTACCGCCATAGCGCACGAGGCTGGGATAGATTTTCCCTTGTCCTGGATAAACGAGATTAGCGACTCCGTTCCTCATATCTGCAAATTAAGCCCGGCCAGTGATTATCATATTGAGGACCTGGACTTAGCCGGTGGCATTTCTGCGATAATGCATGAACTATCGGGATTGCTGAAGCTTGGGGAACACACCATTTTGGGCAAGTCCTTGGGGGAAATAATTGCGGGGGCAAAAGTTAAAAATAGAGAAGTAATCCGCTCCCTGTCACAACCGTATACTCCTACTGGTGGTATCAGCATATTATTTGGCAATTTGGCGCCTGATGGCAGCGTGGTGAAAAGCGCTGCAGTAGATTCTGAGATGTTGGTTCATCGGGGTCCAGCGCGAGTTTTCAATAATGAAGAAGAGGCTACGGCGGCGATAATGAAAGGCGAATTTAAGTCAGGTGAGGTAATCGTCATTCGCTATGAAGGCCCCAAGGGAGGGCCAGGAATGCGGGAGATGTTGGCAGCCACTTCCCTCCTCAGCGGTATGGGTATGGATAAAGAGGTGGCTCTAATTACAGATGGACGCTTTTCTGGAGGCACGCGAGGAGCAGCCATTGGTCATGTCTCTCCAGAGGCGGCAGAGAAAGGTCCTATAGCGGCTTTACGGGAAGGTGATATGATTAGCATAAACATACCTGACCACAAATTGGAAGTGGAATTAAGCCAAAAAGAGCTAGGGCAACGATTGGCTTCATTACCTTCCTTTGAACCCAAGATTAAGACTGGCTATCTCAAAAGGTATAGTGATATAGTAAGCTCAGCCAGCACTGGGGCGGTGTTTGCCGGGTAAGGAGCTATTCTATGAAGAAAACTGGTGCACAGATTCTCTGTGAGAGTTTAATTAAAGAAGGGGTAGAGGTTGTTTTTGGCATCATCGGTGGTGCTGTCTTACCGATATATGATACCTTCCCCCAATATCCTCAACTCCGCCATATATTAGTTCGCCATGAGCAGGGAGCGGCTCATGCCGCCGATGGCTATGCTCGAGTTACACATAGGGCGGGAGTATGTCTTGCTACTTCGGGGCCTGGAGCTACTAATCTGGTTACCGGCATTGCCTGTGCTTATATGGATTCAGCACCTATGGTAGCTATAACTGGCCAGGTAGCCAGACCTTTTATTGGCAAGGATGCTTTTCAGGAGACGGATATCACAGGCATCACCCTACCAATCACCAAACATAACTATATTGTTACCGATGTTACTGAACTGGCTAAAACGGTTAAAGAAGCCTTCCACATTGCCCAGACGGGGAGGCCGGGCCCTGTGCTTATTGACATACCGCGAGATGTCCAGCAAGAGCAAACGGACTTTGTTTATCCCGATAAGCTTGATTTGCTGAGCTATAAGGTTGTCTCTCGCGGGCACCCAGTTCAAATTAAGAAAGCAGCAAAACTCATTAATGAAGCTGAGCAGCCTGTTATCATCGCTGGCAGGGGGATAATTATTTCCCAAGCCTACGATGAGCTTAAGGAATTTGCCGAGAAAGCACAATTACCAGTGGCTCACACTCTACTTGGTCTGAGCTCCTTCCCCGGAAACCATATACTTGACCTTGGCATGCTGGGGATGCATGGCACAGGTTGCGCCAATATGGCAGTGCAAGAAGCCGACCTTATTATCGCTATTGGCATGAGATTTGATGACCGGGCTACAGCAAATACCAGGGAGTTTGCTCCCCATGCCCGCATCATTCACATCGATATTGACCCCGCAGAGATTGGAAAGAATGTACCAACAGAGGTTCCGGTAGTCGGGGATGTAAAAAGCGTGCTCACAGCCATGAATAAGGAGATTGAAAGAAGGGAGCATGTGGATTGGCTTTCTCAAATAGAACAGTGGAGGTATGAGCATCCATCGCTAGAAATCAGGCAAAGCGATGAGCTCTTGCCTCAATATATTGTTCACCAGATATACGAGGCCACGCAAGGTGATGCTTTAGTGGTTAGTGGGGTGGGGCAGAATCAAATGTGGGCGGCACGATACTTCGTTTATACCAAGCCAAATAGTTTTATTTCTGGGGGGGGATTGGGTCCCATGGGTTTCGAACTACCTGCGGCCATGGGAGTCAAAGTCGGTCGCCCCGAGGAGGTGGTATGGTGTGTTGCCGGTGACGGCGGCTTTCAGATGACTATCCAGGAATTAGCTACCCTGACACAGGAAAACATTGCTGTGAAAATAGCTATTATGAACAACGGGTATTTAGGCATGGTAAGACAGTGGCAAGAGCTATTCTATGGACGGCGCTACGTTGACACGAAACTTTGGAATCCCGATTTTGTCAAAGTTGCCGAAGCGTATGACATTCCTGGTATCAGGGTGAAACGCAGAGAGGAAGTCATCCCGGCTATACAAAAGGCCATGGAGTACCCTGGAGCTTTTCTCATTGATTTTCTTATTGAACCCGAGGAGAACATCTATCCAATAGTGCCACCAGGGGAAAGCCTGGCCAGATTTTTCGAGCCATCAAGGCCGGAAGTACTGGAGGGAAAAATCTAAGCATCAATTACAAAATGCCAAAAAGTCAAAAAGGAATTCCCATGACAGAAAGATGAGTTTTTGAATTTATATTATGATTTGGAATTTATCTATTGGGGGGCAAATTGACTGATACAAAACATACTTTAATAGCGTTAGTTGAGGATAAACCAGGGGTGCTTAATCGAATAGCTAGTTTATTCCGACGGCGCGCCTTTAATATTCAAAGCCTTGCTGTGGGGGGTAGCGAACAGCCTGGCTTGTCTCGCATGACCATTGTTACTGGCGGTGATGCTGCCCAGGTAGAGCAGGTGAGAAAGCAATTGGAAAAACTAATCAATGTGGTAAAAGTCTCTGATATAACCGAAGAAGACATGGTGACCAGAGAATTGGCCTTAATTAAAGTGAAGGCTACCGCCTCGACAAGAAGCGAGATTATCCAAATAGTTGACATTTTCCGCGCTAACATAGTTGATGTTGCTCCAGGTTCGCTGACAGTGGAGGTAACTGGCGATGAAAACAAGCTGAATTCTCTACTCGGGCTGCTTCGTGATTTTGGTATTAAGGAGCTTTCACGGACTGGCAGGATAGCCTTAACTCGCGGAGGCAGTCCTTAAATGACTGTCGATAGATGATAACTGATAACTGAAGATTAACAGGGAGGGATTATGGCTAAAATCTACTACGACAAGGATGCTAACCTGGATTTGCTCAAAGGAAAGACAATCGGCATTATCGGCTTTGGGAGTCAGGGACACGCCCATGCCCAGAATCTAAGGGACAGCGGCTGCCAGGTCATTATTGCCGAGCTACCGGGCACTGGAGTCTGGGAGGAGGCAAAGAAAGCTGGTTTTGAAGTGGCAACTGCCGCTGAAGTAGCCAGGAAGGCAAATATAATTGTCATGCTGGCTCCGGATACTGTGCAGCCCAGAATCTATCGAGAGTCAATTGAAAAGGAGATGGCTCAGGGCAAGACACTTATGTTTGCTCATGGTTTTAGTATCCACTTTTCTCAAATCGTGCCTCCAGTTGAGGTTGATGTTAGCATGATAGCGCCTAAATGTCCGGGACATATGCTCAGAAGACTTTATACGGAAAGTTCAGGAGCTCCAGCCCTGGTGGCTGTTCATCAAGATGCCTCGGGAAAAGCAAAAGACACAGCTCTGGCCTATGCCAAGGGTATTGGTTGCGCTAGAGCCGGGGTGCTGGAAACGACTTTTGCTGAAGAGACTGAGACCGACCTCTTTGGCGAGCAAACGGTGCTTTGCGGAGGAATCTCCTCTCTGATAGAGGCTGGCTTTGAAACATTGGTAGAGGCTGGCTATCAACCGGAGATTGCCTATTTCGAGGTTTGTCACGAATTAAAGCTCATTATTGACCTGATTTATCAAGGCGGGTTGAGTTATATGCGCTATTCGGTAAGCGATACGGCAGAGTATGGAGATTATACGCGGGGCCCACGAGTGATTGATGATTTGGTCAAGGAAGAAATGGAGCAAATTTTAGCAGAGATTCAGAATGGCAGCTTTGCTACAGAGTGGATTCTGGAAAATCAAGCTGGCCGCCCCGGCTTTAATGCTATGAGGCGGATGGAAGCAGAGCATCCCATCGAAATTGTGGGCAAAAAGCTCAGGGACATGATGCCCTGGCTGAAAGGCTAGATATTATTAAAAAAGTTTGCTGCTGATATACTACTGCGGGCGCTATAAAATTTTTATAAGACTCTGTAATAATCTCCTGGCACAAGCCAGCCGAAGATGGTGAAATTTGGTTAGTTTTATCGTATAATATTGATAAGAGATTGGGAGGTGCGGCTATGCCATACTGTCAATATTGTGGAGGAAAAACAGGTTATGATGCAGTATCTTGCCCTAGGTGTGGGGAAAGTCTAGTTGAGGAGGGTACAGGATGGGATGAGTTTCAGATTCAGGAGGAAATTGATAAAGCGAAGCATAGGGCAAATATTTATACTATTTTAACGATAGTCCTTGCAACGGTGGGAATGATGGTTGGCGCTATCCTTTGTATTTCATTGTATCTGGTTGGGCTTTTCGGAATCGCGTTTGTTTGCTTAGGCGTTGGATGTTCTGCGTGGGCTGGTCGACATGAACGCAAAGCCAGGAATTTGAAGAAACAACTCAGTCGGTGAAACTAATCTGAAGCTGCATTAGTGATATTAGCACCTGGACATATAATATCTTCTGGTTGGGCCCCGCAAAGTATTTCTATCATATGCTTCCTGAAATTGCGCTTTGCTCAGCCGGGTAGCCCTGGTTTAGTCTTAGATTCAAAAAGGCCCGTATTATCTCATTAAGGTAAAGTGTGCCTTAGTTCAAACACTACAGGGTTTTCTGGGTCAGGACAGGCAACAGTAGTCTTGTTACGGTCTTGCTCCTAGGGGAACGAACCGCCGAATTTCAGGACTTGGGCAAAAGGAAAAAGGGAGTAGAAAGCCCATGAACAAAGGTTAGGCGGAGTCTGTTGTCCGATGACAAACTCGTCACCAACCTTGTGTTGAGCTGCACAAGTCCCCTTCTGGGATATTATCCTGGCTATAACATCAGACATTTCAACCTCCTATTTCACTGCCGATTTGACTAACACTTCTTGCCTCCGATTTTAATTAGGTCGACTTGAGGTGTCTATATTATATATGATATGGCTAGATACAAGCGAGTAGTGGATGTACAGGATGTGCGTCGTCAGGGGAAATTATATACCTGGTAACTATGTTCCAGCGAAAATGGAACACGGGTGTTAAATAACCTATTCCTCAAGATCTTCCCGTGGCATACCGCGTTTCGGACTCTTGGTATATCGTCGTTGATGACTAGGTGCACAAGTTAGGCCAAAGAGGCCAGAAACCATTGACAATTCCTTCGCTGGTGATATAATCATACTGTAAGGCGCATATGGGGTTGGTGGTCAAGTGTATGCATTAGAGGGTTGTCATAGTGCCGATCTTGTTCGATCCATCACGTATAGACATGTGACCTCGGTTCCTTTTTCTTGCTACAGTAAAATCTACCATGCCTTCCGAAATCCAGGGTTGTTCAGAAATGTAGTTCCCCATGTTATTGGGCTCACAATGGTAAAAAGCGAAGTGCCTGATAAATCAGGAAGCTAGAAAATGTGAAGAAGAGGGAAATTGATGGGTAAAGCCTTTAGGATTGTGCTTGTGTCTGTGTTGGTTGGGGCGATGTTTGATGGTGGAACTTTGACAACAAAGGGAGGTGATGCACTATGAACTAAGATTTTGGAAAAACTAAAATGGTACATATGAAGGCGCAGCTGTAAAACTAGAATCAATAACAAGGAGGTGTATAAGGATGAATTGGGATAGCATAATAGAGCCTTTCCAGGGTTTCTTTGAAATTCTCATAGCTTATTTACCCACTATCCTCGCCGTCCTGGTCCTATTGCTCTTGGCCTGGATTTTAGCAAAAGTCCTCAGGGCAGGCATCCGAAAACTTCTGCGGGCCAGTGGCATCGATAAGAGACTGGGTAAGGGCTTAGATCCCCAAGATGAAAGCCAGTATCCGGTGGCCCAAGGAGCGGGCACAACAGTTTTCTGGATCGTGTGGATATTGTTTATACTGGCCATACTGCAAGTACTAGGCGTAGAAGGTCTTTTTGACTCAATTGTGGTCATATTTGAAAGAATCTTTGCCGCCATTCCGCTCATTCTCGGCGCTATAATAGTCCTTGTCGTCTTTTACTTCGTAGGTCGTCTCTTAGCCAAGCTGGTTACCAAAATTTTAACCAGAGTTCGCTTTGATGAGTTGCCAGTCAAGTTAGGTCTAACAAAAAAGCCCGCTGAAGGCGCCGGCTCTCCTTCCAATGTGGTTGGCTATATTGTTATGGTATTCATAATGCTCTTTGCCATAATGATGGCAGCGGACTTGCTTGGTTTTACCATTCTGAACGAGCTAATCGCCGTCTTGACCCAATTCCTGGGTATGGTTATCCTGGGTGTTGTTATTATTGGCATCGGCATTTTTGTCGCCAATTTCGTAGCGAATATTCTGCGGGCAAGCGGCAGGGCAGAATCTATGATTTCCTTCGTCAAGATCGCCATTGTCGTCTTGAGTGTCGTGCTAGGAATACGGGCAATGGGTTTTGCCGATGATCTAATTCTGCTCGGATTTGGGCTGGCCTTGGGCGCAGTTGCAATAGCAGCCGCTATTGCCTTTGGACTGGGCGGTCGCCAGGTTGCCGGTGAGCTTCTGGCTCGCTGGACTAAAACTAGCTCCAGGCGCGGTAAGACCGGTGATAAGGCCGATAAATAGCAAGCAAATGATAGATATAGAAAGCGTGCTAACTTACGAGATCGCGGTGCTGTAGGGCTAGAAGGGGCCGGGTGGTCCTATCTCACTACCTGGCCTCTTTTCTTTATTTCTACCTGCCCAAAGACGATGGTACATCTGTTAATTCCATTTTGGCTCGCGGTCAAATTCTGAGTAATCATTCACCATGAGAAGACAATAGAGTGAATTCAATCCAGCATGAGGATACTTTACCCAGTGGAGTTTAGGCTTGATGTTTATTTTGCGGTATGGTTAGTGGCCCTTCGAAGCATAGTGACACAGGCTGAATCCACTGATTGGGGGTAATAGCGTGGCTGGACTAATGACTCCTCTCGGTTTAGTAATCTGCTGTGTCGCGGTATCATTTCCTTACACAATTAGTGAACAAGCAGTATCACGTCCACAGGCGTAGCGGGCTATTCGAGTCCCACACGTCCATATTGTTCGATATCCAACATTTGCTCGGATTGTTGCTCAGTTGCGCACTAAGATGCAACATGTCAGCTGAACTTTCTTACTGACTGGGTATTATCCAACCACCAGCAGCAATTTCTTGCCTATCTTACTCCTGTAGAGTATATTAAAAAGGAACTTGCTAAAATCCGTAGTCTAGTGTTACCTATGTGATCAGCCAACACAACAAGTTGCACATTTTTTATAGAATAGGCTATACTTAATGAGAGAGCTTTTTGGTGACTCTAGCGGTGTGGAACCACCCGTTCCCGTCCCGAACACGGAAGTGAAACGCTCCAGCGCAGACGATACTTGAGGGGCAACTTTCCGGGAAAATATGTCGTTGCCAGGAAGCTCTCATTCTAGCTGCGCCAGGTCAAACTTCAGTCCGTCCCTGGCAGCAATGACCGCGATTCCCGTTTCCTCGCTCAGCCTCTTAGCTAAGTCCCATGGTCTAGCCCGCCACATAGTCATACCAAAATGAGTGAGTATAGCTATCCTTGGTCTTAGCGCCTCGATTATGGTCTTTGCCTCAGGAAGAGATAAGTGGTCAATAGGAGCACCCGGACTCAAGCGGACCACATTAATAATCAGCAGCTCACCCCTATATTGATTGGCCAAATCCTCAAAATACCTGGTATCAGAAATCCAGGAGAAAGTATGCCGCGGCGTTTGAAAGACAAAGCCGTATGTTTCGACAGAATGTCTGTGCCTGACCGGGGTCGTGAAAGAAACATCGTTAATTACGTAAGACCCTCCCTCAATCAAGAGCCTTATGTCCCGGGGATAAGACTGCAAATAAGATAAGATAACAGGGTCTTGGCTCAGAGCATCGGCGGGAACAAAAACCGTGCCGCGCTTCTTTGTACCTCCGTCGGTCATAGCTTCAATCATGATATTAATATCCCCGCTGTGGTCTAAATGTCTATGAGATAAAATAATAGCATCCAGTTTCGTAGGGTCAAGTTTTCTCCTGGCAGCCTGAACCAAGGAGCCGGGACCAGGGTCAAGGAGAATTCGAGTATTACCAAGGCTGAGCCAGGCACCCCCTGAAGCCAGAAGTTGACGGGCTACTACAAACCTCGCGCCGGCAGTACCCAGGAAAGTGATGGTGTCGCTCAATTCAGCCATCTGCGAATTATAGCAAGGAAAGCTGCTAAAATAATAAAGGGGAATTATAGCGGAGATCTATAAAGGGTAGAGAATGAAAGGAGAATGGATATGAAGAAAGGCACAGAAATAAATAGGGGAACTAGGAGCTACGCGACAAAAGACAATCGTTTTGCCATTCAAACGTTTAGCCTTTCCAGGAAATTCGGGGATTTGGTAGCGGTAAATAGCATAGATTTATCTATTGAGGAAGGAGAGCTATTCTCAGTGCTAGGACCAAATGGTGCCGGCAAAACAACCACTATCAAGATGCTGTGCTGTCTGCTCAGACCGAGCAGCGGTACAGCCACGATCATGGGTCATGATATACAGAAGGATACCATAGCGGTCAAAAAAGTGATAGACGTCTCGCCACAGGAGACAGCAATCGCTGAGCATCTTAACGCCTGGGAGAACCTGAGCTTGATGGGAGGGATATACGGATTGGAGAAAGAAGAGGTGAAAAAGAGGTCAGAGGAGCTCCTGGAGATGATGGGCCTAACTAAGCGGGCAAAAGACAAAGTGAGGAAGTATTCAGGGGGCATGAAAAGAAGGCTTAGCATCGTTATGGCTCTTGTTTCTGACCCTCAGGTGCTATTTCTGGACGAACCCACCCTTGGCCTGGATCCTCAGTCAAGAAGGAGCATATGGGAACATATAGCAGAGCTTAAGGGGAAAAAGACGATAGTGCTTACAACCCACTACCTGGAAGAAGCCGACGCTCTGGCAGATAGAGTAGCGATAATAGACGAGGGCAAGATAGTAGCCCTGGGAACTCCACAGGAATTAAAAGATAGCATCTCCGATATACAGGTTATGGTAGTCAAGGCAAAGAACCTGACCATTGATGTCATTGAGGGTCTGAGGGAGAAATACCCGGAAGTAAAAGAAGTGGAGGACGGGATTGAGATTAAAGCCAAAGAGTTCAGTTTCGACGAGGTAGTAGATTATTTGCGACCCAGGGGAGTTGTCATCGAATCTACATCTCGAAAACAACCTACTTTGGACGATGTATTTCTGCATCTTACCAGGAAGGAGCTGAGAGAATGAGATTCATGATATTGGCTAAAAGAAACTTCAAAGAAGTATGGTTGGACCCTTTATCCATAGGTCTCGTAATAGGGTTGCCTGTAGGTTTGCTGCTTATGTTCCAACCTATTGGGAGGCTTAATCCTTTTTTCACTCCTACCATATTAGCACCCGGAATAGCTGTATATGCCTTTACCATGCTAACATTCAGTTCGGGTATGATCCTTGCTCGAGATAGAGAAAGCGCACTTTTATCAAGGCTACTGACTGCCCCACTCAGGGCAAACGACTTCATTTCAGCCTATTCCTTGCCATACATACCAGTAGCGATCATCCAAATCGCTTTGGTCTTTGGCATAGGACGTTTGCTTGGACTTGAGATATCCGGGAATGCAGGTCTCGTTTTTCTCGTCATTTTCGTCATGTCTATAGGCTACATAGGATTGGGAATGATCTTGGGATCGCTTCTTACTTCGAAACAGGTACCAATCGTTTGGACAGCAGTAAACCTCCTAACCATATTCGGAGGAGCCTGGGTGCCTTTGGAAGCGCTAGGAGGCGCGTTCCAAAGGGCAATGAAGGCTCTTCCTTTCGCCCATGCTATTGATGCAGCGAGAGCTGTTATGGTGCATGGTGTTGGTTTCAGTGACATCGCAGTAGATTTCTACTGGGTTCTTGGCTATACCTTGGTGTTCTTTGCTTTAGGTACTATCTTATTCAGGAGGAGGATGGTGGAATGAATAAGATTGAAACGCACTTAGCAGATAAGAGAGAATAATGGCAGAACCGGAAACAGAAATCGCCAGGCTCATCAGGGCGCACCAAGCCAAAACCGGAGAACTGCTAACCATTGGCGCCGCCGAATCGGCTACGGGGGGCAGGATCTCCGACAGGCTGACCGACATCCCCGGTAGCTCAGATTACTTCAAGGGCTCTGTGGTGGCTTACAGTAACCGCGTGAAGACTGCCTTGCTCGGAGTAGAAAGAACGACCATCGACAGTCATGGTTCCGTGAGCGAGCAAACAGCTCAGGAAATGGCTCAAGGTGGCAGGAAGCTCCTGGATGTGGACATATGCGTCTCCGATACCGGGATTGCCGGCCCCTCAGGCGCTACTCCTGAAAAACCGCTGGGGCTGTTTTACCTCGGCCTGGCAGCCGAAGATGAAAGCTTGAGTCAGAAGCATGCCTTTTCGGGAAATCGAGAGAAAAACAAGCGAGATGCTGCTGAGGCCGCGCTGATTATGCTGAAGCAATACTTATCGCGGCGCTTCAAAGCCAAAGACTGAAGACAAGGGTGTAAAGATTAGGAGTGAAAGGAGGTTAAGAACAATGACAACCGAGAAGTTCACTGTAGATGGAAGCCAGGTGGTCGAGAAGATCAAGGAGCTAATACATCAAGGAAATATCAGAAGAGTCCGTTTGATACATAAGGGGCGTCCCTTGATAGACATCCCGCTGACAGTAGGCGTTGGTGTGGCTGCGGTAACGGCCCTGGCAGTTCCACTACTGGCTGCGCTCGGAGCAATTGCCGCACTAGTCACAGAATGCACTATCGAGGTGGAAAGGGTAGGAGATACCCCGGAAGAGAAGGACGAAAAACAGTAGAAAGGTAGCTACTCCCTGTGTAATGGTTCGGGTACTGAAATCGCTGCCGACCCGAACGACTTGCATTCCATACAGGGTCTTGGGGACAAGAAGGAGGTGTCAAGAGTGAAAATCGAGGAAACTAGGATTACAGACAGGATACGAATGCGGGGACTTAGGAACAAGGGTGTGATAGAGATTTCCCAGGACCCTGAGACGAGGAATTTCGTTCTCATCTTGGGCAAGGGGATTCACAGGAAGTGACTGCTCCTCAACTTGCTGGAGGGGATGTGGAGAGCCGAGTGTTCAAGAGAGGAAGTCTTGGGCATAGTGAAGGATTTCTTGGCTGGGAGAATTCCAAGTGATTGAAGTCCCACCCTCAAAACAGGGTGAAAGGGTAATCCTTTTCCGAACTAAAAGAAGAACATAATATAGATGATGCCCCTGACATTGAACGGTGACATATGAACCTCCAGCCTAATCCTCTTCGTCAGTTTCTTCTTCAATAAGGGTCGTTAGGTCCCGCGGTAAAGGACGACTGCGGTGTGGCCTTCGGCGAAGAAAGCCATAGAAGCTCGACAAGTTAGCCGCTATCCGTGCTGGGGAAAGCTCTCGAGGGTGAACAAGAAAAATGAGCTGGAAGCCTACTTGAGCAATCCGAAACAGGCTTCGAAAGGAAAACTGCCGGAGGTACACTGACCAGTAGACCACCCCAACTAGAAGACTCCCACCGATTATATTGCCCAAGGTGACCGGTAGTAAGTTCTTAACCAAAAAGCCAGCTATAGTTAAGTTGCCCAGCATTACTGACTGCCCTGCCATACCTTGGGCAGCAGCCAGAACCTCAGGTTGCCCCTTTAATGCCAATCCCATAGGGATGAAGTACATGTTTGCTACGCTATGTTCAAAACCAGATGCTACGAATGCTGTAATGGGGAAAATGACCGCCACAATCTTGTCGATTGTGCTGCGACCACTGAAAGCAAGCCAGATTGCAAGACAGACCAAAACATTACAGAGAATGCCCCTCACAAATGCTTCAAGGAAGCTCATGTTGACCTTGGCGTTAGCGATGAGTAGAGCCTTCCCACCGACCATAGCATCATGGAAACCCCACTGCGCTGCATAATACATAAGCAATACGATTACCAGTGCCCCTGCAAAATTGCCAAGATATACTATGCTCCAGCCTCTTAGAAGTTGACGCGCGTTGACTTTTCCTTCGATAAAACCCATAACCACAAGGGTATTGCCGGTAAAGAGCTCTGCCCCAGCGACTACAACCAAAATGAGCCCAAGGCAAAAAGCAAGCCCACCAATCAGACTGTTCAAACCAAAGGCAAGTCCGCTATCATGCACTACCAAGGTATAAAACTCGGCACCAAATGCAATGAAAACCCCTGCCAGGATGGCAAGTACAAACATCCTGAAGAAGTCAAGGCCAGACTTCTTTTCAGCAACTGCGGCAATTCTTTTGGCGATTTCGGCGGGAGAGTAGGCATCTACTCGTAGTTCTTCCATAGCTCAGACCCCTTGGCTATTCCCACAGGACGCTTGCTACTAACATTAAATCGGTCCTGCGCAGCCGCCCGGCTAGTAGTTGAGCCAGATTCCTCATAACTACATAACCAAGCGGACCATCTCGCTCAAAAAGCTCATTGAGCTTATCTCTATCAATAGCTATTATCTCGCAGTCCTTCTCACAGATAGCAGTCGCAGAACGGTTTCTTCTGTCCACCAGTGCTAACTCACCAAAAACCTGCCCCACTCCCAGCCGTTGTATAGTGGCTGTGTTGGACTTGCCTTTTAACCCCAACTCTATGCACACTTTGCCCTTTTTGATGATGTAGACCTCAGCGCCTGAGCTATGCTCAGTAAACACCGCCTCACCCCCACGATATTTCCTTTCTTCTGAGACCTGTGCAAGAGATTCAAGCTGGCGTGGGCTCAGACCACGAAATATGTCGACCTTCTCCAAAATCCTTATACTATCCATGGCAGCCTCCCGAACAAATGACTTTCCAATTCACCCGCTACTTTGTGAACACCCTCCAAATCTATGCACTTTACTGACAGGTTTGAGAACGAAGCCATTGTAATAATCTTGGCGCTCGCCGTCAAGGAGGACAATGCTTGTCCCCCTGAAGCCACATAAGCAACCCACTTCAAGACGAACTGCCATTGGAGCACTGGCTGGGGTTGGTTTCTGTACCTTTGAGCCAGATAGAATTCTTAACAATGTGTTGCTGGTGCTCAAGTATTCAGTATGGCGCAACTTTAGGTCTTGACTCGTATTAGTTGCAGCACTACTCACACCTATAAATGACCGGGTTAGCGAAGAAAAGTCAATGTCAAGGTGGAGAATAGAGAACCAAGATGAATTACTCCTCACCTAGTGGAAGAAAGTTATGTCTTTAGGATATACTTCACAATACAATGATGGCTTTCGATTTGGATGCTATAAAGGCGCAGGCAAAAGAAATTTCACGGAGGCTTGCGCAGCTACGGCAAAGCTTGTTCCGACACACACCAAAATATCTCTGCAAAGGAAAGTCAGACCCCATCTTGTACGCGAATTAGTTCAAAAATCTCGCCAGATTCTACTGAACCTGGGCTTTGAAGAGGTTGAGAATCCCACAATCTTGCCCGATGGCAATTATGGAAATCTCCGTGACGCCAGAAGCCTAGGAGAGACCGCTCAAGAATACAGCATTCCCTACATACTTGATGGGGCACATGCAGGAGATAGGAGCTGACCCCATTATTGGCGGCGGGCACAAGAGCATGGCCTCTGCCGGACCTGCCGGGGTATTGGGAATGAAGAAGAGATGGGAAGAGACAGTGTTGAGGAAATCCAGCACGCATAGCAATAAAGAGGTTGAGCTTCTTGGCCGTAGTATAAGGGGAATCCCTCTGATAACACTCATGACTTTCTTTCCCTATGTGAAAGAAGGAGTTAGCCACTCCTTCTTTCGTTTCTAAACCCGAAAGCCAGGGAGCACTAGCTACTGAGCGAAGGCATCTGGCTGATGCCGTGTTTCATCTAGCCCCGCGGATTCGTCACTACGTGATGGCCTCGCGCGCTGGCTTCACTGACAGTAGCAATAGCGAGGAGATTACTGCCAGAGTAAGGCCGTAGACAAAAGTCGCTTCCGGGCCTATCGTGTCCCACAGCATACCGGCAATATAACCACCAGGCAAAGCCACCAAACCTACGGCAGCATGAAACGTACCCAGAGCTGTAGCTCGTAGGTGTTCCGGGGCGAAATCAACTACATACGCCCTCTGCACGCTGTCAAACATGGCAAATGATATGCCATAGATGGCAAAGAACGGCAGAACACTGTGGAGGCTGTCACTAAATATCAGACCCAGAGAGACGATGGCGAATATCAAGTAACTTGCCATCAAAACTGGCTTTCTCCCCACTCTATCCGACAGCATTCCTGCCGGTATTGCCGCGATAACATAGACAACGTAGAACAACACGTATAAGAGTATCGCTGTCTGGTCAGTCAGCCCGATGTCCTTGGCTCGCAACAGAAGGAAGGCATATCCGAAATGACCAAGGTAGAAAACTGAACCCGCGACAATCAGCAGTCTTAGATTCGCAGGTAATGCCCTGAAGCTCACCCTCATTGATGTTGGTTTGACCTGTTGGCCTTCCCTTCCCTCTGGTTCTTTGATGAACAAGATGAACAACACCGCCGCTATTCCGGGGATACCGGCCAGAAGAAAAATCCTGGCATAATCTGAATTCGTAGTCGATAATAGAATAAATGCCAGGAATGCCCCCAAAACTGAGCCAAGTCCGTCCATAGCCCTGTGAAATCCGTAGGCCTTGCCCCTAACACTCCTGTTCACTGATTCCGCCACAATAGCATCCCTGGGGGCGCTTCTTATACCTTTCCCAACTCTCTCAATCATTCTGATGGTAAGAACAAGAGGCCAAGCTCCAGCCAAAGCGAATAACGGTTTTGTTATTGCCGAAAGAGAATAGCCAATAAAGATAAACGGTTTTCTCCTTTTCAATCTATCAGACCAATAACCAGAAAATACTTTTATGAGTGAAGCAGTTGTTTCGGCAGCCCCCTCGCAAATGCCCACCACAAGAGCTCCGGTACCGAGGACGCTAACCAGGTATAAAGGAATCAAGGGGAAGATCATCTGGCTGCTAAGGTCGGTAAAAAGACTGACCAGGCCCAACAGGAATATGTTCCTCGTAATACCCTTGAAAATGCTAGTCTTCCTGTCTCGATTCATCTTCCCCTTCTTTCATATGAGCTCTTCACAAATGGACAGGATTGTTGTTGCAGTCGTCCAGCACCTCATCTACGAGCTCACTGATTTTGTCTCTTGCTCTCTTGAGTACCTCCAGACCGCCGTCAGTTATCGTGTAGTACTTCCTCACTTTCCCCGCGACCAATTTCGAGTCCTGCTTCAGATAGCCTTCCTCTGCCAGACGGTGCAGAGTCGGGTAAAGAGTACCCGGACTAAGGTAGTAGCCATGCCGACTCAATTCCTCGATTATCCCAACCCCGAAGATTGGTTCTTTGGAAGCATGATACAGGATGTGGATTTTCACAAATCCGAGAAAGAACTCTCTGTCTATCACGATAGCACCTACCGATATTGCAATGCGATATTATATCCTGCAGTTACATCCCTTATCAACCGCTCATCTCTCAAAACTCAGTAGGTCCGTAACCGGGATGACGTTAAGCAGGATGGCTGTCGAGTGCTTTCATCACTGGATTGCGAACGGGCTGCCCGGCATGTATGGCAAATGTGCCCCGGTTCAGTTCTGGATTTCGCCTAACAAAGAGCCCCCCCCCAAGGTCTTGACAAGAACGGGGGAGGCTTGTAGCATTGTGAGATTGTCAGTTTCTCCGGAAACGACCGAACCCGTACAGAGATATGAAAATCTGCCTCCTGTCCTATCGTGGGAATCCTTATTGCGGTGGACAGGGCATCTATATCTACTATCTCTCCAGGGCTCTGCGTGACCTGGGGCACGAGGTTGAGGTGATGTCCGGCCCGCCCTACCCTGACGTCGCCGATGGCATAAAGCTACACCGTCTTGCTAGCCTCAATCTCTACGAAACTGAGGACTCGATGTGGACAATTCTCTCTCGCCTGTACGATCTGCTCAACCTCTACGAGGTCATGTCAGTCTGTACGGGAACATTTCCTGAACCCCTTACTTTTAGCCTTCGGGCCTACCGCCGGATAAAGAAACTCCTGCCTGAAACCCGGTTTGACATCGTTCATGATAACCAGTGCTTGGGTTACGGCCTGCTCTTGCTCAAGCGCCTGGGAATCCCGGTGGTGGCTACCGTCCATCATCCGATTCCTATCGACCGTCATCTGGCGATCGCTCAGGCTAGACGCCTGTGGCGGAAGCTCCTCCTCCAACGATGGTACGCCTTCTGCGGCATGCAGGGTCGCGTAGCCCGGCGATTAGAGAGGGTGATAACCGTCTCACAGAGTTCGGCTAAGTCAATCGAGCAAGCTCACGGGGTTAACCGGAGCCGGATCAGGGTGATACATAATGGGATTGATACCGACCTTTTCAGGAAAACCGATGGTGTGCCGAAAGAGCCAAACAGCCTGGTTCTGGTGAATAGCGGGGAGCAGTCAGTGAAGGGCGTCCCTTACCTATTCCACGCACTCCGGCTGCTCAAAGATGGAACCAACATAAAACTAACGGTTGTCGGTAGTCCCGCTCCAGACGGTCAATACCTAAAATTGATAAGAAAATACGGCATTGAAGATATGGTTACCTTCACCGGGAGGGTAACTGCGGAAGAACTGGTGAGACGGTATTCAGCCGCTGAGATGTGCGTTGTTCCATCACTCTACGAAGGTTTTGGCCTGCCGGCGGCAGAAGCGATGGCCTGCGAGCTTCCCGTAGTGTCTACCACCGGAGGTGCCCTTCCCGAGGTAGTGGGGAGAGATGGCGAAGCCGGGCTTCTGATACCACCTGCGCACCCTGAGGCACTTGCAGCAGCCATCAGAAGACTGATGACCGATGCCGCTTTGCGCCGGAAGATGGGTGAAGCCGGACGGAAGAGAGTAGAAAGAGAGTTCACCTGGCAGCGGGCAGCTCAGAAGACTGTGGAAGTATACCGAGAGGTAATGTGAATGCTGACTATCGACTACAACCTCCTGGGAATCAAGGACGGTGAGCGGGTCCTGGACGTTGGGTGCGGAACGGGCCGGCACAGCTGGGAGGCCTGCCGACAGTCCCGCTGCGTCGTCTATGCTCTGGACATCGACGCTGAGGAACTCATGCGGGCTAAGGGGATGTTTCGCGCGATGGATGAGCAAGGGGAGTCCAGAGGGCAATGGAGCTTGCTTCAGGCGAGCACAATGAGCCTTCCTTTCAAAGAGGCCTCCTTCGACAAGATCATCTGTTCCGAGGTGCTGGAGCACGTCCCTGATGACTGGCACACTATAAGAGAGATGGCCAGGGTGCTGAAGGATGAAGGCATCCTTGCTATCAGCGTACCCAATTATCTCCCGGAAGCAATTTGCTGGAGGATATCATCTCGGTACCATAACCGTGCCGGCGGCCATGTCCGAATATACAAACCCGGTCAGCTTCTTGCACCCCTGCGCGAGACTAATCTGCATGTCTATGCTACCCGTCGCAAGCACGCTCTTCATTCCGTTTACTGGATATGCCGCTGCCTTTTCGGAGTGGATAATGAAAAGGCTCTCATCCCCTCGCTTTATCATAAGTTTCTGGTCTGGGACATAAAGACCAACAGCAGACCGGTTCGCTGGCTCGAGGGCTTCCTCAATCGGTTCTTCCCAAAGAGTATGGTCGTCTACGCCGGCAAGAATGAGAGGTAGTACAGTGAATCTGAGACAAGAGTTAACACTGTCAGAAATAGAAGAACTGATACAGCAACAAGCAGACCATATCAGCCAGACTCAGCTCTTGTCCGGTGCCATACCCTGGTATCACAACGGCATTGCCGACCCATGGGACCACGTTGAATGCGCCATAGCCCTGGATGCATCCGGGAGATTCGAGGAGGCGGAGAAGGCGTACCGTTGGCTGCGCAATTCCCAGAATCCCGACGGCAGCTGGTGGTCCAGCTACATGAACGACCGGCCTGAGGACTTGACCAGAGATACGAACTACAGCTCATATCCGGCCGTCGGGCTGTGGTATCACTACCTGTTCACGGGAGATGTCGACTTCATAGCTGAAATGTGGTCCACAGTGGAAAGGGGCATCGGCTTTGCCCTGGAACTGCAACAGCCAACCGGCGAGATCTACTGGGCTCGGGATAAACGCGGGGTGGTTTATCCGTTGGCACTAATGGCGGCATCGAGTTGCATCTTTCAGAGTCTTCGCTGCGGAATCAAGATGGCCAAACTGCTAGGTCTGCGCAGGCCGGAGTGGATCGCATCCAGCCGCAGACTGGCCCGCGCCATAAGTGAGCGCCCAGAGCTCTTCCACAACTCTGTGGATAGTCAGTATGATTATGCCATGAGCTGGTATTATCCCGTTCTTACCGGAATAGTCAGGAGAGAGAAGGCAAGAGAGCGCATCTTTGGCAAGTGGTCGGACTTCGTTCTGGATGGCTGGGGATGCAAGTGCGTCGCGGAGGAACCCTGGTGGATAACGGTGGCGGAGACCTGTGAACTGGTCCTGACATTGACGCGCATCGGCGAACACGACAGAGCGGGGCTCTTGCTGGACTGGGTACTTGAGCTCAAGGATGACGATGGGCACTTCTGGACGGGGATGAAGATGCCTGAGGAGGAAATCTGGCCCCCCGAGGAAAAGCCGAGTTGGGTGTCGGCAGCCGTGATTATCGCGTTGAAAGGCCAGACTGAAACCAGGAAACCTGGAGGGGACAGACGCCGCGTTTTCAGCAGGTTTCTGTGAGAAGGTCCCTTGGTAAATGCTGGCCGAATCTGGCGAAACATACTGGGCCTCAAGGCCTCCCCGGCTGAGTTTGTCGGCTACGAAAACCTGGTTCGCTTCATGAGAGAACAGGCTTTGCTGGAACTTGAGGGCGATCTGATTGAGATTGGTGCCTACATGGGCGGAGGCACAGTTAAGCTCGCCAGACTGGCCCGCCGGCACGGTAAGAAGCTCTATGTCATCGATACTTTCGACCCCGCTTCCGACAAGGCTATCAGTAAGAGCGCAGTCAGAGCAACCGAGGTTTACCGAGCATTCCTTGAAGGGCGCTCCATGTGGGAGGTATACCGAGAAGCAACCAGGCGCTTCCGTAATATCATTACCATTATAGAGGACTCCAGGAAGGTCATGTTTGATGAGGAGAAGAAGTTTGCCTTCGGCTTTGTTGACGGTTGCCATGAGAAAGCCTGTGTGGAGAACGATTTCTACCTTATCTGGGGGCACCTTGTTCCGGGAGGCGTCGTTGGGTTTCATGATTACAAATATGACGACTGGCCGGATGTGACTGAGGCTCTCGACGGTTTGATGGACAAACACAAAGACGAGATCAGGGAAACCCATGAAATAGTGGGGAGCTACGGTATATCGTCTATTCTGCTGACCAAGAAGTAGACTTGTCCCTGGGCGCGCATCTTATCACAATAACGTTACTTAGCGAGGGCAGGTGACTCGCCAGTTTGTCAAGGGCGCTCAAGGACGTGGCAGAGACTCTTACCGGCAGTTTCTCCAGCAGTGAACTCCAGCCTGGCAGGCCAACCAGCAATGATATACCGGTGGATCGCTCTATTCTAAAATGGGGTCTCACCAGGCGCCTTAAGGTTCCATAGTCCAGCTTGATAGTATGGTCCTCGGGTATTCTCCAGAAATCGCCATCGTCTGTCTTGCCCCCGCACAGAAACCGTGTCAGAGCAAATACCCTTCTACCCGCCCTGAAACCAAGGCTTTCAAAATTGGCAATGGCAATGACAGCCCTTCCCTGCGGCTTGAGCACCCTGGCCATTTCCGCTATCGCTTGCTCTGGACGCGAGAAGTGGTCGAGGGCTCCCTTGCAGATCACCTTGTCGAAGGAGTTGCTCTTAAACGGCAAATGCGCACTCACTCCCCGAGCAAGGTTTACCACAGTCCCATTCTGAGCGATGTGTTCCCGGGCATGAGATATCATCCTGCTTGAAGGTTCAAGCCCTGCGCATTGCCCGCCCCTCGCGGCAAGTTCTATAGCATCAACGGCGCGACCGCACCCGATATCCAGCACCAATTCCCGGTCAGCCACAGCAACAGCCCCGATGGTGACATCGGTCATCCTTCTGAAGAGATGAGCTATATCCGGGTAGATCTTGGACGGGAGCACATGATCGTCATCCCAATCCAGGTCAATCTTGTTGTCATTGTCTTGCATAACATCAGGATAGTGCTGGCGGGGCAGTTTACGGCAAACCCGCTTCTTCTCCGGCTGGCTGGCGTCCCGTGTCACACTGAGATGCCATTTTAGTTCATTGTATCTAATAGGTCAATAGGTCAGGTATGATCCATAAGCAGTCAGTCTCCTGTACGACGACAAGCCTGTTATCCGTCTCTAAGAAACCCGTTACTCCCAGGCTACCGCAACAAGACGCCGGTCATTCACCGATACCAGGTTGATACGGGACGTGAGAACGGTAGAGACGCCACGCGATTTACCGCAACCCTACTGCTCGGTAACTACATCAATTCCGGCATTTTGAAACAGTGTGGAGATATTCACCAGGTCTTCTGCACTCACTTCGCTTAGGTCTAGCGGTTTCAATCGACTGTCAACCTTCTCTAGTTTGCTCTCGCCCATCCCATGATAGGGAAGAAGCGTCACTTCGACGATCTTGCTTTCTCTGAGAAAACGGATGATATCCCTAACATTCTCATCAGTCGTTGTCAAGGAACGGATGAGGGGCACTCTGACTCTCAATTTCAGCGCATCTTCCTTAAGAATCATCTTGAGATTGTCGAGGATTATCTCATTGCCCTTCCCCGTCAGGTTTCGGTGCAAGGCAGACTTTATGGCTTTGATATTAAAGAGAGCTAAGTCTACAAGGGGAAGAAGCGTCTGAAGTTTGGCACGCGCAACGTAACCACAAGTCTCGAGCGCAATACGGACTCCTCTGTCTCTGCACAAAGGGAGAAAGCTAGTCAGGAATTCAGCCTGATATGTGGGCTCGCCTCCCGATAGGGTGATGCCCCCATCTGAGCTTACAAGAAAGGGCATATCATCCAGAGCTTCCTCCAATAGCTCCGCCGGAGTGTAGGACTTGCCGATAATCTGGAGAGCTTCGGCATAGCAAACGTCAACGCATCTGCCACAGCGGTCACAAAGCCGGCGGTCTATCCGCTTCATCCCCTCAAACATGATTGCCTCAACGGGGCAGACTTTCCAGCACTCCCGGCAACCAAGGCATTTCTCTTTAGAAAAGCTTGTCTCGGGCTCGGGGTCCAGACCTTCAGGATTCTGGCACCACTGACAACAAAGAGGACAGCCCTTGAAGAAGATAACGGTTCGGATGCCTGGGCCATCATGGATAGAAAAGCGCTGAAGGTCAAAAACAATGCCCTTTGTGCGCATGACTCAGAATCTCACAGGGAGCAACGCTCGGTGCGGTCAATGATCTCATCCTGCACCTCTTTAGTCAGGTCGGCGAAGTAAGCAGAGTAACCGGCCACCCTCACCATGAGTCCTCGGTATTTCCCCGGGTCTTGCTGGGCTTCCAGCAGAGTCTGTCTATCAACGAAATTCAGCTGTAAATGCATGCCACCGAGTCCGAAGTAAGTCCTGATCAGCGAACTCAGGATTTTCGTTCCCGTTGCACCTTTTAGATACGCGGGATTGAACTTCAGGTTTACTGCTACCCCATTAGTAGCCTGAGTATAATCCAGCTTGGCAACAGATTTAAGATAGGCAGTAGGTCCCCTTTTGTCCCAGCCATCGCAGGAGCAGGGGGGTGAGGTGGCACAATAGTCGAGTTATTGGCCAGGCAAGGAGTAGGCCATCTGGTTGTCATCGATGATGACTGCTTCGCCGAGCAGGATTTGGACAGGCAAATCATGTCCGCGGAGAGAAGTCTGGGCCAGCCGAAGGTCACCGTTGCTGCCAGGAGAACCAGGGAGATAAACTCAGCGATCACAGTCACTACATGTCGCGAAAGGCTAACCAGGGAGAATGCCCGGAGGCTCCTTAACGGTGCCCAGGTAGTAGCTGACGGGCTTGATAATCTGCCATCGCGCTTTGCGGTTGAGCAAGCTTGTCGTGAGCTCGGAATACCGTATGTCTACGGAACGATAGCAGGTTTTAGCGGGCAACTCATGACTATCTTCGCTCAGGACACCGGGCTGTCCTCCATCTACGGGCCGTGCAATGCTCTTTCCGAACGGGGTATAGAGACCGCAACCGGTAATCCTGCAGCCACACCGGCAATGATTGCCGCCTTGCAGGTTCAAGAGGTAATCAAGATCATCACCGGCATAGGTACCCCCACACACAATCAGATCCTGCTGGTGGATGCCTCCCAAGGTACCGCCGACAGGATTGAACTGACGAAGCAGAGCAAATGGCATCAGTTATAGTACGCTTCTACAGCCTCTGGCGTCACCATCTGGGCACAGATAGCCTTACTTTGCAGGCCGACAACATAGATGAAGCCCTGTCCCAGCTCGAAGGGAAATTCGGTTGTCAACTGCGAGAGAAGCTCGAGACTGATGGGATTCGCCTCGATGGAAAGATACGTGACCATTCGCTCATCCTTCTGAACGGTACCAACATGCGGAACCTGAAGAGGACCGATTTGAAGGAAGGAGATGTGTTGCATATCTTCCCTCCCGCAATGGGCAGATAAGAGCCAGAGAAGGCGTGACTAGCCTGTCTTGTTGGCGCAGCGGTCGATAGGCCTCTGAGCCTGCTCAACGGCCTCGCACTCTTGCCAGGCACGATATCCATAAGGACGCTCATGTCGGAGCTTCTATCAGGGAACGAGAGCAGCACTAGCTGTTTCGGAAGACGCGACAGAATGCTAGAATTAGTTATATGCCAGCGAACTTACCACCGCAGTATTACGAGGCTGAGAGGAGA
This sequence comes from Dehalococcoidia bacterium, assembly GCA_030610855.1. Taxonomy (GTDB): domain Bacteria; phylum Chloroflexota; class Dehalococcoidia; order GIF9; family AB-539-J10; genus RBG-13-51-36. Next base: position 25,693 of record JAUWQY010000012.1, read on the forward strand.
TATCGGCTAGCCAAAGAGCCCGATGAGAAGATCGTCGCGCTACAAGCAATGCTCGCCATTATGCCCAAGCATAAAGGCACCGATAAGCTTCACGCTGGCCTGAGACGAAAGATCGCCAAGTTTTCACAGGAAGCCGAACGGAAGTACGCCACAGCCAGAAGAACAGGCTTCTATATAAAGCCGGAAGGCGCGGGACAGGTAATGCTGGTTGGTCCGGCCAATTCCGGTAAATCGCAGCTATTAGCGGCCCTGACCGACGCCCTCCCAGAGATAGCTGAGTATCCTTTCACTACTCAGACGCCGATCCCGGGGATGATGAAGTTTGAAGACACCCAAATACAACTGGTGGATACGCCGCCCATCGGGCACAAAGAAGTGAGGATACTGCTAGCAAACCCACTCAGAAATGCCGATCTCATTGCTATTGTAATAGATTTGTCCCTGGAGCCGATAGGCCAGGTAGAGGCAACACTTCAGGGGTTAAGAGAAGCAAGAATAGAGCCCTTAATCGACGACGCTGAACAGGCAAGTCCGGGCTCTTATCCCAGGAAGATGGTCATCGTGGGAAACAAGAATGACCTGGCAGGTTCCAACAGGAATTGTGAAATCGTGCGTTCGCGATACGCCGGGCTGTTTCCCGTACTTGCCGTTTCAGCCAAGGAAGGTAACGGCCTCGACGAGTTCAGAACAGCGGTCTATCACGAGCTGGGCATCATTCGGGTCTACACCAAGACCCCCGGCGCCAAGGCTGACATGGCTGACCCCATGATAGTGGAGAAAGAAAGCACAGTGGAAGAAGCTGCCGAGAGCCTCCATAAGGACTTTCGCGAGAATCTAAAGTATGCTCTGGTTTGGGGATCAGGAAAGTATGACGGCCAGAGGGTTAGCAAGGGACATACACTTCAGGATGGTGACATAGTGGAGTTCCACACGTAACTCATCTTGTCAACCGCCTCACCCGAAGGCGTGTTATGAGCGAGACCCGACCCACCGGACTGCAGTGTTGCTCGTCCCTTGCACAGTCGCGAGAATGAGCAGATGATGGGACGGTGATCTCCGCTTGTTGCAATTTTCGTCGTCCTTCATTATACTTGAATCGGTGGTTACAGGTTTAGGTTATCGCGCCTCTGTGAAAGCTCTTTCGGGTCTATTTACAAACGTTGGATGACCGAAGCTCTAGCCAAGTATTTCATGAAAGGAGGTCATCCAGTGGGATTCACAGACAAATCGTTGCAGTGTTCTGACTGCCACGCCACTTTCACATTCACCGCTGATGAGCAGGAGTTCTACGCCAATAAGGGATATGCCAATGAACCCAAGCGCTGCCCCGCCTGCCGCGAAGCCAGGAAAACTGAGCGCAGCAGCTTCGATGGGTACAGGTCTAGCCGCCAAATGCATCCCGCAGTGTGTGCCGAGTGTGCTAAGGAATGTGAAGTGCCTTTCGAGCCTCGAGAGGGCAGGCCGGTATATTGTAGTGACTGCTACAACAAGATCAAACCGAGCAGCCGGCCGTAGTTTGGTGCACCTGGATTCAATGGGGACTGGAGCTGAATCTGGCCCTCGAAGGTTTAGAGGCAGGCGAGTTCACTGCATTTCGATGAGTTTGGCCGCAGCAAGGGTATGGTCATAATACGGAAAGGGGGTTAACAATATGAATATTTATGTAGGCAATGTATCTCGGGAGACCACAGAGGATGAACTGCGTAAGGCATTCGAGCCCTTTGGGCAGGTCACGTCGGTGAACATCATCAAGGATAGGTACAGCGGCGAATCCAGAGGTTTTGCGTTTGTTGAGATGGCGGTGAAATCCGAAGCACAGACTGCGATCAACGAGCTTAACGGAAAACAATTGGGGGAGCGGACGCTCAGTCTTAATGAGGCACGCCCCCGCACCGAAGGCGGAAGAGGTGGCGGGTCGTATGGCAGAGGTGGCGGGTTCGGTGGGTCGTACGGCGGAGGAGGCGGGTCCTACGGTCGAGGTGGCGGTGGTGGAGGAAGCAAACGACGTAGATACTAAGCTGCCAGTATCTTACGGATTACAGTCCTCGTAACATCGGCCTGAAGCTCGGAACTTAGGAACGGAAGTTCATCTCTCTCCTGTATCTCAGAGAAGAGCTTCTGTGCCACTTCCTCAATGTCACCTATCTCTTGATATCGCTTGACAACATAGTTCTTGAGCCTTTCCGTCCCTTCCAGGCCCTGTTGTAAGATGTTTCTGGCTTGCTCACCGAGGAGAACACCGTGATGCTCAAAAGCACATATCTCTATATCGTAGCTAGAGAGTCTCTTCAGTGATTCCATATAGCTAGAGAAGTCGTACTGGGGTGAGGGGATGATGGTTCCCCTTCCATCGGACAGTGGACACGGGGCAGCATCGGAAGGGAACATGGCTTTCAACTCTGGAACATACACCGCCAGGGAGCACTTTGTATGGCCCTGCGTCTCTATGAAGTGGGCCTCGATTCCGTCGCCAAGCTCCACAACATCATTTGCGCCCACAACTCGATCGACCCGAATCCCGTCGAACTCCAAATTCAGCTCTTCGTATTCTTTCTGGAGCCCCAGCGCATCGATCGCCCCCTTGTTAGCAGTGGCAATGACATTCGCCACCTTCGGTTTCGAGAATAGTTCGGCCGCGTACGCCGAAGCGAGTATCTGTACCTGAGGGAATTTCCTCTTCAAGTAGGGCACTGCTCCGCAATGGTCGAAATGAGAATGGGGCACGACGAGATACTTTATGTTGCCAGCGTCAAAGTCCATACCAGAAAACTGTCTTTCCAGGGCCGGGGCTATGTAGGCCATCCCCCCACCAACAATCATGGCGTCCTTTCCTCTGATCAGATAGAGACAAATCTCCCGAGTCCCCAGGAAATCTATTCTGTCAGTGACTTTGCTCGGCTCTCCAATCCACATGTCAAATATCTCCCTTCCTGCTACACGATCAGGCAGAAACGAATTCTCTAATCGCCTGGAAGTACATCTCCCTGCCTGTCCACATTATGTCGTTGTGATCGGCTCCGGGAATCAGAACCAATCTCTTATCGCTGGCTGCTGAACTGCGAAACAGGGCTTCAGCCTCACTAGCAGGGATGATCTGGTCACACTCGCCGTGAATAATGAGTGTCGGCACTGCAATAGTACGCATCTTGGCAAGATTAGGAAACTCAGGGTCTTCCATACCGAGAGACCCGGCCGGTAATCCCAGATGCAACAAGAGGTTGATGAAACCAACAAACCCGCTCTCGAGAATCAATCCCTTTATCTTCTCTTGACAGCGGTAAGCTATTTCAACGGCGGAAATGCTTCCTAGAGAGCGACCCATGACAAAGACGTCGCTGCAGTACTGTCCCCGATGCAGAATATCATCGAATGCCTTGAATATGATGGAGGCATCGGAAACAGTGTTGCTCAGAGTAGGCTGACCCTGACCTGCGCCATAGCCACGATAATCTGCGACAAAGAGGTTGAGACCCAGCTGGTTATACGAAGGTGCAATATAATCATAATCACTGACCACCTCGCCATTGCCATGGAAATAGAGAACGGAAGCTGAGCCCCGGCTGTGAATATAGAAGCGGCAAGAGACAGAAACGTCCTTCTCTACAGCGATGAAATGGTCACAGGCACCGGATGGAGTTCGGGTATTATCCTTTCTTGGATAGAAGACAAAGGCGAGAATCTCAGGTCGGTCCAATGCAGAATAGTCGGTTTGCGACATCTCTTCTTCCGGCCTGATTTTAGCATATTCGGCAATTCTTCCATCTTGATGAAAGCCTCAACAAACATCTTAGAGTCGTTAGGATCCGTCTGACTTGACTCTAACAGCTACAATTTCCCTCCAAAGCTGGAACCGTGAGCCTGTAGCTTCGTTTTTGACCTGCCCGGAGCGATTCATGAAGCGGGCGGTAGAGGATTTGAACCTCTGATCTCCTCTGTGTAAGACACTCCTGCAAAAAGGCGGAGGCCGCTTGCCTCCTTTCTGAGAGAGATCATAGCGAACACGAACTAAAGAAATCCAGTTCCCTGCCTAGCCATCTGTCCGGCGCAACAATCTAGAGGTAACACTGCGATGCAATGCCTTATGAGTATCATCGGTTACGTTTCACCAATCTCTTGCGCTCTATGTCATGCCGTCGTGGCTGTCCCGAAAGGTGTGATTGTCCGTCCGGTGCAGGCCTGGCGTAATCAAAGCCTTGCAGTGTCAACCGCTTCAGCCGCGCGTTGAGAAGCCGCTCAAGGGCGCTTATCTTATCAGTATCGGCGCTGGTGACAAAGGTAATCGCATCTCCGTTCTTCTTAACCCTTCCGGTACGGCCGCTGCGGTGGATATAGGCATCCGTATTTTCCGGCATATCGTAATTGATGACGTGGGAAATACTCAAGACATCGATACCGCGAGCGGCGATATCGGTTGCCACCAGAATCTTGATCGAGCCGTTACGGAAACCTTCAAGCGCGGCTTGACGTCGGCTCTGAGGAAGGTCGCCCTGCAGAGAAGTCACCCGATAGCCGGCTCTTACCAGCTGCTGTGCCACGCGTTCAGCTCTGTGTTTGGTACGGGTGAAGACAAGCACCGACTCCATACTGGTTCTATTTAGAATTTCCTTCAGCAAATTCGTCTTCAGGTGCTGTTGTACCGGGTACAGAGCGTGTGACACTGTTTTTGGCGGTAGCTCGGGGTCGACCTGCACTGTGACCGGGTCATGCAGGATTTCACGCGCCAGGCGCCGGATATCCGCGGGCATGGTAGCTGAGAAAAGCAATGTCTGGTGTTTGTGAAGTATGCACCTCAGTATGTTACGTACATCAGGCAAAAAGCCCATATCGAACATACGGTCAGCCTCGTCAATGACGAGGACCTCCAGCTCTGACAAACTGATAGTTCCTTTCCAGAGGTGGTCAAGCAAACGACCCGGGCAGGCCGTGACAATCTCAGCACCGTTGCGCAGTCCACGGATCTGCTGTTGCATGCTCACCCCGCCGTAGATAGCAATACTATGCAGCCCTGTTCTGCTCCCCAGATTGTTGACAACCTCGCAGGTCTGCTCGGCCAGTTCGCGTGTCGGTGAGATTATCAGAGCCCGGACGCCTCCTTGAGGACTTGACCGCAGCCGTTCTAGAATCGGCAGCACAAAAGCGGCGGTCTTGCCTGTGCCAGTCTGTGCAAGCCCAATGACATCACGCCCCTGCATTATGAGCGGGATGGCCTGCAATTGAACTGGTGTGGGTACGGAATAACCGAGCTCACGTACACCAGCCATGACGCTTGGATGAAGATTAAAGGTTTCGAAATTCATTAAACTCCTTGGTGAAATGCGAGCCCAAAGCCTGAACGATTGGTCAGATGGCTCAAATCATTTGATATTTTCTTTCTCCTCCTCTGTTACTCACCGCCTATTATTCCCACTACCGGAAATTGCCGCCCCATCTTTATATGAAACGGGCAAGGCCTCGATAACAAACCGGTTCTTCAGTCTTTCGCCTCGGCGTTAGCGATTGCAGTTGTGCCTTCCGGCTTCGAAGGACTTCAACATATCCGTAGCTCCTTTAAGCGGCAAGGTTGTCTAGTATCTTCGTTGCCTGCCACCACCGGAGCGGCCCCCGCTCCTGCCACCACCATACCCACCACCATAACCGCCGCTATAGCTGCCACCTCTCCTATCGCCGTAGGAACCACCACCCCTGCTGTCCACGCGAGGACGGGACTCATTAACAACAACGGTTCTGTCGCCAAGCGTTTTGCCGTTCAGTCCTGCAATGGCAGCTTCCGCCTCAGACTTTGATGGCATATCAACGAAGGCGAAGCCCCTGGCTTGCCCAGTTAGCCTATCAGCAGGAATAGCGACGGATTCCACCTTGCCATAAGTGCCGAATTCTGCTGCCAGTTTCTCCTCCGTAACATCAAAAGCTAGATTGCCCACATAGATCTTCATAATCTTCCCTCCCTTATCATTGATTTTGTTCGCTGTTTCGCTTAATACCCCTGCCGCCGCTTCCGTTGAAAGCACAGCAGCACAGACTGCCGTGATTCGCCTTCACGTCTTGACACTTCTAAGGACAAAGCTGAAATTTGTCATGAGCCACAGCCAGGCTAGTCGCCCAACCTGGACGTGGCTCATGACCTGACCTCACTTATCTGCTGGGTCGGATTTTGCGGTAGCAGTCGCTACAGTAGACGGGCTTATCACCGCGAGGTTGAAACGGGACTTCGGTGCTTTTGCCACATTCGGCGCAGGTCGCGGGGAACATCTCGCGCGGACCGCTATAGCTGTCACTGCCAAAGCGTTCTGACTTCCTTGCCCTTCGGCATTCCGGACAACGTTTCGGCTCGTTGGTGTAGCCTTTGGACTGAAAGAACTCCTGGTCCTCAGTGCTAAAGACAAACGTCGCTCCGCAATCCAAACATTGGAGAGACTTTTCCTGAAAGCTCATTGGATGACCTCCTTTTTTCTCGAATTTTAGTCAGAGTCCGGTCATCCAATGCCAATATAGTCTGAAGTAACTTCAAAGAGCTTGCAACAACCTAAACTTGAAACTAATAAGTGGATTGTACACCGAAGGAATCTCTTTGTCAAATGAAAGTACTCGTTCAGGCGATTAGTGACACCCGAAGGAGTACAATGTGTTTACTCTGATTACATGGTTTATGTATAATCAAGATTGAACTGAGCCCCATGGTATTTCGCCCCACCACTTTCATAAGGTAGTCAGGAAAAGACACGGATTGATCGAGGATTAATAATGAAGACAAAGAAGGCAGAGGACCAACGGGATTCGCAGGCTGAATCCCAGGCTACCGGCCGAGTCAGCACAACTGGGACAGCATCTCGCCATCGATCAGGGGATAGCACTGCAATCTTCGCCCAAGACCTGTTCGATGGGATTGCCCACTCGTACGACACTTGGGCACAAGTGCTGACTTTCTTTCAGTACCTTCGCTGGCGTAGGTTCTTAGTCTCGCAAATGGCTCCTCGGCCTCGAAACCTCGTGCTTGACGTATGTACCGGTACAGCCGGTGTTGCCCTGGAGATTGCCCGCCACCATAATGGACGCATCGTGGGGCTCGATATTTGCCACTCAATGCTGGAAGCTGGCCGTGGTGCTGTCGGGAAGACAAGCCTGGACGGCAGAATCCAACTTGTCCAGGGCCGCGCTGAGCAATTACCCTTTCCTGATGAGACCTTCGATACGGTTGTCTTCACCTACCTGTTGCGTTACGTCCAAGAGCCCGATGCAACAGTACGGGAACTGTCTCGGGTACTGAAGCCAGGCGGGGAATTGCTCTCGCTTGAGTTCGGTATTCCAGAATCCTCCTGGATAAGAGTTCTATGGCTGATGTACAACAGGGTCGTCATGCCCGTTATGACGCTCCCTATTTCACTAGGGTGGCATCGTGTTGGCCGTTTCTTAGGTCCGAGTATCTGGGACTTTTGTCAGCGGTGTCCTGTTGACCGCATCGCCGCAATATGGCGTGAGAACGGAATTCCGCTGGTAGAAACGAGACGCCTGTTTCAAGGTGCAGCCATTGTGATGTGGGGAACGAAACGAAGATAGAGACTGACAGCGGGCCGTAGTAGTTGATTTATGGTGGGCTTTCTCCACTCGAATACGGCCTCCACAGCACAGACACTTGGCTATCTCCCAGTGAACACCGAAGGGCGAAGAACCAGGATTGCCGGGTAGCTTATTCAGATTGCTTAACCCAGCCGTGGCTCTATACCAGGTCTGTGCCTGCCTCAGGTATCAATGATGCCAGAGTGAACAATCCGATGATTTGGGCAGCGCGTGAATTAGGATATCAATTCGGTATTTCAGCCATTTTAGCTATAAGCCCTAGTTCACTGCTTCGCGTTTCGCCTGGAAGAAGCCCTTTCCTTCGATCGTTGTGCTTGAGTGAGTAACCTTTTCCTCAGCCTGATATTCCCGGGTGTTACCTCGATTAGCTCATCATCATTTATGAAATCAATGGCTTGCTCCAGGCTCAACTGCACGCGAGGAGTCAGTTTTATGGCGAAATCGGATGTGGACGAACGTACATTGCTCTTCTTCTTTTCTTTGCACACGTTGACGGCTATGTCCCTGGGCCGTGAATTCAGCCCTACTACCATACCCTCATAGACCAGCGTGCCTGGTTCAACAAAAGTGCAGCCTCGCCCCTGGGCATTATTTAAACCATAGGTAACAGCAATACCCTGTTCCGATGCTACCAGTGCTCCATTACGAGTCGAAATCATATCTCCGTGATAAGGTTCATGGCCAAGAAAAGTGCTATTCATGATGCCTTCACCACGCGTGGCGGTAGAGAAAACAGTGCGGAAGCCAATGAGTCCTTTTGTAGGCACATGGAATATCAAACGCACATCATCATGGCCATCATTGCGCATATCCGTAAGCTGAGCTTGCCGCTTGCTCAGCATCTCGATCAAAACTCCAACATATTCATCTTTGGTATCAATGGTAAGAATCTCCACAGGTTCTACAAGGTTACCGTCAACTATTTTGGTGATAGCTTCTGGTTTGGAGACCTCAAATTCATAGCCCTCCCGGCGTATGGTCTCAATCAGTATAGCCAAATGCAGTTCTCCCCTCCCTTTCACGAGAAAGATATCTGGGCTATCCATGCGCTGTACCCTCAGACTGAGATTAGTTTCCAACTCTCTGCAGAGTCGTGCCCACAACTGGCGTGTGGTGCAAAAGTGACCCTCACGGCCAGCAAAAGGTGAGGTGTTTACTCCGAATGTCATCTCTACCGTCGGTTCGCCAATCTCTATACGCGGTAGCGCCTCAGTCTGCTCTAGGCTAGCAATGGTATCTCCGATGTTGACCTTGTCGACACCGGTCACAGCTACTATGTCGCCAGCCTCGGCCTCCTCCACCTTTACGTGTTTCAGACCGAGATAGGTAAACACTTCACTAATCTGATAATGAGTTACACTGCCATCAGCACCCACAACCACTACCGGTTGGTGTGGGGCAACCTTTCCTTTCCAGATTCTACCAATAGCTATCTTACCTTTGTGGCTGTCATACGCTAGGTTAGAAACCAGCATTTGAAATGGTCCACTTTCAATTTTCGGTGGTGTTACCTTTTCCAATATGCATTCGAGGAGAGGAGTGACATCTTTGCCTTTCATGCCCAATTCAGTTACGACAGTGCCTTCCCGTGCACTGGCGTATAGTACCGGGAAGTCAAGCTGGTCAGCACTGACAGCTAATTCTAAGAACAGGTCCTCGGTAAGTTTCTGCACCTCTGCTATGCGCGAATTTCGCCTGTCTGTTTTGTTGATAACCACAATGGGTTTTAGACCCATCTTCATTGCCAGTCGAAGCACAAACTTAGTCTGGGGCATGGGACCTTCTATAGAGTCCACCAGGAGTAGACACCCATCCGCCATACTCAGGACACGCTCCACTTCCCCGCTGAAGTCAGCGTGTCCCGGCGTGTCAATAATATTGATCTTGACAGCCCGGTAAACTACGGCCGTATTCTTGGCCATGATGGTAATCCCCTTTTCTCGCTCAAGAGCATTCTGGTCCATTATTAGTTCGCCAACCATCTGGTTATTCCGGAAAATGTTGCTTTGCTTGAGCATGGCATCTACCAGGGTAGTCTTACCGTGGTCAACATGAGCAATAATAGCTATGTTTCTTATGTCGCTGCGATAATTCATATCTGTTCGCGAAATCCTACAGCTTAATTACTACAATCGGCATTATTCTGTGGCCTATGTGTGTTCTTGAATCTAGAAGACTATTGAAAGAGCCTTCCCCTCTCAAATCCGAGAGGCTGGAAACGCTACGCACAGAATCTTCTCGAGAAAGGGAGCTTTCACTGCTCTCCTAGAAAAAGTGTGGGCCCGAATAACATCAATCGTCCTATTCTTCAGTGCTTTTCCATTGAGGGCAGTGATTGCGGCTTGACCTTCAGACCGTGATGGCATTTCAATAGATCCATATCCCTTAGATCGACCTCTACCAATATGCTTATTTGTATTCTCTACTGAGCATTGCCCTACTGGCGTAGTTAGCCCAGCTACCGCACAAGCCATGACGCTGTTGTTTCTTGGCTTTTCGGCACTGAGGACAACGCCCGGGGTCGTTGGTCAAACCTTTAGACGCAAAGAATCTCTTTTCCCCAGCAGTAAAAATGAAGGTAGTTCCACAATCGGAACACTGGATCGACTTGTCCTGAAAGCTCATTAGATGACCTCCTCTCTTTCAGATCTTAGCTAAAGTCTTGGCCATCCAATACTTGCTATGAATCTAAGGAGATTATGAGAAGCTTGTAATAACCTAAACTGAAACTACTGAGTAAGTTATACACCAAAGTGAACCAGTTTGCAAATAGATAGCCTAACCCTGTTAGCAAGAAGAACGCTACAACTGACATCCAATGACTTCGGCCGGACACTCAGGATGTGATTTATCGCTTAGTATGGCACAATACGTGGCCCAATCAGTAACAAAACGGCTTGTTATGCAGCAACAAGAAAACGTTTTGATAAGTGCTATTGGATAAAGTACTTCTCAGGGTGTGTACCATCGTAGCTGCATGATCATATGTTTTGCTAGATGCCATCCGGGATGGCTCAGAATTTGACGTCGAAGTCATCCAGGAGACTCTCCCAGACTTCAATAGCTTCTAACGCAGTCTTATGGAGATCGCCGATCTTATTGCCATCTCTATCCAGAATATCACCAGTAATTATGACTTTAGCTGTACCTGATCCCGCCATTCGTGGAACACCGTGACGATTAAACGTCAGGCTCACAAAGGAGCCTTTTTCTGATTTTGTGGTCATTTGCATGACGGTAGTAATGTTATCGACTCTAGGTGATCTACCGGAATTCCCTGGCTTCTTAGGATCGTACCCGTGCCTGTCATTATTGGATAGGTCCTTAATGATTCTTAATGCCAATGAGTTCTTGAAGGCATCATCCACCTTAATCGTAGCTTTGCCACTCTGAACAGCCCACTTCTTGAGCAGGTCTTTCAGATTTGCTATATTGCAAATCAATGTGTGGATAGTATTGGCTAGCTCCGCATCACTTCGTCCCCCCCTCCAGTCCTGGTAGAAACAGACACGCTTACCATCACAAGTCACTGTAGGCAGAAAGCTGCCGATATCAGTTTCCTCAGTTGCCCCAATTGCGGTATGGAGACGCTGAACCCTAGAAATCAAATCATCGCGTATCATGATTTGGGCCCGTCATCTTAGGCCACCGCTGCGAATCCTTGTATCTGTTATTAATTGTAACAGATACCCCGCTTAACATTATGACGAACTGTGTGATGTATCAAATTACCATTGAACAAAACTGACTTCTGTTCAGTTGGCTTTGTGGTGGGTAGCAGCCTGTCTCTGGTGGAAAGCCTCGTACATCGCGAGTGCGGCGGCAACGGAGGCGTTCAAAGAGCTGATTTTACCGCGCATCGGAATTGAAACCAGGTAATCGCATTTCTTTTTCACCAGTTCAGAGATCCCTTTTCCCTCCCCACCGACAACGATAGCCACCGGCATGGTGAAGTCAGCCCGGCGGTAATCTTCTCTTCCGGTGGGATTGACCCCGATTATCCAGATTCCCTCTTCCTTGAGTCTGATTATTGTCTGGGCAATGTTGGCAACCTGGGCGACGGGCAGATATTCTATCGCCCCAGCGGAGGCTCTGGCCACGGCATCTGTCAATCCTGCCGCACGCCGGGTGCGGATGATGATGCCATGAGTACCGCTGGCTTCCGCAGTGCGGAGTATCGCTCCCAGATTCTGTGGGTCCTCTATTCCGTCGAGAATACAGTAAAGGGGGGGCTCGCCCTTTTCTTTGGAAATTCTGAATAAATCCTCAAGGCTGTGATACGCTTTGGCGGCAGTATAAGCGATGACACCCTGATGCCTCAACGCAACACTGTGTTTCCTAAAAGCTTCGGCGGGTACGTATTCCACGGGGATTCCTTTGCCTTTCGCCAGATGCACGATTTCCCCAATGATACTGTGCCTACTGATGTTACGGGCAAGCAGGATTTTCTGTATGGGGCGTCCCGCGCGCAGTGCTTCCACCACCGGATTACGACCAGTGATAACCTCTCCCACCCCCTGATTTTAATGAAAACCAGGCAGGGAAGTCCAGCAAGGTTAAATCCTGCACATTCCTGACTAAAGCGCAATCTCCTTGAAGCCAAAGCCACCAGAGTCCCGTGGAAAATAGTTGCCACATAGCTTTTCGTTGCCGAGAGACACCTCCTCTCCGACCAGAATGGGTGAGAGATTCAAGAGACACGGGCAGGGCTAGTCTACCGAAGGAGTGCGCAATCGGCTCTTTGTCAAGCTACGCAGATTGTGCTACAATAGGAGCGGGTGGGAGGCGGTCTGGCAAGGCAAGGGCTGGATTTCCACCAACAGATCAAAGCAACCACAGATTTCGGGCAACAACTTCAGCGGGTCTTCCTCAAGAAAGGGGAACAACAATGGCTAGAGGACGGAGCATCAACCTGGATAGTGATGAGGTATTGACTGAAGGCTCACTCAGCGATGAAGCTGAAGCTGAGGACGTCAACGCCAGAGTCGAGGAAGTTGAAGAGAAAGAAGAGGTCGACGAATCCCTCCCCGAGGAAACCGAAGAGAGCAAGCCTCACGTAACACCAGGGGAATATGAGGTAATTGACGACTCAACTCGTATGTATCTTCAGGAACTCGGCAGGGTGCCGCTGCTTACAGGTCACGAAGAGAAGGTACTATCCCGGAGGATAGAGCTGGGTAGATACGTAGAAAGGCTGAAGGATAACCACTTCAGCAAATACAAGAAATTCCCTTCACCTGTTGACATAGTTGTTCACGTGATTTCCCCATTATCCAAGGCATATCCGGTTGTGCAGATTATTGAAGAGCGCATTGGTATCGATCCCTCCAGCAATGTGATAGACACGATCCAGAATCCTGAATTTCGCTCCGCCATCGACATTGTCATAGATCCATCGCTAATAGCTGCAATCGCTAAGGGGATAGATAAAGGGATCACTGAGGCCCAAGAAGCCACAGTAGATCTCTCCATAAACAGCCAGCTTTTGCCCCCGCAATTGCTAGTGCTCCTGGCTAGAGACAAACCTTCATGGCAAAGACTGAAGGCCCTCCTGACCGACGACAGGTTCCTGTCTCAACTCGATTCTCATAGCAGTGAGTTCAAATCCTACTTTGAGAAGGTGAGGACCGAAGCAGAAGCAGCAGAGAGGCACCTCACTGAAGCAAACCTGCGCCTGGTGGTTAGCATAGCTAAGAAGTATATCGCCCGTGGCATGTCCTTCCTTGACCTTATCCAGGAAGGGAATGTTGGCCTCATGCGAGCTATAGATAGGTTTCAGTATAGAAGAGGCTACAAGTTCAGTACCTACGCCACCTGGTGGATCAGGCAAAGTGCCACTCGATCCATAGCTGACCAATCCCGTACCATTCGCATTCCGGTACACATGGTAGAAACAATGAACAAGCTATTACGCACAACGCGACAGCTGGTTCAGGAACTTGGACGTGAACCAAATTACGAGGAAATTGGCGAACGCCTGAATATACCCTCAGCAAAGGTTGAAGAGGGCATGGCTTTGTTTTTCCGTCAGCCAATGTCGCTGGACAAGCCCATTGGCGAAGACGGAGATAGCCGTCTCGGTGACCTTGTTGAAGATCGCGGCGCTTTAGCACCAACTGAAGCCACTTCACAGCAGCTGCTCAAAGAACAAATAGATAAAGTGCTCGATGAACTCACCGAGCGCGAAAAGAAAGTGCTCCAGCTTAGATTTGGACTTAGAGACGGATATCCTCGAACTCTGGAAGAGGTGGGTAGAGAATTCAATGTAACTCGAGAAAGAATACGGCAGATTGAAGGCAAGGCTCTACGCAAGTTACGTCATCCCTCCCGCAGTCGAAAACTCAAGGGCTATCTAGAGTGATTTGCCTGAATGGTATGTAAGGGATAGTACCCATCTTTCCAGGCAGCTTGGCTTTCTGTCCAGAATAGGAGAGTATGGAGAGCAAGAATGATCGATTCCGAAATACAATGAGGAGAACAAGCAATGGGAACTAAAGGCAGAAGGAATGTGAAAAAACCCAAGAAGGAGCAAAAAAAGCCCGTAACCAAATAGGAAGCAGGAAGATAGGAAGTGCGAAGCCTCTCTGATCCTCTCTTTCCCGCCCTCCGCAAAGCGTGAGAGAGGAACTAACCCTCCAAAGGGGATTGCACATTCCTCGGTTTTGTTCACTCGCCGCACCAGAGAGTTCATTCCTTATAGCGTCGAGATTCGCTAGCCACATAGGTGGCCCATTGCTGGCTTCACGACGCTTGTTTGCAGGTTGTTCCATCGCCCTGTATACTGCATACGGAGGGAGGGTTTTATGAATATCTATGTAGGCAATCTACCCCACGAAGTCACAGATGAGGAATTGCGGGAGGCATTTGAAGCTTTCGGGCAAGTTACGTCAGTGAACATCATCAAGGACAAGTATAGTGGCCAGCCTAGGGGATTTGGGTTCGTGGAGATGCCAGCCAATGCTGAAGGCCAGGCCGCAATCAGTGGCCTGAACGGCAAGGAGATGAAAGGGAGAGCACTGACCGTAAGTGAGGCGCGCCCGCGCTCTGAAGGCGATCGAGGCGGTGGGAGGCGTTCTTAGTAAGCAGCGAGCAAATATAACAGATTCACAATAGAGCTTTGTCCAACAGCACGTAAAAGACTATGCGTTGCCCCATCCAAATTCGGCTTCGCTTAACTTCTCACTGACAGGGCGCACTC
>JAUWQY010000007.1 GCA_030610855.1 Dehalococcoidia bacterium
GGGACTTAGCGTCGAGGATATCTTGTGATTCAGGACTGGGCACGTCGCTGATAGCGTACGAACCTGCCTTTCCGCACGGTGTCCAGCAAGCCAGTCAGAGATAGCCGCTTCAAATTCGCCCTGACGCCATTCTCTGTGAAGATAAGACCCGCCTCACTTAATCGTTGCTTGATTTCGCGGATAGAGCGTGGTTGATCAAAGAAGCCCGCGTCCAGATCGCTCCGAATGGCCCCTATGCAGGAACCCCGTCTCGCTCTACCTGATTTGGTAACAACAGCCGCTGCCTTCCTCTTTCGGGGCAAAGGCTTGGCTTTCTCCGGTGTGGCTGCAACATCCTGTGGTAAGCCCTGCAGTCCCATGATAGTAGGTTGGTACATATCAAGGCAATGTCGCACGAAGTCAACCGGACCCTGGAGTTCGACGATGCCTTCCTTTAGGTTTATCACCACTCTTGCCTCATCCATCGGATGTTCCTCCTTCAGTCATTGTGCAGATCGCGTCTGTGCTTCGCCTATTATAGCACTGACCTCACAGTAACAAAACGCGCCTCAATGGCAAACCTCTGGTGGGAATGTGACTCAACATTCCTGACAAATGTTCAGCTCCGGTCACCCCCTGTTTACCATGGTTCCCCAGATCATTCAATAGACAGAACTCGAGGTATAACTTGCAGGGCGGTGTCTGCTTTCGCTTAGTCAGCCTTGGTCGGCACTACAAGACCGATCATCATGGGCAACTGGAAAGCCCCACTTCCGAGGCTTTGCAACCCATGAAGCAACTGCTCCAAAACAGGGAGGCCGGTACAGAAGCACAATGTCAACTTAGGATCCTGATGCTCCTAAAGGACTTGGTTTTGAAATGCTTTCCCTTGCAGAATGGAGTTGCGAGATTGGAATTGAGAGTAAATGTTGGCGGGCGGACGCTCCGGGAATCTCCCCAAATATACAAGGCCTACATAACATTAAGACACCTAGAACGAAATCCACCAAGATTAGCATGACTATATAAGCGTAAATCATGTAATGCCCACGGGCAAGATACTTACGGTACCAAACCGTATCATCCACCCACTTTACTGGGCCTGTAACAGAAAACGGGAGCAGAATACTAGCAAGGTCCTTCATAGTTTCTTCATTAACCTTCATGTCAGCATAGTCCCCTATTACAAGGAAAAACATGATAAGTGACACCACTCCCCCAAAAACCAGAAACGATCCACCCAATAATGAATTTCCCCAGGAAAAATGCGCAGCAAAACCACCTCCTATAACTGCAACCTGTAGCGCATGGAGAGTTTGAATTCTACTCCATAAAAATTGGTCCTGATGTATTTTGTGTTGCACCAACGCTTGATATAGACCTGAAATGTCGTGTGATCGCATCTTACCATACCTCCTTTCTTTTGCACTGATAACATCTTCAGGACATTATACCAATCGATGATCCATTGCTCGCATCTGCGACCTTCCCCCAATAATGATACCACTTTGGGGGAAGGTCGAAGTTTATCCCTCTCCTCCTGATTTCAGATGACTGAAGTCGGTCCTGGGATAAATATCCCAGACTAACTTCCTATGTCTCCGGTGTAGTCTCCTTCCAATCGATCCTGGGATTATTATCTGGGTACAAATCCCAACGGATTTGGTTCCACTGTCCAGCTATATGTATGAGCAGGTGATAATACATTCTTCCCAGATTGGCGAAATCATCACGCCCCAAGGCAGCACGGCGTGAATCAAGAGTGTCCCAGGTTATAGTATATTTATCCTTGTTTTTCGATCAACAGCAAAGCCCTTGACCGCGATTCTTATGAATTGGCGCGCTGCTTCCGCCATCGGACTGTTATATCCGATGATTTCAGAAAATCTTACTTCGCGAATTTGCCTGTTATCGAGTTCCTCTTGCAGGTTATTTCTCAGTTCCTCACGCGTCTCGTCTTTACCTGATACCACAGCAATAGATTGGATGCGATGGTCGAATATACCAGATTCGTCCCTCTAAGCCGAAAAACTGCTCATATTACTATTTTATCACCAGAAAAATGTGGGCACCTGCTTTTTGCAGAAGACGCCTAAGGTTAAAGGCTGTTTCGAACTCAAATCTATCACCATTGAACAACATTGGGATGATTGCACGAATCTATAATCACAGACACCAATTCATCGGTTCTTATCCAACAATTCTCGGTTTTGTTATCTCTGGCGTAACAGGATAGCGTTAACTTATGTTTCTACACCATACCTACAGACAACTTAAAGTTAAAAGGTATAGGTATTACGTTGCTCAAGTCATTTTGACTGCATAACGGCGGTTAAACGGCGCACAATGACAATGCGACGGCCTTAACGGTAAGAGCAGACGATGCCTCATTATGCAACAAAGTTGCTAATGTGTCCGCAATGCAAATGAAACACAAAGAAGAAAAGAGTGCAAGAGGAGGAACTGGGGATAAAGTTGAGGAAAACGTGTTGATTATCTATTGAATCCTCCTCGCATTTGGAGACGCTTTACAACAATCCAGCGAACTGTATAGCATTAACCCAATGGGAGACTGCCTAGCGTTACTATCTGTTAATAAGATGTTATTCTGGATAGCTATATTAACGCTGGTAATCGAAGCAATAACAGTACTATTTCGCTTTGGTTTCAGAATTCAGGCCACACGGAGCCCTGCGTTCATTGCTAGATTTACGTTCGGGATAAGAATACACCATGGTTATTTGGGCATAATATTGCTTATTGTCTCTTTGATCCCTACTCTTCCTGTTTATTTGCCCAATATGTTATTAATTCTCGGCAGTTCTTTGCTGCTATCAGATTTAATTCATCACTTTGTTGTACTATGGTGGATTACGGGGGACCCTCAATTCCACCTTAGATACCCGCGGCGATGATTATTATGACTACTCGCGATTTAATAGGACGATTATAATAACTCCGCTCTAGTAAAGGAGAGGTGCAAATGCAAATAATGAGTATAGAGTTCTTTGCGCCTTTCCTTATACCAATCGGAATATCATTATTGGGGGCAATGGTAGATTCTGTAAGTCAAAGGGGGCAGCAATTAGCCGTACATCAGGGAGTTCTATTACCCTTTCGGGGATTGAAAAAAGTTGGCTTCCATTTTAGCCAATACATGCACCATATATACCTGGGGTGCATTGCCTTTGACTTGGCCGCACTCATACCCGCAAGAATGGGAGCCGAATATAGATTCATCATGAGTTTCAGCGAAAAGGATCCAACACGTTGGATACCATTGGTAGGATTTGCTATTCTTCTTCATATTGCTGTGTATATCCACACGGTACTCATATTAAGAGAATACGAGAGACAAAAGACTGTTCACGCTCAAGACCCGCATAAGATCAAAACTAAACCAATTACCTATCTGCATTTACTATACCTACCCGTTTCCGTTCTATTTGTTATATTGATCAGATTATGACTCGTTCTTCCTCCAGCCTTTTCAAGGCATCATTTTGTCGCAAATACTCATTTTGTTGTATGCGAGCGACAATCGCTGTAGGGTACATCTTGGTCGCAGGCAAGTACTAGTACCATTTAGCTATATATTTAGGTGCTTTTGGGTGATTGACACACGCGCCCCCACCTAATATCATTAGTAACAGCGAAACAGGCAAATAAAGCAGCACACAATAAACAGGAGAAACACCGGGAAGTAAGACGAGAGCTCAATAGAAAAGTTCGGGAGGCGATGAACCGCTACCTGTAGGTGGTTACTTGGGTAACGGGGAGCCAATAGTAAAACCGCCCCGAAAAGGGTCGGTTTTTTTGTTTGAGGGCGATAATGAAGATTAGCTGGCAGAAAAGAATAGAGGAGGAGAAGGGGGCGGCGCTGCTTTTAGTGATGATTCTCATGCTTCTTGGCAGCCTGGTGGTTGCCCCCCTTCTTGACTTTATGAGCACCGGGCTTGTCGCCGCTCAAGGGAGCACTCTAACATGAGAAGAGCCGGCTTCTTCTTTGCATTAGTCCTGATTACGGCAGCATTCGGTTGCAGTAGTGGCACTGCTGACACCGACCCTCGTGAGCCTTTGGAGAACCCTGAGCCTATGGGGTATACCCTGACCACCATCTCCAGCACCGCTGGAGGCTCAATAATCATCCCTGGTGAAGGCGACTTTGCCTATGACGGAGTAACGGTGGTTGACCTGGTCGCTGAAGTTGAGCCAGGCTACCGGTTCGGCAACTGGACAGGTGACGTCGACACCATCGTTGATCCCGATTCTGCCTCAACCACCGTCACCATGAACGATGACTATTCCATAACAGCTAACTTCGAACCACTTCCGTCTGTGGAGTACTCCCTGACCATAAATAGCACGGAGGGTGGGGAAGTAACTACCCCTGGTGAGGGGACTTTTACCTGCGATGCAGGCAAGGTGGTGAATCTGCTTGCTGTGGCTGATGAGCATTATGAGTTTACTTGCTGGACCGGCGACGTGGACTATGTTGATGATATCTACGCTGCTGAAACAACCATTACTGTATGGGACGACTACTCCATTACCGCGAACTTTGAGTTGGTGCAGTACACCCTGATCGTAGACAGCACGGAGGGCGGATCGGTGACCGTGCCCGGCGAAGGAGAGTCTGCCTATCCCGCAGGAACCGTGGTTGACCTTGTGGCTGTAGCTGACGAGCACTACCAGTTTGTCGAGTGGACCGGCGATGTAGACGAGATTGACGACGTCTACGCCGCTGACACCTTCATCACCATATGTGGCGATTATTCCATCACCACTGTCTTCGAGCTGGTAGATTACACGCTGACCATAGACAGCACGGAGGGCGGTTGGGTTACCATTCTCGGCGAGGGGGAGTTTGCCTATCCCGCAGGAACCGTGGCTGACCTTCTCGCTGTGGAGGACGAGCACTACCAGTTTGTGGAGTGGACCGGCGATGTGGACTATGTCGATGATATCTACGCCGCCCAGATGACCATCACCGTATGGGGCGACTACTCCATCAGCGCCGAGTTCGAGAAGGTGCCTGCTCCTGAGGTCTATAGCGTGGAGCCGAATAGCGGTCAGCCAAAGGACCGGTTAACAGTGACCATATTTGGAGCAAACTTCAAGGATAGACCCAGTGTTGATTTCGGCGAACGGATTGTAGTGCAGCAAGTGACCTTTGTTAGCGCTTCCCAACTGGAAGTACGCATCAGGGTGCACAAGCTGGCCGAACCTGGACCGCGCGACGTTACCGTCACCAACCCTGACGGGCAAAGTGCCACGTTGCCCGACGGCTTTACCGTGCTGTGACAATTGCGCGGTCTTCACAGACGTATTCTCACGAGGCGTATCTTGTCGGCGCGTCATCGACGCCATGTTGCTCCAGCGTTTCCCCAATTAAAAGTTTCCCTCTCAACTTCTTCAATACTCTTGCTTAACGTGGTTATATGATATTAAGGAGTATCCCTCCAATACAGACTGGCTAATCCCATGAAGTGGCTTCTGTCTCCTTAAGCCGAAGGATTTGCTGAACAATTGCCTGTATTGTTACTCACTTGGACAGAAAGCCGAGTTGTCTCCTCAAATCTGCTTCCCAGTTCCACTGTTCAGGCTTGGCTCCAGTTCGGGTCCAGCATACTTGATATCCTTTCACTCTGGACCTGAAGTTAGGTTCCTGCTAATAATTTGCTAATAGACTGGATTAAACCAGTTGTTACTGGTTGGCATTCTACGCACAAAAAGGGTCTTGTCAAGAAACTCAGAAACACTGTTTTGAAGCTAGAAACATCCTTTGAGACCCCTGCTGGCAAATCCGGTATGCGCTACCAATGATAAAATCGCCTCCTGTTCTGAGGTTAAATTCTGGAAACATGGGGTTTGTGTTTGCCACCTTGCTACTGTCTTGCCACCAATCCCTGTCAACGGCCACGTTTTAGTGCTCGAGATCAAGCGATCTGTGGAAGGTCTCCGCTGCTGTTTGCTGGAGTCCAGACGTAACCGTCTGTAGGTATCAAGAGTCATCTGAACAGTGGTATGCCCTCGTAGTTTCTAGACCATTCTGGCGTTGTGCAACTAGTAGGACCGATGTAAAGCAGTAATCAATGGCACCACCCACTTCTTTCAAGCGTGCGCAACAACACCGAAAGAGTATTGAAGACCACAGGCTTATCTCCTCCATACAGCGTCTTCTGCAGATGTCCGCGGCATCCTCAGTTAACCTGATTCGGGAACCTCACGTATCGTTATGTTCCTTTTTCTCAACTCATCCAGAAATCCGCGGTAGACTTCTCCTTCTATAGCATCCTCGGGAGCAACGATGCCTTTTTTCCTTATCTCTCCTCTCGCTACGAGCTTCGCACCAATTGCAGCAGGGAATCCGGTAACCCGCCCCATAGCAGAGATCCCGTTCTCCTTGTCCGCCTCTTCCCACATGTAGTAGTCGATTCTCATTTTCTTTCCGTTCTCTGTCCCAATCACCGTGTTCCACATAATGCATACATCAGTATCGCCTTCTGACGGCGCAAGTTTGGGACTCATCACAGATGACAAGAAATCGCGAGGCGCTATCCTCATTCCCTCAAATTCAACAGGCGTAAGATCAAGCATTCCGCATTCCTTAAGTCTGTCTATGCCTTCATAATGACCGGGCCATCTAATAGTCTTCTCAGCAAATTCACTAAGCTGTCGCCTCGTAAAGACATAGGAAGGCATGCCACGGGTAACAGCGCACTCTAATTCCTCGTCTCTGCCAAGTCCTGTAAATCTGAAGCTTTCACGGTCACTCAGTGCTGGTACTTGCTGAACCTTGCCGTTCTTAATCACTTCCACTGGAACCATGTATTCCCTTAGAACATGGTCGAATGCCCAGGTAATCATGTAGTTCAGCGGGTATTTCCCGCTGGCTTCTTTTGCAGGAATACCACCGACTCTTGCTATCGCCGACTCCGCCTTGTCCATTTTCCTGATACCGTCACCAAGTGTGATATTGCTCAAACCGGGGGCAAAACCTAATCCGTCCAGGAGTAACACATCATTCTCCATCGCTCTCTTATGGAGCCATTCTCCGTATTCATCCGGTGTCATCTGACCCGGAACCTGCAAAGCCTCGGCTCCGGAAGGGTCTGGTCTCCTGTGATAATCTTCGAGTATGTCAACAGTATTCAGTCCGGCATCAATCGCTGCCTCAACAGCCATGTAATTCGTCTTTCTATCAGCCAGCGAAATCACGCCGACATCATATTCTCTCATCAATCTTCTGGTCTTCTCCCTGTCAGTGACATCAAGGACATGCACTATGAGCTTGTTACTGTTTATCCCTTTCTGCGCCATCTGAAGGATACTACTCTGCCTATCGACAATTCCTACTACTTCAACTTCATTATCTCTGAGCAAATCCCATGCGATTACACCACCCATTCTACCCGAACCACCAACAATCAAAACTCTCATATTGCTCTTCCCTTTTTCCTCGTCACTAACGGTGTCTTCGCTCAGTTAGTGCATTTTCGGTCCCCGGCAGGCCTAAAGCTAGAGGAGACACCTGCCCTACTCATAACTTGTGAACCACATGGCTATTGCTGTGCCACATCTCTATCTACCTCCGGCTTCAAATAACAAACAGAGAAGCGTTAGTTAATGGTTTGCTAACAGACCGGACTAAACGGACTATGACCTGACGGCACTTCACGAACAAGGCGGCCCTTCGGGGGAAAACCACTTACTAGTCTTCTATAGCAGCTAAGGATACCATTCTTGACCATTGCTGGCAAATCCGGCTACGCTATGACATGCCTCTACACAACCGCGCTTGACTGGCTGGCGGCCGGCGTTGACCCGCACAAGAACGTTGTCTTCGTTCAGTCTCATGTTCCTCAGGTGGAGGAATTCCATGCTTTGTTCAGTATCCTGACTCCTTTGAGTTGGTTAGTGCGTGTTTCCACGTTCAAAGAGAAGGCTAAGATGCAATCGCAAGGCGTCAAGATCGGACTGGTGGGTCATCCTGTTCTCATGCCGAGTTCATCTGTGCTACAAGAAACTGATGAGGGAGCTGACCTGCACTGCAGGACAATCACTGTGAAGATTTGACCTTTGTTCTGGTTGACTATAAAATGGATTCGGGCGAGTAAACTGGGTGACCGCTCTGGATTCGCTTTGCCAGGGAGGAAAGTCCGAGCTCCACCGAGCAGGGTGCTGGGTAACACCCAGGAGGGGTGACTCTACGGAAAGTGCCACAGAAACATACCGCCAGCGGTCGGCTTTGCCGGTGCTGGCAAGGGTGAAATGGTGAGGTAAGAGCTCACCAGCAGCCAGGAGACTGGCTGGCTGGGCAAACCCCACCCGGAGCAAGACCGAATAAGTGGGCTCAGCTGCTCCCAGGCTGCAAGGCTATGGGGTAAGCTTAAGGTGCTCGGCCGGAGGCCCTCGGGTTGGTCGCTTGACCCTGGTGGCAACATCAGGGCTAGATGGATGGTCACCGTCCCGACAGGGTCGGGATACAGAACTCGGCTTATAGGTTTACTCGCCCGAAAATATCTTTCAGGGGCTCGTATGCGGCAAAGCACAGGGATGAGGCTTAAGCCTTGACCAGGGCATTATCCAAGGTCACACAAGGGAGAGGATGCCATCCCAGCAGCCATAAGCAGGCTTGTTAAATCAGGATTCCAGGCGTAAAATGACTACATCGTGGATGATATACCCCCCAAGCTTCGTGATTTTGTTCTCTTTTGTGCCCGGAGGCGGACTCCTGAGTGGCCGGCTATTTATGACGAGATGACCAGAGTAGCCGGACGAAAACTGTTCGAGGGACTGGGCTACGAAGAGCTTAGACAACTAGGGCTATCCTTCTCGCTATCAAGAGCGGACAAAACCATACAGTTGGTGAGACAAATCACCTCCCAAGACCATCGGTGAGAAAGGCTTTCCAGTCCTTCATCCGTGATGGTATTATTGATGCAGTCAATTCAAGCAGGATTGTTATGCGCATAGTTGTGCTTGCTGATACTCATGTGAGTCGGCTTGAGGACATCCCCAAGAAGATAGTTCATGCAGTCTCCACGGCGGATTTGATAATCCACGCTGGGGATTTCACAGATGTCCAGGCACTCAGGGAGCTTAAACAACTAAGAGAGGTGAAGGCAGTCCAAGGTAATATGGATTCCATGCAGTTAAGGACTATACTACCCGTCAAGGACATACTTGAAATAGACGACAAAAGGATCGGCATAACTCACGGCTCAGGCGGTCCCGGGGGAATAGAAGAGAGGATAAGGAAAGTGTTCGACGGGGATCAGGTTGATGTCATCGTCTATGGCCACTCTCACCGATCCCAAAACAAGGTCATCGACGGCGTTCTCTTTTTCAATCCGGGAACGGCCACAGATTCTTTTGGCATCCTCATAATCGACGGAGACGTGAAAGGTGAGATAATCAGTTCTCGATAGTGATGCTCAGGTTACCGTCTTATCACGATGGAGCCATAGCCGACCACCTGAGAGAAATCGCCGCTCGTGTCTCCGCTGGTGGCATACTTCAACAAACTAACCCTCTTGGCTTCCATTTCTTTCGCTGCCACAATAGCTGAAGCTACCGGACCATATCCGCACATTGTACAATTGAGGCGTTCACAACGCTCATATAGCTCTTCCTCATCAAGATTGACTATGGCCTCTATAACAGAGCCATCCTTTTCCATAGCTATATTGTGCGGCTCATAATGCGTAAAATCACTGCTGGCTATGACGATCAGGTTGTCGTCTGACCGGGAAATGGCCTTACCTACTGCCCGAGCGGTTTCTATGTCTTGAGCCAGCATAGCTATGGGCACAATTCTTACACTCTCATACAGGTGCTGAAGCCAGGGCAACTGGACTTCTATGCTATGCTCATGTATATGAGCCGTTTCGTCGGCTTCGATCACTTCCCCCAGAAGCCTTCGGGCAAGTGCCTCATTTATCTCTACCTCACCGAAGGGAGTGTTCCAGACGGCCCCTACCCAGACGGAAACAGGGTACCCGTACCCGGTGTGGTTAGGTCCAAGTATCACTGCGGTATCAGGTACTCCGTCATCAGCAAGTTCGTTGTAGGCATGGGCTGCTACCGGCCCAGAGTAGTAGTAGCCAGCGTGAGGCACAACGATAGCCACAATCTCTCTCAGTCCTTTGCTATTGACACGTGGCACAGCACCGGGTCCGAGTTCATGCTTATAGCACCACTCGATTTGCTCTTCTAATTCTCTGGCAGTTCCGGCATAGAACATACCCGAAACAGCAGGTTTTCTTGCCTTCATAACACACCCACTTAGAAATGGGCTACCTCTCAGGCTTTCTTTTCGTCCTTCTCCTGGTCTTTCTCTTGACCTCCTCAGCCTCTCCTTCGGTCTTCTCCTGGCTCTTCTCTGCGGGCTTCTCCATCCCCAGCCTGGCCTGGTCACGGTGCCAGCGGTGTATCTCATCCAGAGCCGGCGGGAACACGCTGAACACCTCTATCTCGGCCGGGAATTGCACCGAGTGTCCCTCTCTGATGAAGAGAAGCCCGGCCTCATCGTCTTTGAGTGTCTCACCTATATTCTTGGCCGCAGCTTCATTTCTCTTCTTTCCCGCCTCAAGATAGAACTCGAGGACCTTCCGTTCCACCTTCTCACTCATGAAGCCCAGCATCAGGCATCTCTGCCAATCCATAACCTCTTCGAGTGATTCCTTTTCTTCAAGCGGCTCAAAGATAGCGCCATGATCACACTGGCTTTTGGCAATCTGATAGCTGGCTGGATTCAGCCTTTCCGCAGCTTTCAAGCCTTCCTCGCCGGCTTGAACGACTGATTCATGATAAACCCGGCTTACATTCCCGACCTTCGACGCTAGCTTGTGTAGCTGTTCTGCCACTTGCTGCCAATAGCGACTATGTTTTTCTTTGTACTCCTCAGGTGCTTCCTCGCTCAAATATATAAGCGGTACAAGGTAGAGCTTCTTTCCCCGTCTAAAGCGCTCAGCTTCAGGCTTCTCTATTCGGCCCAATGGCTCTGACATGGTTGTCTCCCTCCATAGAAGAAATCCCCCGAAACCTCAATGCACGTCATACCAGCACAGGCTTGAGTGGAAAGGCGCCAGGCAAATCCTTCACCGCTCCAACTCGTCAGATTCGCCCTCCTGCCCCCAATTCTGCATCATCTCCTTGACTCGCCCGGCAAGCTTGGCATCCTCTTTGAGTCGCTGAGTGAATACAGGGCAACTCTGAAGAATCATCTCCTGGCTCATGGAAGCGATATTCTCCACTAGCTGATCTAGTTCGCTTTTGGCCTGTTCAGGGAGGTCGGTCCCCTGCATCACCATCCTGAACTGCGTGATGTCTTCAGTATTAACCTGGACCGGAGTCAGGCAGTTCTTATACCAGTGACATTCCTTACATCTGACGAGCGCCGTGACTTTATCTACAATATCACCCATTCTCAGTTCTCCCGGCTAATCCAATTCTAGCACTTCTACCTGATACAAGGGAAATGAATGAGGAGCCAATCGTTTGTTTTGACTAATCGATTCCTTGTGTTATAATAAATCGGCGCCAGTGACAGCAGGTACGGTGAGCGTTTAAAAGAGTTGCCTGCCGAGGCCTAGAGGTCAACCCTGTGTCAGCTGGCACAGGGATTTTTCGTTGTAGACTTGCTCTCCCGTGATAGGAAGGAATTAGAGAGAGGCTGAATATGTTAAGAGAAAAGAAGATACAAATAGTAAGCAATCTAGCCGATGATTTGTCGCGAAGCGCTATTATCATCGCTACCAGTTACCAGGGTATGCTTGCCAAACAGATGACTGAGTTGCGTGCTACTCTGGCAAAAGCAAATGTCGAGTATCATGTCGTGAAGAATACTCTAGCGTATCGCGCCGCCCACAAGGCAGGTAAGCCACAACTCATGGCCATTATCGAGGGTCCCGTTGCGTTGGCTTTCGGCTATGATGATGTAGCTAGCACAGCTAGAGTTCTTAACCAGTACATCAAATCAGCCGCATCGCCTCTCCAGATCAGAGGTGGGCTGTTAGGAGACCGGGTCCTGCTTCCCGAGGAAGTGGTAAGCCTGGCCAATTTGCCATCCAGGGAAGTTCTTATCTCCAAACTGATCGGGCAATTACAGGCTCCTATGGCGACTTTACATAATGTGCTTAGCTCTCCCCTGCGAGGGCTATTACACGTGCTGCAAAGCAGGGCTCAAACGACCAAACAGTAACGAAGGAGGGAATCATGCCACCAGTGGAATCAGAGAAGGGCGTCAAGGAAGGGGAGGTCAAGAAGGCTGCAAAGGCAAAGAAGGAAGTCAGAGAAACGGAGGTGAAGGAGGCTGCAAAGACAAAGAAAGAGGCGAAAAGTTTGACCAAGGATGAGATTCTCGCTGCCATCAAGAATATGACAGTGCTGGATCTGGCTGACCTGGTCAAAAGCCTGGAGCATGAATTCGGGGTTAGCGCTGCTCCCGTAGCAGCAGTAGCAGCAGCGCCGGCAGCTGCTCCGGGCGAACCAGCAGAGGCAGCCGCAGCGGAGGAGAAGACGGAATTTAGCATCACCCTGAAGAGCTTCGGTGAGAGAAAGATCGAAGTCATCAAAGCAGTGCGTGAGGTAACGACTCTAGGACTGAAGCAGGCCAAGGATTTGGTGGAAGCTGCTCCGCAACTGGTGAAAGAAGGCGTTCCCAAGGAAGAGGCCGAAACAATCAAGCAGAAGCTAGAGGCAGCTGGAGCGACTGCAGAGATCAAATAGGGTCACCTCACGACCCCGCGAGCGTTGAGGAGGGGTTAGGAAAATGCCATCGGCCAGTTACCCGGCGATCTTGGGGATGGGAGGATTCTTCGTCCTCTTGGGCATTATTCTCATTATCTGGAACAAGAGGGAAAGGGAAGGATACTACAATTCCATTCTGCTGACCCGGAAGGATATTAAGGAGTCTCTAACTCATGATCCCGACCGTCCCTGGCTACATGCCTGGAGAGTAGGAGGCAAGATTTCCCTTATCATCGGCATAATGCTGCTCATCATTGGCGGAATTCTATGGCTCGTCACGTAGCAAGCTTCTCCTGGACATTGGAGGGCGGCGGAGGCCTTCTCGGCAAAGTGGTCCAGTTTTTCGGGCCTGTCTATTTCACGAGACCAGACCAAGCTTAGGGAGACAGCCAGTGGGGGAAAACAGGGTGCCACCTCGGTTTATCTTGAACTTGTGGCCTATAATAGATAAGCTCTTGCGGGTAATCTACCGCATCAGGCCCCTGAAAGCAGATGGCAGCGGCATCATTTGTCTCGAAGTTCGCCGCTACAGGGGCCCCACCAGAGTACTAGATGACGGGTCTCAGGTGAAAACCGGAGACACAGTGATAGAGCTTCATCTGAACAATGCCTGGTTTGAGAGAAGACGCAAGCTCAGCCTGAGAGCCTCACAATCGCCCCGGGAATTCCTTGGTAGCTTCGCACAGGACCTCCGGTTTCTGGCTCAGCAGGTAGCCAGCGGGAGGTTTGGCGATATAACAGCGCTCCACGGCAGCACCCTTCTGCATATAGCCGCCAGACGACTGGGATTTCAGGTTGATGAACTGCCAAATACCTTATGGACGAAAGGTGCCCACTTCTACATGGTCGGGTTAATGCAAGTCTATCACTTACGAGGAGACGAAGTGTCCGGATTCAAAGACAAGTCCTGGGAGCTAAAAGAGCTCTGGCTTTCCCGGGCGACACTTCTGACCAAGTACAGCCCAAAACATTCGTGAGTTCGCTCGTGTGCCGGTCGGGGCTGTGCTAGCCTCAGGACTTTGCCTCTAACCCAAGAAGCTCAGGTATGGTAACAAAATCAAAACCCCTTTGCCTCAGGGTGTCGATTATCTGGGGCAGGGCCTGGAGCATCTGGCTGCGGTCATAGCCTGGTCTGGTATCGCGACCATCGTGCAGGACAATCACGCTCCCCGGCTTAGCTCGCCCAACGATAACCCGTACAATCTCATCAACTGGCGTATTTGCCCGCCAGTCATCCGTCATGCTGTCCCAGGTAACTACTGTATAACCGAGGCGGTGAGCAGTTCGCATCAGCCAGGGAGTGCGAAAGCCGTGGGGAGGGCGAAACAGCTTTGGCTCAAATCCGGTGCATTCATAGATCGCCTGGTGAGACATCTCAATCTCACGGGCGATCGCCCTGCCCAGTCTCAGGCATAATGACTTGTGGTGACGGTAAGAGTGATTCCCGACCACATTCCCAGTTGTCGCTATCCGCCGGCAGACTTCGGGATGGCGCTGGACGTTTTGCCCAATGACAAAGAAGGTAGCTTTTACTCCGTATTGCTCCAATACTCCGAGCACTCGAGAAGTGTACGGTTCGTTCGGGCCGTCATCAAACGTCAGCGCAATCCGAGGACAGTCGCGATTACCATTAGACCACACCTTGCCATAGAACCGGGAGCGAGGGTTAATCCCGTGGTAGGCAAGCAGTGTACCCAGAACACCAATATCAAAGACATAGATCACCCTTCCCGCTGCCTCTATCACGGGGCTGATATGCAGCCAAAGCAAGCCGAAGAGAAGGGCAACATATCGCAAGGATGTCTTCACTCTCTGCGAGGAAAGACTGGCAACCACTGTTCGCCACGCCTTGGCCGGCCAGTCTTCCAGCTCTTCGGAAATCGGTTTATACCAGAACAGGACCGAGAAATAATCCACAGTCCAGTTCCAGTATTGAGTCACCACGCCCAACCTCTTCAGGCGACGAGCTGAGGTGAGGACGAAGAGCCGCGGGATAATGCCTGCCTTACCAGCTTTCTTTAGTCTCAAAGAAAGCTCGTACTCCTCACCATAAAACTTGATGCTGGTATCGAATCCACCTACTTCCAGTAGCGCTGAGCGGCGCACAGCGAAGTTACACCCCCATACCGCACCACCCTTACTAAAAGCTTTACGGAAAAGCTGGTCTGTGATGATATTGATGAAATTGCCAGCGTAAGAGGCAATCTTGGCAATTCTGCCGGCATCGAAGTAAGCATAGGGTCCACTTATCACAACGGTCTCCGGCTCCCGAACAAAGCGCGATACGATGGCTGAAAGCCAATAATCCGGCGCCTGAGTATCGGCGTCGATGAAGGCGATAATCTCTCCTGTTGCTGCTTCCACACCTCTTTGCCGGGCACAGGCGGGACTCGTCCTGTTTTCATAAACGACTCTAGCACCCCAAGCCAGAGCTATTTCTGCCGTGTCATCCGTGCTGGCATTATCAACCACGATAACTTCACACTCTCCGGCGTAGTCCTGCTTTCTTATGGACTCCAAACACAAAGGCAGGTACTCCTCTTCATTATGAGCCGGTATGACCACGGATACGAAGGGTAACCCTTTGGAGCTGCTCGTCTGTGCCTGCACTGCGTTACCTCAACTTAAGACTTGTCAACTCCCTCAGCGCCCAGTCTATCGGTGACTTCCTTCAGTGATACTTTGCCGGCAGACAGGACCATTTTCAGC
This sequence comes from Dehalococcoidia bacterium, assembly GCA_030610855.1. Classification (GTDB taxonomy): domain Bacteria; phylum Chloroflexota; class Dehalococcoidia; order GIF9; family AB-539-J10; genus RBG-13-51-36. The sequence goes on from JAUWQY010000007.1 coordinate 15,445, forward strand.
GCGTCATCAATTGCTATATTGGTCCGGATGACGTCGTCTTCCCTTACGATCTCCAGGTAGCCAGACGTCGGATTGGGAGACGTCGGTATGAACACTGTGAGCAGCTTTTCCCCGGACGGGACGCGTGATTCACTCGTGACAAAGCCTATGACCCGCATGCCTTTTTTGGGGAATTCCACCAGCACTACCTGCAGGAATCTGGTCTCGCTGGGAGTGGTGAAGCTCATCATGATTTGCTTGATACTGGTATAGAGATATCGAAACAATGGCACCCTTGCCAATAAAGACTCTACAAAGCCAACCAGTCTCTTTCCAATAACGCTGGTCGCCACAATCCCGGTCACGAAGATTAATACCACTGTCAAGGCGAATCCCAGGCCGGGCACCGTGTAACCAAACAGCGACCTGGCTACAGGCTGCAGAATACTGTCGATGTAGAGAAAAAGCCAGCGCAGAATCAGCACGGCAGCCCCAATCGGCACAACAACAAGAACCCCCGCGATGAACTGGGTTCTCACTTTCTTACTTGCCCCCCTCAGAGATATCCTCCCGCTACGTTTCATTGCCCCGGCCTCCTTGGTACACTAAGTGAACTAACCGTTCGTAGCAACTCGTGACAACCACTCTGACACTGCGCCCTGGCAACGCGAAACAGAGCGACTTCTTGCACATGGCAAATCACAAGGGCATCTCCTCCCCCCAGACAACTACCCATGGCAGTCCCTCCAAAATGGCTTCTCGACGACACTGCTGCAACTAGTATGTGCCTCGCCTTCTCCGAGAATGTTACTCCGATAATCCTGCTGCCGGCCTATTTCAGGGCATTATAGCGCCTCTTGCTATTCCCTGCAAAAGCATTGAAGTTCCACTCCCCCTCAGCCTGAAGGGATTAAGCGACGTGAAGAGTCACCCTTTTCTCACCCGAGCCCTCTGTTCAACAGAGGGTCTCCTACGCGAAATCATGGGGAAGACCGTAATGCCAGGTGGCAACCGGTCAGGTGCTTGCTAAAAGTATTCTCGTGAAGGAAAGGATTCCTTCGGCTTCGCTCAGAACAGGTGCTTCATGCCTTAGTGATTTGATGCTGACGCATTCTGCCCTTGGTTTGACGTGTATCTCGTGGGGGTTTTATGCTCAGGTGATTTCCTTGTGCCGGTACTGTAGAGCTTCAGCCATGTGATGTGTTCTGATGATGTCGCTATGCTCCAGGTCAGCGATGGTGCGGGAAAGCTTGAGGATACGGTGAAAGGCACGGCCGGTGAGATGAAGCTGCTTCATGGCGGCGCGAAGCAGACTCTGCGCCGCTGGTTCCACCGTGCAGAACTCCTTCACCTCCTTGGGCGTCATATCGGCGTTGCACCGTAGCTTTGTCCCTCGAAAACGCTCAAGCTGTATTTCATGCGCCCCCTTGACTCTGGCCCTGACTTTTTCGGCGCCTTCCCCGGGCTTATCCTCAGTGAGTTTCTCGTAGCCAATGTGGGGAACATCAACAAAGATATCGATGCGGTCCAGCAACGGTCCGCTGATTCTTTTATGATAGCGAGAGATTTCGCCAGGCGAGCATTTACACTCCTTGAACGGGTCACCGTAATACCCGCAGGGGCAGGGGTTCATAGCTGCAACCAGCATGAAGCTAGCAGGGAAGGTAACACTGCCATGGACACGGCTGACGGTAACTGTCCTGTCCTCCATTGGTTGACGCAGCGACTCCAGTGTGACGTGTCCAAACTCAGGAAATTCATCCAGAAAGAGTACCCCGTGGTGCCCCATGCTTATCTCCCCGGGCCGTGGCCATTGCCCCCCTCCCACCAGGCCAGCATGAGAAATGGTATAGTGAGGCGACCGGAAAGGACGGCTCACAATGACGGGAGTGTCTTGCGGCAACAATCCGCTGACGCTGTAGATCTTGGTTACCTCTATAGCTTCCTCCATGGTCAACAGGGGAAGTATCGACGGCAACGAGCGAGCCAGCATAGTCTTGCCACTTCCCGGTGGACCACACATGAGGATGTTGTGTCTTCCGGATGCCGCTATCTCCAGGGCCCTTTTGGCATGCTCCTGACCCTTGATATAAACGAGGTCGAAGGCATAACTGGGACGGAATTCCTGCTCCCAATCTACTTTATTCTGGTACTCGGGGATCTCTGCTCCACCTTGAAGGTGAGCAACCAGCTGCGCTAACGATTCGGCAGGGAATATACGTATATCGTCTATAAGGGAAGCCTCTCTAGCGTCATCCCAGGGCACAAACACGACAGATAGGCCTTTATCCTTGGCCAAAGCCACCATGGGTAATACTCCGTGAGTGTGACGCAGTTTACCGTCCAAGGAGAGTTCTCCCAAGAAGATGCTCTGGGAAAGGTCGGCGTTCAGTTGCTCTGAGCTAATCAATATGCCGATGGCTATGGACAGGTCGTAGGCGGGGCCTTCCTTCTTCAAGTTGGCCGGAGCCAGATTGACGGTAATACGCCTGTTAGGGAACTTATAGTAGGAGTTTCTTATCGCTGACCTTACTCGTTCTCTTGCTTCCTGGACTGCCTTGTCCGGCAGCCCAACGATGGTGAAGGAAGGTAAGCCGGGCGATATATCCACCTCCACCTCTACTACGGCTCCCTCCAATCCGACCACAGCAGTGCTCTTTACCTTGGCTAGCATTTTGACATAAAGCCCTTTCTCGTCTGAGTGAGGCTCAGCTTCTCTCCCTTAATGAGCTCTCAATCTTCTTAATCAGCTCTCCGTTCTCTTCGTCAGATAGCATAAGGTTGCTTTCCAACCTGTGAATGTAATCATCGATTTCAGGAGAGAGAGACCTTGCCTGGGCCAGTTTCTCGTTCTGCTCTTGGATCTCCTGGTTCAGGTCACTGAAATCAATCCTCAGGTTCAATCTTTCATCCAAGAAGCTCAGCACCTTCTTCTGAGCCTGAGCATCTTCTACTCTGGCCAGGTAGAATGGTATCGGCACCCACAGGCTTAGCGCGCGAAGATTCCTTCCTTTTGCGATCCACAAGAGGAACGAATTCAGGGTTGGCCTCTCGCCCGGCGGAGTTTGATAATCCATGTCTCCGACCAGGCCGTATTGGCTCAAACTCCCCTTAGTCTCTGCTGAGTCAAACACGGCAAACAGCTGGCGGGGCGTAGTATGAGCGCTGGCGGTAACCATGGCTCCAAGGATACATAGCTCCTTTACCCGACAGTGACGCTCCGCCACATCCAAAATCGAGTTCAGAAATCTATACCATTCAACTCTGGGAGGATCACTGCGAAAAACCACGAGTTCATGCGCCTGGCATGCATAGAACTTGCTTTCAGGAAATTGGGCGAGATCACTTCTAACGGCAACGCCACCCAGGGAAAAGAAGTCCTCTGGATCAATCTCGGCAACTTCCTGCCCTTTCAGTTTCCGGTTCAAGTACTCGGTGACCTTCCGTCCCACGCCCCCCGCATCGTCGCTCCAACCCAGTACTAAGGAGGATTGGCGGAGCTCAGGCGCTCTATAGATTCCAGCAGGATCTCCCAGGCTCAACCTCCCTCACCTCGCCTTTTGAAGAACTTCTCAACCTCTTGCATAATTCTCTGCTCTTCTTCTTCGGTAATCGGCCCGGGCTCACTCGGTTCGGTATAGGTCACATGTCTCAATCTATCTAACTGCCCTCTTACTTCCAGAGGGATCTGCCGGTAGAACTCTTCGATTCCTCGTTCTATCTTCTCGTCCAACTCATCCAGTTTGTCCAGGTTGACCTCGATTTCCAGGTCACGGCTGAGAACCTCCAGCACTGATTTGGAAGCTTTAGGGTAGGACAGGGGCAATCCCTGAAGGTATACCGGTATCTCGCCCATCAGGCAAATGGCCTCAAGCCCCCTCCTTTTGGCCACTCCCAAGAGAAGCCCGTTCAGGCCGGTGATGTTTCCCTGTCCACCCCTTCCCTCAATATCGGACATCAGTACGGTATTCTCGTATCCTCTTATCTCCCGGATTAGACCTTCGCTATTGGGCACTGCCCAAACTCTTGGCTTCATGGTATGGTGAGTCAGGGCCACAGCCGCTCCTGACGTATAGATTCTACGACATTTGAATTTCTCGGCTACATCCAGAACAAGGTTAGCCATGCAATAGGCCTTCTTTCCCTCGGCATAGACCCTCCCCCCTTCTGCAGGCTGTTCTTCCCCAATAAAGAGTATCAGATCACCCTTCTCCATTGTTCTGAAGTAGAATTTGCTGCCGGGAAACTCCAGGCATTCCAACACACCTTTGCGAATCAAGACTCGCTTCGGATAGAAGAAATGCCAGGGCTCAATTTCGCCAAACTCCTCTGCCCCTAACATCTCTCTCAGAGTATCAACAGCGATTATGCCGATATTCCCTATTCCCGGCCAACTAGCCACCATAACCGGGTTCTCAAGCCGTGGCTCCTGATAAAGCCTGATTCCCATCGCTCACCCCAAATGCATCTTTATTATATACTATAATATGCTGTTCCTTTTCTTGCCATGTGTGAATCGTCCACGGGAATTCTACTGAACAGCTCTGAAGATAGAAGGGGGTAGGCAATGACAAACTGGCAGAAAGACCTTCCACCAATCGCTAGAGAAAGACTGGCCAGAGTCGGGGAGTTGACCCAGGAGGAGAAGGAGAGGATGATGGACTCTGAGAAGGTGAACTCCCTTCTCTCGGAGTTCTATCAAGGTCAAATTGACCCCGAGAGCTTATGGAACAGGCTAAAGGAAGAAGGCAAGCCGTCGCTTCTGAGGGAAGCCCAGGCAAGACTGATAGATTCGCTCAGTTTTGGAGATACTCCAGCCGAGCTACAAAGGAGAAGGGACGGGATTCTGGCCATAGAGACCTTGAAGGAAGAACAGAACACTCCTGTAGTTAAGCTCAGCTTAAACCTGATGGAGGATCTGCGGAAGAGGTACAGAGCAGAGATAGAGCAAGCCTACAGCCACATCAGAGCTGAAGTAGAGAGAAATCCCCAGCTAAGGGTGAAACAGGTTCAGCAAGGAGAGCGCACCACGCTTGTTCAACTGACCGTTGACGAGGCGATAAAACAGCTTCCTCAATGGCAGGATTTCCTTTCCAAGCACGAAGGAAGGTACAACCAGGAGTTTGCCGAAGTGGTGGAGAAGCTGAAGAGAGAGCCAAAATCAAGGACTATGTGAGGGAGTAGCACTCAGGACTAGCTAAACCCGCTACACGTTCATCTGCATGCCATCGTAGGCAAACTTGATGCGGTCCGACTCCATGGCGCAATAGTCATCATAGCTGCGGTTCCAGTACTCCTCAAGATGAACAAACAGAACCTTCTTCGCCTCGATGCGTGCCACCAGTTCGAGCGTCTGTTCGAAGGTATACAGGGTGGTTCTCGAGATGTGATCCGCCGGGTATTTGAAGTGATGTTTCAGACCACTCCCGAATATCCCCGGCTGGATGACAAGGAGGTCGGGCTGTTGAACCTCAGTTCGATGCTCGGGGAAGGGCTTGAAATCGCAGGGGGCATGGACAACCCTGCACCCTGGCTTTTCAAAGACGTAAACGAAGGCTAACTGGGAGCCTCGGTCCACCGGGATGGCAGTTATCTGAACGTTGTTTATCTGGACTTCCCCCTGAAAAAGCATGAGCCGGACAAAACCCCTCTGCCGGTAGGAATCGAGCAAGGGACCGTACTGAGACCGGATCTCCCTTATTCGTTCGCCTAGCTGTTCAGGGAGTAGCAAACAAATTTGCTTTTCTGGATAGGCACGCCAGGTGCGAGAATCCAGCGTGATCTGCTCCACAACGCGCAATCCTTCCACATGGTCCGGGTCCAGATGAGTTAACATCAGATAATCGATGCGACGGATATGACAACGATTCAATTGGCTTGCGATTTCTGCAGGTGTGTCAATCAGGAGCTTGATATCGTGAAGGAAAGCAGAAGGCCCTGTTCTCGCGTAAGGAATACCCTTCTTCCTGGCTTCCTCGCAGATGCGGCATTGGCACAGGGGTTTGGGAATAACCATGCACCCCCCAGAGCCCAGGATAGTCCACTTCATATCAGTCTCCGGTGCCCTTAGGCATGGCAGTTGGAGATGCTGTCGACATGATGGCGACGGACCACTCTTCTACTTGAAGGGATCCCACCGCACCGTCTGCTTCTCATACGCGGGCGGAAACAGCTTCAAGAATTCGTCGTAATAAAGGAGTTCCTTGAAAGTGGAGAACGGCATGCCGTAAGCTGATCTGGGTCGGTTCTTTATCTCTTCGGGGCCGATTACCCTGGATACTAGCATATCCATGACGTCATCAGTGCCAACCCCCATGGCAAACCTGAGTTTCTCACGATTGGCAATCTTCTCGGGAAGCATGTCGCGGAACGCCTCACGCAGAATGAACTTCTCTATCTGTTGCTCTCCGTAAATCTTCCACGCCATCGGTATCTTCTGGGCGAAAGCGACAATCTTGGCGTCCAGGAATGGTATCTGATACACCACGGCGTTCGCCATCCAGCCCCGGTCGAGGCGCCTCAGAGCAGTGTTGTAGGCGATGTCCAGCAATTTCTGGGCAAGCTGCTCCCGGTGTGCGTCGCTGGTCACTTTGGGGTTTTTTAGAACCATACGGTATCCCCCAAACAGCTCATCTGCCCCTTCACCAACCAGGACAGCATCGGTGTATTCCTTTGCCATCCGCGCAACGTAGTAATTGGAGATAATGCCCGATATGCAGTCCTCGTCAAAACTCTCAAGGTGCCAGACTGCCCTGTGAATCAAATCGGAAATATCGGAGTCGGTTATCCGGTAGATGTGAAGATTGTGCTCAAGACCGAGGAATTCGGCCATTAGCACGGCATTTTCCAGGTCGGGGCCGGGCGCGCTGTCAATCGTAGCAGTGAACAAGTGCAGGTCAGGGTTGTACTCCTTGGCGATGGCGGCCATAATAGAGCTGTCCAGACCGCCGCTCAACGAGACGCCCCGTACGCCGGGCATTCTTTTCTGCACTGCCTCTATGAGTAGTTGACGGAGGGTCATAGCTGCTTCCTTTATGGTTCCCGGCTCAGGCACGTCAGGAGCAAAAGACTGAAATGCCTTCAGTCCTCCGCTGGTGCTGTAGATGTGGCCAGGGGGCAACTCATTGACGTCAAAGCGAATGTGGTCTATCAGTCCCTTCATCTCGGTACTGAAGCACAACAGGCCATGCTCCGACCCGTAGAAGAGAGGCCTGGCGCCCACAGAATCCCGTGCCAGGATCACTTCGCCTGCGTCAACGATGGCGCACGTGTAGCTTCCCTCGAGCAGGGAGAAACACTCCTTGCCGTGCTTCTCGTAAAACTCTTTGAACAGCTCAACATCATGCTGGCCCGGGGCTCTTTCGTTGAACAACTCTCCATCAAAGAGGACGAATGGAGGCCTTGAGAGCGAGCTGCAGCAGGTTCTCTCCGGCACCAGATTGACTTCATTGGCGCCCAGAGCGCCGTGGTGGTCAGGCAAGGTTCGCACGGCCGCATTGTCTGGACCGCGGTGTCGCATCCGCTCCAGCATCTTGCCAACCTGCTCCCCACACCCCTCGAGCACATCTCCGTGCAATGAAAAGATTCCAGCTATGCTTGCCATACAACACTCCTTTGCCGCACGTATACTCGGTGCCTGTAACCACGCCTCAGCCCATCTGTCGGTAGGAATCGAGCACTTTGACTGCAGCGAAGGCATCAGCACAATAGGCATCGGCACCTATCTCCTGGGCAAACTCATCGGAGACAGCGGCACCCCCTATGAGTACTTTCACACTGCTCCGGAGTTTGCTTTCCTCAAGAGCTTTGATCACCACGCCCATCTCAATCATGGTGGTAGTAAGCAGGGCTGATAGGCCCAGATATCCGGGTCTTTCTTCCCTCACGAACCCGACCACTTTCTCCGTGGGCACGTCTGTTCCCAGGTCATGCACATCGTAACCAGCACCTTTCAGCAAGATAGCAACGATATTCTTGCCGATATCGTGGATATCCCCCTTTACCGTAGCGATGGCGAATTTCCCCTTAGTCTCCACGTTCGCGGACTCGAGCACCGGCTTCATAATATCCATTGCCGCTCCCACTGCTTCAGCAGAGGCAAGCATGTCCGGGATGAAGTACTCTTTGGTAGAGAACTTCTCACCGACCACCTCCATCCCAGCAGTCAAGCCCTCGGTTATTATCACCTGCGGAGAGGTATTCTTGTCAAGAGCTTGTTGCACGAGTTCCACCACACCGGGTGTTCCCGCCAGACTGTCATCTATCCCCACATCCTCCTGTGTCTTTCTTCCCTGTATCACATTCTCTTTAATCGTCGCAATTATATCCTTGCTCATGCTAACTCTCCCTTTCATAAACGTTAAGTCGGGGTAGTATGCCAGGAATCTCTTCGAATATTCTGGCAGTTGTCTCTCGATCGATGTGTTCCACCGGTCTTGCCAGCAAATCCTTCATTTGCTCATAGGCAAGCTCAAGAACATCGTCCGTTTCACCACTTCCCTCAAAGGGATATATCCCGGAGATTTCTCCACTGCGCAACACAGGGCGAATATAGCTTATGTATAGCTTTTGCGGCGTAGTCACTACCGCGCGTATCTGCTTCAGCGCTGCTTCCATCTCCGGCTGATCAATCCGCGGTTGTCGTAAGAAAAACTTTATCATCTTGAAGTGGGCATCATCCAAGACCGCCTGGAGGAGACAGAAGACAGAATTACAGTCCAGAAGACCAAAGGCGCAGTGCAGGTATTGAGGTCCTGACATGGCCACCACTATATCCGAGAACAGCCTCTCTATTGATGATTGCTGGCCAGGTATCTTCGTGTCAGAGACGCCAGAGGTAGAATAGTTGGGTATCCCGTAGAAACGTGCCATCTGGGCGCAGTCGATGTTGTACTGACTGGTCTCAACAGAGCCGTAGGAATCACCCAGGGTGTCCATCCTGGCTCTGACTGGCACGCTGCCGTAGAGCACTGGGGTCCCCGGTTTTACCAGTTGCCCTAGAGTTATGCCTGCCAACAACTCCGCATTTATCTGAGCCATGATACCGGCTTCCTTTATAGGTGCGGTGGTGCCTGCTTGGGGTGATGATGACACAGCAACCGGCAATCCTCGGCGGCACACTTCAATGAAAGTGGCTGTGGTGTCATCAACGAACTGGAGTGGGCTCTTCACAAGGCAGGTGATAAACGAGATGATGGGGTTCTCCTCGAGTGCCTTTTTACCTCCAACGATGAGTTCTGCCATCCTCACCACGTTGTCAAGCTGCTTCAAACTGGTCAACCCGCTCATAAAGTGTTTGGTATTGTTGTTGAGTGAGGCGAAGAACTTGTTGACGTCTTTGTTCTCCTCGGTTATCTCGCGATCCTGGATGTTCACAGTGCGAATGTAGCCATCAACCATCTCCAGATGCTCGCAGACATGGGCTGACTGGCACAGGTCCTCAACCGTGCCCCGCCTGGGCTTGAACTCAGGCACCCTGATTTCCCTGCTAGCGTCAGACTTATGCACATAGGTAGGAAACTCCACATCCAGCCAGATATTGGTCTCTGAGCCGGTGATTAAATATACCCTCGGCTCGTCACCCTGCATGATGAGGGTATTATCCGGGTTACGAGCCCCCAGTTTCACGGTCCTGGGAGCATTATCCAGCGCATTTAATATCAATTGCTCTGGAATCTTCACCTGCCAGCTCCGACGGTCACCGGGGATAGACTCAACCGCTGCACCGTGACTGTGGAGTATATTCGCCGCTTCCTCGTTGAAGCTAATCAACCCGGGGGCAGTCAGTATCTCCATGGAAGCCTGGTGAATTAGCTCCACCTGCTCCTTCGTCAACCTCTCATATGGTCTATCAACAAGTATTCCTGCTCTTGGCACCAGATTCCTCCTTCAGATGATAAGGCTACAATCGAATGATTGCTCTGCTAGTTCTCTGTGCCAGAAGCAAGAGCTTCCACCACAGCTACGGCCTGAAAGCCATCTGCGCCATATCCATCCGCGCCGATGCTCTTAGCAAACTCCTCTGAGACAGGTGCTCCGCCGACTATAATCTTCACTTGATCCCTAAGCCCATTCTCCTCAAGTATTTGTATCACATCCGCCATCCGGGCCATGGTGCTGGTGAGCAGGGCGGACAAACCCAGAAACTGTGGTCTCTCCTCTCTCACCGCATCTACAATGACCTGAGTGTCGATATTATGCCCCAGGTCTTTTACAGCGTATCCTGCCCCACGGAGCAGAATGGACACTATGTTCTTGCCAATATCGTGAAGGTCGTCTTTTACCGTGGCCACAATGATAGTGCCCTTGGTCTTAATGCCACTCCTGGCAAGACGGGGCTGCAATATCTCCATGGCTACGCCCACTGCTTCGGCCGAGGCCAGCATATCAGGAATGAAGTACTCCCCCGCTTCAAACTTCTGCCCCACAACCTCCATACCACCCGAAAGCCCCTTAGTGACTATGTCCTGAATAGGCAAGTCAGAGGCAAGAGCCTGTTCAACAAGCTCGGTAACACCGGGCTTACCTACCATTCCTTCATCCATGCCTTCGTCATCCTTTGTTATCCTCCCCTGGATAACATTCTCTCGGATCAAGCCGATTATGTCCTCTGGCATTATCTTCCTCCAGTTTCAATAGTATATTACACTGCTTGGCGCGCTGAGCCTCGCGCAAGCCAACTCGGATCAGTATTGAAGCTTGCGGATTTCCAACGGTGCTCCAGAAATCTGCCCCGGGTTCAATCTACTATGTTGCCCTTTCTGTGTGCCCTCAAATATGCCCTGCATGACGGGTCCTTTCCTGTTAGCATATCGGCGACCTTGATAAGGCTGATCGCTTTACTATCAAGCGGGTCAATAATCACGGCGTCTAAGCCAGCATAAGCAGCCATAAGCAGGAAGGCACGGTTCACTAACTTCCTGCTGGGCAAACCATACGAGATGTTACTCAATCCCATCACTACGCCGGCATCAGGATAGCGCGATTTGATCTGCTCTATGGTCTTTAATGTGACCAATCCCTGACGTGTATCCACAGCGATAGGTAATACAAGCGGGTCGAATAATACTTGTTCTGCCTTTACACCCAAACCAGTCAGGTATGCCATTATCCGTTCGCAAGCAGTCAGACGCCCTTCGACGTGAGCCGGTATTCCGTCCGGTCCCATGGCCAGTGCTATTACCCAGGCCTGCCGCTCGGCTACCAATGGACCAATAGATTCTAGTCTCGCTGGTTCCGCAGTGACCGAATTAACTATCAATCTTTCACGATCGTATTCCTTTAGGGCAGCCTCAATAATCTCCGGAGAATCACTGTCAATAGCCAGTGGCTTCTCAGTGGCAGCCTGGACTATTCCCACCAGCCACCTGGCATCTGCGATTGCTTTCCGGAGCGAGCCGTGACCGCTGCCCGCGTTTACATCGATGAAATCAGCTCCGGATGATGCTTGAGCCTTAGCCAGGTTTGCCAAGAACTCCTCATCCCGCTTGGCGATAGCCTCAGCCACTAACTTATTTGATGCGTTTATGTTTTCTCCGATTACAAGCATATCTTAATCCACTATATCCTCTATTTCTGCAAACACCTGCTGTCTTGTTGCGTCAGGAAGGCTATATCTACGATTGGCTAGCAGTTCCTTTACCTTTTCCGCCGCTCTCTCCCAGGTAGTCTTTCTACCACCAGCTTCCCAGTCCTCCCTGCTATCACGGTCACTCAGGGTAGGCTGATAATGCTCGCCGCGCATAAAGCGTCTTGTATGCCTGGCAGCTACGAAATTGCCCCCCGGTCCTACTTGCTTTATGAGGTCAAAGGCCAGAGTGTCATCATCTACTTTGATTCCATCTACGGCTCTCATCACCATTCCCAGCATCTCGTTATCTATGACATACTTCTCATAGCACACGGTCATTGCGAATTCCATAAGCCCAGCAGCATCATGAATGAAATTAGCTCCTGAAAGGGCACATAGCAGGGCGGTCAAAGCAGATTCATAGCCACTTTGGGCATCGAGCGTTTTGGAATCGGTCATGCCACCGGTAGCATAGAAGGGAAGCTGGTAAAACTGGGCCATCTGGGCACCGGCGGCATTGAGCAGACCCATTTCTATTGAACCAGCAAGATACCTCAGGTTCCTGAGGTCTGTACTGGTGGCTACCGAGCCAAGGATGACCGGAGTCCCCGGGTTGGTAATCTGGGTAAGCATTACTCCCATCAGTGAGTCTACGGTCTGGACCACCAGATTTCCGGCGAGTGTAACCGGCGAAGTGGCACCACACAACGGTTCTGCAGGACAGGCTACAGGTATGCCGTTTCTGGCAATGGTTACGAGCAAGTCGCCATATGTCTTGTCAATCCTTAAGGGGCTTATGATGCAGGCTATCATTGAGATGAGAGGGCGTTGCCTGAGTGCCTGAGCGGAACCTGCCACTATCTCCGCCATCCGTATCACGTTCTTCACCCCTTCCAGAGTATAGACGCCTCCCATCACATGCTTCGTAGTATTGTCCAACCCGGCAAAGAAGCGGTTTACATCCACTTGCTCGACAGGCAACTCATTGGGATAGGTAGGTAACATGAACAGATGGATGTTATCCAGCTTGTCAACCAATCCGGCGATGCATCTCAGGTCTTCCATGCTTGCCAGTCTTGTTTGGTTAGCAGTAGGGTTATAGACATAAAGTGCCGTGCCGCCTGTTCCAGCGTACACTCGTCGCCCGCCTAAAATAACGTCATGTGCTTCGTCCTGTCCACAGAGTCTGATCTCCGATGGTGCCACGTCGACAAGCTCCTTAACTTTACTCTCATTCAGCCGCACCAGGTGCTTTTCCCGATCCACTATGGCTCCGGCTCCTGCGAAAAGCTCCAGTGCCGTGTCTGACTGCACTTCAAAACCCACCTCCTCAATCACCTGCATCGCAGTCCGGTGCACCTTCGATATAGACTCTTCAGTTAGAACCTTAAAACTGCCTCCATCCAATCCTTTGCGGGTCATTGTGTTTGGCTTTACCTCCTTCCCGGACAATCTTGTTTGTTGCAGAACTCGCAGGGGTTATAGCTCTCCGCCTTGCCGTCTGGGGACCCGATACCGACGATTCCCGAAATCGACTTCTGGGGAATCATCAGACACTCTCCAGTCAGGCGAACCCCTAATGTATGACCGGTTAGAGCATGGAAAAGCATCCGTTGCTGACCTATATTCCAGTCACAATAGCCGGGGCTGAAGCGTCGGCTAGTGACAAGCCCCTCAGTCTCAGCTATCTCTCTTATCTTGTCTTGGACACTGTCCGCTGCTTTCTCCACAGCACTTGACCCCACTGCATCTAAAACGGTCGCCTGGAGTACGAGCCCATCTCTGGCCAGCTTCCACGCTGTCTCCTCAAGGTATTTGTCTATTGTGACCAAGAATATCGCAACCTGCTGGCATTGCTCCAACAACTGGACGACAACCTGGCTCTTGAAGATAATCGAATCTTCAATGAAGGCGATAGAACCCCGAGCCCACTCCACATCCTTGATAATATATGAATATAACGGATTAATAAGCTGATGCGCGTGTTTTGCACAATCATCAACTAAGGAAGACATACGCGCTGACAGTTTATAGTTATCGTCATATCCTATGTAGTGACACACTTGCTTCTTGTCGATTTCAACATCCACACCGCCTTTGCCGTCGGTGACAATCATATTACTAGAACCCTCCTTTCATCTCGCGCGCTACGAACACATGCTCCTACGCTGGATGAGACACAATCCGTGAATAACCGACTACGGGTCCGGGGTGATCTGAGGAACGTGGGAAAGATTAGTTTCTGGTCATTTGAAAGACCTTGAGAGTCAGGATCTGAACAAAATCAACTGCGCATTATGAACAAGCCGATTAGACTATTATCTCTCTATAGAAGAAAAGCAGATGGGTAACTCCGGATCAATCTCACCCTGCTTACTTCACAGCATGTAATACCCTCCTTGTGAGCCTTTCTCCCTCCTTCCTCGATCATAAGCCAACATATGATATCACAAAACCCACCTCTCTGTCCGCTTGGATCTGAGTCATCTAGAATCTAACCAGAGGTGGGCTGTCAGATGGCAAAGAGTCTGACTGGATAATAGCCATTCAGCCTGCTTAAGTCCTTAGAAGGAGGCAAAGCCAGGCTGTTGAGAGGCTATAGAAAGGGATAGACTCGGACAACGATAGTGAATCCCTCAACCAGATTCTGCACAGGTATTGTCAGAGGGAAGGCCTTGAATCCACCCCAACAAGGGGCCCTTGCTGTCCGACAGGGCTAAAGCCCCAGCTCAACAGCTATCACTTCCCTGTGCAAGTCGGTGTCGCCGGCAGCAAATTCTGCCGCCCTGACGCGACGATAATAAAGCCCAATATCATGGTCCATGGTATATCCGATAGCCCCATGAGCAGTGATGGCTTCAATGCAAATCCGCTGGTAAGCTTCATTGGCTTTGGCCTTGGCTGCGGCAATTTGCCAGGACGATGGTGAACCAATGCTTATTCCCCACGCTGCCTGATAGAGCAAATGCTGAACCGCATCCGCATCAATCAGCATGTCAGCCAGTTTATGCTGTATCGCCTGAAAAGAGCCGATCGGCCGGTCAAACTGAACCCGTTCCTTGGCGTAGCTGCTGGTCATCTCCAGAGCAGCCCGACACGCTCCGGACATCTCGGCACACTTCAGCACCGCAGCCCGTTGTAATACAAAGTCCGCTATGTCCCAGCCACTGCCTATCTCACCCAGTACATAATCTTCCGGCACCGCTACTTTGTTGAAGCTGACTTTGAACTGTCTATCACCGCCTATAGTCGGGATCGTCTCGACCTCCACGTTTGGTTCGCTGGCATCCACCACAAAAAGCGTGATTCCGTCCTCAGGTCTTTCTCCGTCCCCGTTCCTGCCCGCCACCAGGATGTAATCAGCAATATGAACATCAGTAACAAAGAGCTTGTACCCCTGGAGAACATAATGTGTCCCTTCCAATACAGCGCGGAGTTTTACGTCAGAAGCTTTGTACCTGCCTGACGACTCGGCCAGAGCGAAAGCCCAGATAGCCTCCCCCTTGGCTATCTGCGGCAGATACTTAGTTTTCTGCTCACTGCTTCCATATTCAAGCAGAGGCAGGGCACAGAGGGCGATCGTGGAAAAGAAAGGACCGGGCACGATGTTCCTTCCCATCTCTTCCATCAAGACAACCAGCTCCATAAAGCTGGAATTCATGCCGCCGTATTCGTCTGGAAGGACGAGCCCCATCCAGCCCAGTTCCGCCATCCTGCGCCACAATTGCGGATCATAGCCTTTCTCATCCTTATCCATTTGCCTGACCTTAGCTTTGGGACACTCCTTTGTCAGAAAATCCCGGGCTAAAGTCCGCAGCATGTCCTGCTCTTCTGTAAAACTGAAGTCCATGCTAACCCCCTAGAAGAATGTGCCTTGTTATCAACCTCAATACTATGGAGCGTCTGGATTTCGTGCTCTACTTACAGCTACGAGCATGCCATCAAGCGATCTCCGAAAAACCTCAGTATGATTTTGGCAGACCCAGTCCGAACCGCGCGATGACGCTTTTTTCTATCTCAGCGGTGCCAGCCGCGATTGCCTGACCGGGAAACCCCAGGTATGCGCCCTGTATGGCCCCCCTGAGTTTCGCCCATTCGGAATCCGGATCGACCTGAGAGTATACTCCCAGAAGCTCCGCCCCAGTGACAGCTACCCGTCTCATCACCTCGTCACTCATTACCTTGTTCCTCGAAGATTCATATACAGGGATCTGACCTTGACTTATCCGCCAGGCAATCTGATAGGCAAACATCTTCAGCACTTCCAAATCGATAGCCAGGTCGGCTAGCTTGGCCCGAACAACAGGATTCTGTGACAACGGCCGGCCCTCATACTCGGTGTGACCGGCATACTTAGCTAGCTCTTCTAACACTCTCCTGAAATGACCGTAGGTCATAGGTGCTGTGCTGCGCCGCTCAAAAGCCAGTGCCTGCATAAGAAGATACCAGCCTTTGTTCTCCTCACCAACCAGGTTATGAGCCGGCACCTTCACATTGTCGAAGAACACCTCATTGAAATGATGCCGTCCATAGTAGTTCAAAATAGGATTAACCGTGACACCGGGGTTCTTCATGTCCACGATGAAGATGCTGACTCCGTGGTGTTTCTTCGCGGCATTGGGATCTGTCCTGGCGGCCAGCCAGCACCATCTTGCCCGGTGAGCAGCGCTCGTCCACACTTTCTGCCCATCTATGATGTAGTTATCTCCATCCCTCACCGCCCGTGTCTGAAGATTGGCAAAGTCTGAGCCAGCATTCGGTTCACTGTAACAGGTGCACCAGACACCATCTTTTTCGCCAGAGGCAATCAACGGCAGGTATTTGCCCATCTGCTCCTTGGTGCCGAACATCATGAGGCAGGGTCCTACCCACTGTGTGCCGCTTATGCCCATCCATGCCCCCGGTATACCCCAGTAGGCTATCTCCATCTCGTAAACAGTCTGTTCCCAGAGCGAGGCACCGCGTCCGCCATATTCCTCTGGCCAACTCATAACAAGCCAACCCCTCTGGGCCAGCTTTCTGGATATGGCTATCTCGAACTCGAAATCTCTGCACTCTCCGTCGATTAGGGTGCTGCGCCTCCAGCCTGGAGGCAACTCGGCTTCGGCGAACTTGCGGATTTCCTCCTTCAGGGCCAGTTCCTTTTCGCCCAGTCTGAAGTCCATTCTCTCCTTCCCGTGGTTTTGTCGTGCCAGGTGTGGTGCCTTCGCCCCTGTTAGTCTGTAACGTAGCTGCAAACTGAGCCCGATGACATCATGCAGCGAGCCGCTATTCTGATTCGGGCGGATCCGGATTGACCAATTCCCCGGTTATCGTTGCCGGCATGAACATGAATAGCTCATCGATTGTCCATCCGCCAGCCTTGACTAGCTGCTTCTCCAATACCGGCTCAGAATAGAGCCCGATCCGACCTGCTTCCACATAGAATGTCCGCCCGGTGACATTAGCAGCGTCATCAGAGGCGAGCCATACCACTAGAGGAGCGATATCCTCAGGCCTCATACTCTCAAACCTGGCTATGATTCCTGGCCGAGCTTTCCTCATTTCGTCGCTGAGGGTAAGCCGGGTCCCTGCACTAGGCCTGATACAGTTGCACGTCACGCCGTATCTGCCCATATCCCGCGCCACTTTTCTTGTTAAGCCAACGATTCCCTCTTTAGCCGCACCGTAATTGGCTTGCCCGTACGTAGTAGCATAGAGACCTGCTACAGATGACGTGTTTATTATTCGTCCGTATCTTTGCTGGCGGAAGAAGGGGCTCACTGCTCTGATGACATAGAAATGACCATAGAGGTGCACTTTGAGCACCGAATCCCACTCCGCCTCACTCATGTTGAACACCATCCTGTCACGGAGAATCCCGGCATTGCTGACCAGTATATCGATCCTACCAAAGCTGTCCGTGGCAGTCTTCACGATGCTCTCGCCGCCCTGCATAGTGGCCACCGAGTCATAGTTGGCAACTGCCTCCCCGCCGAGCCTTCTAATCTCTGCCACTACCTCCTCTGCTGGTGAAGTTGATGCCCCGGACCCATCAACAGCGCCTCCCAGATCATTGACCACTACTTTAGCCCCTTCCGATGCTAACGCTAGAGCTTCTCCCCGGCCGATGCCTCGTCCGGCACCGGTTACTATAGCTACTCTACCCTCGAGCCTCTTCGCCACCATCGATCTCCTTATGTGGTTTCCCTAGATTTCCACATGGCAGACACTTTGTACCCAGTGAATCTCTGGTCAAGCGGGACTGAACGCCTAGACCTACATATAAATCCCGGCAGAAACGTTCAGCACTTGTCCGGTAATAAAGGCAGCATCATCGGAGGCGAGGAACAAGACAGGCTTAGCGGCATCTTCAGGCGTCATCGGTTTGACTTGAAGAAGGACCAAATCCCTTACCTTCTTTGGTATACCCACTGCCTCTCCTGCTACCTCTTCCTGCTGCGTTTCTTTTTCTCCCGTCAATCGTGTATCGACAAAGCCGTAGGCTATGACATTGCAGGTAATGCCAAATCGTCCCCATTCCCTGGCTACGGTCTTGCTTAGTCCGATAAGACCTGACTTGGCAGCAGAGTAGTTAATCTGGCCGATGTTTCCCATCAGTCCAGCTACGGAGGCCACATTGATTATCCTGCCGTTGTGTCCTTCCTTCAGCATGTATTTGGAAGCTGCCCTGATACAATTAAAGGTCCCCTTGAGGCTGATGTCAATACATATGTCCCATTGGGCATCTGTCATCTTATGTATTAAAGCATCTCTGGTAAGCCCGGCATTATTGACCAGAACATCTATTTTGCCGAATTTCTCTACTGCCTTATCCATCACTTTCTGACAATCTCCGGGTTTCGTCACATCGCCAGCACAGCCATCGGCTCTACCTCCGGCAGCTTTTATGTCGTTGACTACCTGGATAAGCGGTGCCTCATCAATATCGGTCACATAAACGGCAGCACCCTCCCTGGCAAACAACAGAGCATCAGCTCTGCCTATACCCCGCGCCGCCCCTGTCACCACCGCCGCTTTACCATCCAGTTTTCCCATCTTTACCTCCTTGAACCTTGTTCTTCTGAAGACACGGGCTCGACTCAGTACTCCTACGGAACTGCCCCTGGATAGCTATCAAAATCAAAGCCTTCGCTCATTTCCCCATTCGTGTGGGTAAGACAACCAAGGCCGAGCCAGGCGTCGTCCTATCTCCATTTCCATTCTCCACCCAGATCTCGCACTCAACGAGGTGCTCCCCGTCATCCTCGTATTTCCTGGTCACCTTGCCTTTACACCACCAGGTTTCGCCGTCGCGAGGCTCATCAATCGTCTTCATTTTGCGGGGATAGTCCATACCCCGGTATTGGCAGGACAGCTTCTTGAGTTTCCCCTCTTCTCCAATCCAGTCAGTCATCAATTGTCCTAACCACGCACGCTTAAGCGCGCCATGTACGATGGGAGCCCCCACGCCCATAGCTTTGGCGAAATCATCCTCATAATGCAAAGGGTTGAAATCTCCTGATGCGCCTGCCCATCGGACCAGCATGCGAGTTGTAGCGATCTTAGCCAGCGGGGTTATCTCAGTACCTACCTCAACGTCCTCACAGCAAACCTGCTTAGGCATCTCTCTTCCTAGAACAAAGCAGTAGAACAGACTAGAACTGGATCAATGTCGACCTGCTCTTCAGCACTTCATTGCCATTCTGGTTCACAAAAGCGATCTCCGCTGTCGTGAACATGGTTCTGCCCAGTCTCGTCTCGCGCTCGCTTATGCTGGCAATTCTGGGTGTGGCAGTTAGTACATCGCCAGCACCAATAGGTTCAATGAACTCGAGTTCGACACCGCCATCGAGAATCCTCGGAGGTGCTCCAGCCTTAACCAGAGATTCGAACAGTTTTTCGGTAGGGCGTCCGGCCTTGACTGGCCAACCCGTGAAACCGGGAGGAGCCACAAGACGGCGATGCTTCGTCTTACTGGCAAAGTCCGGGTCATTGTACAGAGGGCTGGGGTCACCTATGGCCTGCACATACCTCTGGATCGCTCCTTCCTCGACCTTGAAAACGATGGCCTCAGAAGGCACTCCTATCAATTTCCGTAGCTCATCCGTAATCAAACTACCTTCAGCCATAGCTAGTCTCCTTGATTGAGTTCCTTCTATAACCCTATGATAGCCACACTAACGATGTTCATGGCGGGAAAACCGCCCATGTTGTGGGTCAGACCTAGCTTGGGATTCTTGATCTGTCGTTCCGGGAGCTGGGCTTTGCCCTGCAATTGCTTGTACATCTCATACAGCATCCTGAGACCAGAGGCGCCAATAGGATGCCCGAAGCACTTCAATCCACCATCCGGCTGAACAGGCTGGGGGCCATCAAGATTAAAACGGCCGGCCTCGATGTCCTCCCTGACTCTCCCCCTGGCGCTGAACTGCAGATCTTCCATAGTCACTGCCTCAGTTATGGAGAAGCAATCGTGCACCTCAGCCATGCTTATCTCCTCACGAGGGTTCTTTATCCCCGCCTCCTTGTAAGCCAGAATGCCAGCTCGGTAACCGGTCTCAACATGAGCTCCGTCCCATTTGGTGTACATCAGTTCCTCGCCCGAACTCACGGCGATTTGCAGTGCCTTGACACGTATGGGGTCTGGCCGAAACTTCTTAGCCATGTCAGCTCTGGTTATGATTGCGGCCGCTGCGCCATCACTGACTCCACAGCAATCAAAAAGCCCCAGTGGCCAAGCAATGATAGGCGCACTCAGTATCTGTTCCTCAGTCACTTCGCGGCGCAAATGCGCCTTCGGGTTCCGTGCCCCGTTGTAATGGCTTTTGGCTGACACTTTAGCCAGCATTCTCTTGCCTTCCTCCGGACTGAGGCCATACACAGCAAAGTATCGGGTCGCCAGCATGGCAAAAGCCCCAGGCGCGGTCAACTTGGGCATAATCAGCGCATTCTTTGTTCCCATAAGACCAGGGCCACCCGGAAGCCCACCGTATCCGGTGTCTTTGAGCTTTTCTACACCCAGAGCCAGGGCTATGTCATAAGCTCCTGAAGCTACACCGTAACATGCACCCCTGAACGCTTCGGTGGCAGTAGCACAAAAATTTTCCGTTCTGGTGACCGGAATAAAGGGTAACTTCAATGCTAAAGCCATAGACGTAGCCCCTTTTCCTACACTCTGTTCCTCAAAATGCACGCCAAACCAGGCTGCATTGATGTCCTTTTTTTCTATGCCAGCGTCCTCAATACATTCTTGAAAAACGTCTACCATAAGGTCGTCTGCACTCTTGTCCCATAGCTCTCCAAACTTGGTGCAACCCATCCCTATAATAGCAACCTTGTCTTTGATACCTTCTGCCATGTTTGCTCCCTCCGTAAGTCTTATTACTTCCCGCTGTGGTCAGGCACGTATTGGCATTGCCTTCCATGAATAGCCGTGAACGCCACTCGACTCATCAACATATCGTCTGCGGAAGGTCATCTCTACCGGCATGCCTACTTTAACAGAATCCAGGTCACAATCAGTGAAATCAAACCAGAACCTGCCACCGCCATCAAAATCCACCAGGCCATATATTGAAGGTGGGTCAATGCTGGCCGCCAGATTATCACCAGTATAAGTGAATACTACGCCTTGCCTATCCGAAAAGCGATAATCTTCCATCCGATCAATGGCTCCGCAATCAGGATTTACGCACACTCTCTGATATGGATATTGCGGCGTACCGCATTCCTTGCACTTCGAGCCACAAAGAGCCAGAACTACCTTCCGTTCCCTAAACAGTGCCGACATCGGCGTGCGTATGCTCATCTCTCCACGCATACCCAGGTCCATCGGTGCCAGATTTCTGAAGGCAAGGTATTTCTCATAGCTAGCAAGCTCCTTTTTCGAGTTGAGGTGCCTCTTCACCGCCCTTCTACCAGTTATGCTCTCTATTCTCTCAGTAACCCGGAAGAACAGTGCGTCGCTGCCGTTTCCGAAGCTGGCAACCAGTATTCTGTCGCCTGGCTTCGCATCCTCCAGTGCCGCTACCAACATCATCAAAGGCGACGCTGACCCCGTATCACCGACTGTGCTGAGCAATGTCTCCTGAAGCTGATCAGGCTCCGCACCTAATCGCCTGGCTATAGCTCCATGCTCTCGCGCATACAGACCTGGATAGACTATCCTGGCAAAGTCCTTGATGTTCAGGTTGTATCTCTTCAACAGCCCAGAAATTACTTCCGGAACGAATTTACCATAGCCAGAATCGCGGATGAACCTGTCTTCCCAGGCATGCTCAAATCTTTCCCCACTTGCCCTCCATCGGTCGGGGAAATCGTAAGAAACGGAATACGAACCCTCAAAAGTAGCAACCACATCATCATCTCCCACAAGAAGCGCAGCAGCGCCATCGCCGTAAAGATACTCTTGAGGACTGCCCGGTTTACTCAAGCGGCAGTCAGAAGCACAGACGAGAACATTGCTTGACATCTCTCCCTTTGCGGCATCAAAGGCGGAAAGCAGTGCACTTGTCCCTGACTTCACAGAGCCCAGGAAATCAGCAGTCCTCATGTTTGACCGCAAATCAAGAGCAGTGGCTATCAGAGCCGAATTCTGCCTTACCATATAAGGCTGACTGGTGGTAGCAAGATACAGCCCATCAACGGTCTCCCGGTTCACGTCACCCAGACAATCAGTTCCCGCGGCGACTGCCATGCTGAGAGAATCCTCATCATGACTAGCGATTGCATTTTCGCCGGGCGGCGGGAACGTTCCCAAGAATCCGACAGCTGTGAAGATAGTGTTGTGATTCATTCGATACCGCGGGATATAAGCTCCGTAAGACTTTATGCCGACCATATAACTAACCTCCTGACATAAGCTTTCCAGGCCCAGAAGACCTAATCGAAAACGATTAGAAGCTCACGGCCCTGCTAGGACTTTCTTCAGTCTCTTTAAGGCCCAGTCGATCTCGCGTCTGGTTATTACCAGAGGGGGGGCAAAACGGATAGTGTGCTCACGAGTCTGATTGCAGAGTATGCCTGCTTCGATTAGTTTAGTAACAAATGGTTTGGCTCCGCCAAGTTCGTGTTTTAGCTCGACACCTATTAGCAATCCCCTCCCTCTGATTTCCTTGATACGAGGACTCTTCATCTTCTCCAGTTCTGCCCGGAAGTAGTTGCCCAGTTCAAAAGCTCTCTCCGTCAATCCTTCATCCTGAATCAATCTTAAGGCTGCCAGGGCAGCAGCGCAGTCAATGGGGTGGCACTGGAAAGTGCTTCCGTCTTCGGGATACTCCAGAACACTCGCCACTTTCTCGTTGCAGACAGCCGCTGAAACCTGACCGGGTCCTCCGCCCAAGAACTTGCCTAAGATCAGGATGTCGGGTTTGGCATCTTCGTATTGGTAGGCAAAGCGCTTTCCGCAACGGCCCAATCCCGTCTGAATCTCATCCCAGACAAGCAAGACATTACGCTTTTCGCAAATTCGTTTGGCGCCCTTCAGATAACCTTCAGGTGGAACTACCACTCCCCCTTCGCCCTGAATTGGTTCGGCCAGGAAAGCAACGGTGTAAGGGGTAATCGCTTTTTCTAAAGCAGCAAGGTCGCCATAGGGAATAAGAGTGAAGCCGGGAGTAAGGGGACCGAAGTACCTCTTGTATTTGTCGTGGCTGGAAGCTGAAATCACGGTAATTGTGCGGCCGTGAAAGTTGTTGTCGCAGAGAATAATCTGGGCCGTATCGAGCGGAATGCCTTTGGTTTTTTTGCCCCAGGTCTTGGCAGTCTCCACTGCGTCCACGACCCTCTCGAATCCCAAAGAATCACCGGCATTTTCCTTGCAGGTATAGCCCCATTTCCTGGCAATCTTGATCGCCCTCTCGACTGCTTCCGCCCCCGTATTGATCGGCAAAACCTTTGCCATTTCACAGAATTCCACCAGTTCCTTAGCAAACAGAGGGGCCACGTCATTGTAGAAGGCATTAGAGCCCGGCCAGTATCTCCTTGCCTGTCTTACAAAAGCCTGCAGAATGTTCCTGTGGCAGTGGCCGCCACCCAGAGCCGAATAACAGCTCAGCATCTCCATTTTTCGCTCGCCTTCGGGATTCCAGACCCAAACTCCTCTTCCCCTTGCATAGACGAATTTGTGCGGCTTGTAGGTCTGAACTATGTATCTTTCATGCATCTCAATGGCTTCTTGAGATGTTGTGATGCTCCACTCTCTCTCAGTCATGTTCCTCCTCTCTCTAGTTCTCATTCAACTCAAAGGTGCTTCACCGGATCGTAAACGTGCTTTAAGGCAGTTTGCTGAGTCGCATAGATGATAATCACAAGGTTGACGCTCAATTTGGAGGCCAATCCCAAAGGCTTGTTCGTTCAACTCGGGGTTTTTCCTCTCAAATTCCTCGATAATCACCTGGATAACCGATTCCGGCCGGACTATCTGAGTAATGGCAACGACCGCGCCGAGCATTACTATATTGGCAAACTGATTTCTGCCAAAACTCCCTACCGCCTTTTCTGCAGCAGGTACCCAGAGTATCCTAAGGCCCTCAGAGGTCTGCCCTGGATTCACGAAACTCGGATCGCAGAAAAGCAGTGCCTTCCGGTCAGTCCCCGGAGCGAATTTGTCATAACTCTCCTGGCTCAAAAGGATCAGGATATCAGGGTTCAGGACAGCCGGAAAGTCGATTTTCTCATCAGAGATTATTACTTCCGATTGCGAAAGCCCGCCGGTGACTTCCCCACCGTATGATACTGAACTGGCGACTTCCTTTCCATCGAGAACAGCAGCCATGGCCAGAATCCGGCCCATAACTCCCAGACCCTGACCGCCCTTGCCGGAAAAGATGATCTCCTTCTGCATTTCTACTCTTCCTCGGGCAAAAAACCCAGATATTCCTTCAGACTTCGGAAGTTACCGAAAACAATTCTGCCTTCCAGTTTACCAGAATTGAGGGCTCGGGCTTTCTCCTTTGAAACATAATGCCTCTTCTGCCAGGCAAGCATGCTTGAAGCAGTGGGAATCTCATTTCTCAGACCGTATTGACGGGGACACTGACTGACCACTTCCATGAAGCGAAAACCAGGGGAAAGAAGCATGCTCTCTACACCCTTTACCAGAAGGTGGGGATAGGACGTCGGATATCGACTAGCGTGCTTCCCGCCGACACTCAGAACCAGTCTCACCAAATCAAACGGTTCTTCAAGATTCCCTTCGGTCGTGGTTGAAGTCTTTGACTTCAGGGGCGTGGTCGGGCCGACCTGACCACCCGTCATTCCGTAGATGAAATTGTTCAGACAAAAAACGGCAATTGAGACATTCTTTCTAATAGCGTGAATCAGGTGATTGCCGCCGATTGAAGCGATATCGCCGTCGCCGCCTATCGTTACCACCTCTAAATCGGGGTTGGCCGATTTCAAACCGATGGCTGCCGGAATTGCCCTGCCATGCGCAGTATGAAAATTATCGGCCCTGAAATAGTTGTTGGGTACCCAGGCGGAACAGCCGATGCCCGCGGTGAAAGTGTAATCGTCCAGTTTCTTGCCCAACTTCTCTACCGCCCTCAAGAAACAATTGATGAAAATCTCGTAGCCGCAGCCAGGACAAAAGGTCGTCTTTTCTTCTCTTAAGTAGACCTTTCTCAGTTCCCGGATGTTCATTTTACCACACCCCTTCTATCAAGTACCTCAGAATTCTCCGGGGATCGATGATCTGACCGTTGGGCTGAGGCAGCGACACGACCTCTCTGGACACCTTCTCGCTGACGACATGAAACATCTGACCCTGGTTCATCTCGGGAACAACGAATTTCCTGACAGCTCCGGCGAGCTCCCTAACTCTCAGGGACGGGAATGGATAGACAATCCTCGGCCGCAGAAGTCCGACTGGCTTCCCCAATCTTCGCGCCTCTTTGACCGCCCATTTGGCCGACCGGCCAACCGTTCCAAAAGCGACTACCGCCGTTTCTGCATCCTCCAGAAATAGCTCCTCACAATCCGTAAGCTCCTCTCGATGTTCCAGAATCTTACGGTCAAGATGGAAAACTAAACTCTCTTGAACTGACGGGTCGGCAGTCGCCCTCTTGCCAAACCTGTCGTGAGTCGAACCGGTCACTCCGACATTCTCGCCATCACCGAACCTGGGCATCGAAGGAGCCGAGAAATCCGGAGTCGGACCGAACGCCGGTTTTCCAGGAACGTAGATTCTGTCATAGACTCTTATGTGCTCGCTTAGTTCAACCTTTTCGGAGAGATGACTCAGATAACCATCGGAAAGAAGAATGACGGGCGTTCTGAACCTCTCGGCCATGTTAAAGGCCTCAATTGTTAAGTCAAGGACTTCCTGAACGGACTCGGGATAGAGCACTATTCGCTCAACTCCGCCGTGAGAGCCGTATCTCGCCTCTCTCATGTCCATTGCCGCCGGCCTGGTCGCCTGGCCGGTTGAAGGACCGGCCCTCTGGACATTGATAACAACGCAAGGTACTTCAGCCATATCGGCTAGACTCAAACCTTCTTGC
This sequence comes from Dehalococcoidia bacterium, assembly GCA_030610855.1. Taxonomy (GTDB): domain Bacteria; phylum Chloroflexota; class Dehalococcoidia; order GIF9; family AB-539-J10; genus RBG-13-51-36. The sequence continues at coordinate 41,476 of JAUWQY010000007.1, forward strand.
ATCAGAGCAAAGCCCGGCCCGGCAGTGGCAGTCAGCGCTTTCAATCCGGCCCAGGAAGCGCCCAAAACCATGAAGATGGAGGCGATTTCATCTTCTGCCTGGATGAACTTTCCGCCTACCTCCTTCAGTCTCCTTGCCATTCCCTCCAGAATCTCATTGGCCGGAGTGATCGGGTAGCCGGAGAAGAACCGGCATCCAACCGCTAAGGCAGCTTCGACAATTGCGTCATTACCTGTCATGAAGTATCTCCCCGGCTGCAGAAGGCTCTTCACTTCTTTCCAGCCACCCCGAGACTGACTTTGGGTTCTCCTACTCTCTCTTCCCGCCAAAATCGTTGCGAAAACCTCGTCAGGCAGACAATCAAGACTGATCGCTCCTGGACAACAGAGTTCGCACAGGCCGCAACCGGTGCATTTCTCCGGAGAAACAACCTGTTTCAGTCTAAAGCCTCCTGAACCGATTACAGCCGAATCCTGAAAGATCTCCTTCGGGCACACTTCCAAACACAGATTGCAGCCTCTACACAGAAGATGGTCTATGGAAATCCTATGCTGCATCTATCATCCTCCGAGTCTCAATGGTCCCGCTCACAGCATCTATACCCCGACCTGCAGAAAATGCGATAATGTTCCTAAGGAAGACTTGCCATTTTGAAGAAAAAGATATTATATACGGAAGAGAGCTCTTTGGAAAGGAGATGAGCAATGACGGACGAGATGAACTACTCTGAGTTCGTGGCTCTCTGCCGCGGCGAAGAGAAGATTGCCTTGACCAAGGAAGAGAAGGACAGAATCAGAGAATCCAGAAAAGCTTTCGAAGAAGTCCTAAGAACCGATGCCGAGAGGCCTTACTACGGAATCAACACGGGCGTGGGTGCTCTCTTGAACAAGCGTGTTCCCGCAAACAGGATGAAGGAGTTTCAGGAGAACCTCATCATGAGCCATGCCTGCGGGATTGGCCCGGCTCTGGAAAACGAGATAGCAAAAGGAATGATGCTTCATATGATTTTGAATCTCAAAAAGGGATGCTCTGTAATCAGGCTGTCCACCCTGGAACTTCTGATTGAGATGTTCAACCGGGATATCATCCCCCGAGTTCCCGGGAAAGGTTCTTTGGGAGCAAGCGGGGATCTCATTCCCCAGGCGCATATCGCTCTGGCTTTGATCGGAAGGGGAGATGTCTTCTGTGGAGATAGTAGTATGCTCCTGCCCTCAGAATCCGTCTTCCAAAACCACGGATTGAAGGCGGCTGAATTGGAGGTTGGCGAAGCCATTGCTCTGTTGAACGGCACCGGTCTGATGACGAGTTATCTTGCATTTCTGGTTTTTCAAGCCGATATTCTGGTTGAAACCGCCGACACAGTAGCTGCCTCGACTACGGCAATCCTGGGCTACGACTCTCAGTCCTTTGAGGACCAGCTTCACAGTTTGAGGCCTCATCCGGGGCAGATTGCCACCGCTCTCAACTTGAGGAATATTCTGAAGAGGAAGAATGCAGAGAGAAGGTCAAGCCTGGTGCAGGACGCCTATTCCTTAAGATGCATTCCCCAGGTGCACGGCGCTTTCAGAGAAGCTCTCTACAGGGCAAGAGACGTTGCCAACATCGAGATTAACTCCTTTGGCGGCAACCCTTTGATTCTGTTCGAAGGGAAGAAGCCAAGAATCGTTCAGGGCAGCGGCAATTTCCACGGCCAGATCCTGGCTCAAACTGCCGACAGCCTGTCGATCGCCCTTTGCGGCCTGGCCGGCATCTCCGAAAGAAGAATCGAGCGCTTGCTCAATGACAAGCTTTCCGACCTGCCACCCTTTCTGGCAAAAACAGACGGCCTGAATACCGGGTTGATGATCGCTCAATATACCGCAGCCGCACTGGTTTCGGAGAACAAGACTCTGGCTCATCCGGCTTCGGTTGACTCGATACCGGTTTCTGCGGGTCAGGAGGATTTTGTCAGTATGGGAGCCTGGGCCGTGAGGAAAGCTTGGGAGATACTGAAGAATACAGAATACGTCATAGCCATTGAAGCTCTCTGCGCTTCTCAAGCCTCTCAGCCAGAGAAAGACAGAGTGCTTTCAGAGGACATCGAGAAGACCCGCCGACTCATTCATAAGGGAGGATTCTTGGATGATGAAGCGAATTGTTGAGTGCGTCCCGAATTTTAGCGAGGGTCGCGACGAAACAAAGGTAAGTCTTATCGCCGCGGAAATACAGAAGGCCGATAGAGTTAAGGTTCTGGACATCGATATCAGCCCATCTTACAACCGTTCGGTCATAACTTTCGTCGGCATGCCGGAGGGAGTTAAGGAAGCGGCGTTTTCGGCCATCGCTAAAGCGGTCGAGCTCATAGACATGTCCATGCATCGAGGAGAGCATCCGCGTCTTGGTGCTTGCGATGTCTGCCCTTTCGTGCCAATTCAGAACACCACCATGGCCGATTGCATAGTTCTGGCCGTGGAGCTAGGCAGGGAAGTGGCCGAAAAACTGGCCATGTCCGTGTATCTTTATGGGAAAGCAGCGGGATCTCCCGATAGAGAGAATCTAGCCCGGATCAGAGCCGGCGAGTATGAAGGTCTGGCAGAGAAACTGAGAGACCCTGTCTGGAAGCCCGATTTCGGCCCCGTGGTTCTCAACCGAAGGGCGGGAGCGGTAATGATCGGCGCTAGAGAACCCCTGATTGCCTTCAACATCAATCTGAGAGCGGAGAGCAAAAAAGCAGTCGACATCATTGCCGGCCGCATCAGAGAATCGGGCCGGACTTCCATTTCCCAGGACGGCAAAAAGGTGCGCTTCCCCGGAGTTTTCAGAGAGGTCAAAGCACTGGGTGTTTCTCTTGAGGAATGCGGGATTTACCAGGTCTCCACAAATCTGACGAACTACAAGGTAACGCCACCCCACGAGGTTTTTGAGATGGTGAAGAGATTGTCTCCCGGCCTCGGAGAAGTAATGGGATCAGAGATAGTAGGATTGGTGCCCAAGGAGGCCATTTTGGCGGCAGGCAGGTTCTATTCTCCCGAAGAACAGTCGGAGGAAGTGTTGATTGACTGCGCCATAAACAGCCTGGGGCTCAATTCCCTGAAAGAATTCGATGCCAGCAAGAAGATCATTGAGTATTTGATTTAGGAGGACCAGTGAAGCTACAGGAAATGACTCTGAACAAGTTCCTGGAGGAATTGGCTTGCCGAAAACCGGTTCCCGGCGGCGGTTCCGTTTCCGCTCTTTCGGGGGCCCTGGCCGCGGGTCTTGTCTCAATGGCAGCCGAGTTTTCCCGAGATAGCGGAACCGCTGAGAAATCCCGAAGACTCGGCAAGGTTCTTATCAACCTGGTTGATAAGGATGCCGAGGCCTTTGCCGGAGGAGATCTGAAAGACGCTACCGAGATTCCCTTACAGACAGCAAGATACGCTTACGAGGTTCTGAAGTTGGCCGGGGTTTTGCTTCAAAGCTGCAATCCCAGACTCATCACCGACATAGGTGTGGCAGCTAAGATGGCAGAAGCCGCCGTTGAAGGGGCTCTGCTGAACGTCACGGTAAATCTCATTTCAATGGAAGACGAGGAGTACGAAAAAGAGATACTTAAGGCCGCCCACAAGCTTCGCTCAACGGTCTCCAGATCAGGGGCGATATTGAGCCAGGTAGAGGCTCGTCTTCACTGATGGGGCTTGTGTCTTTGCGCATTTTCAGGAAGTAGTTTGCACGTTGAAGACGATATTAACGGAGGTATGAGATGAGGCCAATTCTTAACAAGAAAGGCAGTGAACTGGAGTGCAGAAATTGGGATGCGGAAGCTGCTTTGCGCATGCTGAGGAATAATCTGCATCCCGAGGTTGCCACTGACTGGAAAAACCTGATTGTCTACGGCGGCCGGGGAAAGGCTGCTCGAAACTGGCAGGAATACCGCAAGATTGTCGAGGCCCTGAAGAACCTGGGGGATGAGGAGACCCTCTGCATCCAATCAGGCAAAGCCGTCTATGTCGCACCTACCCACCGCGAGGCCCCCAGAGTTATCATCGCCAATTCCAATATCGTACCTCAGTGGGCAACCCAGGAGAACTTCGACAGATACGACAAGATGGGGCTGACCATGTATGGTCAGATGACGGCCGGTTCATGGATTTACATTGGCACCCAGGGGATTCTGCAGGGAACGTACGAAACTCTGGCTGCCTTAGCCAGGAAAGAATTCGGCAAAGACTCTCTTAAGGGGAAGTTCATCCTCACCGCCGGGATGGGCGGAATGTCGGGTGCCCAACCCCTGGCCGCCACTATGAACGAGGCAGTTATCCTGGACGTCGAGGTCAGGCCGGAGAGAATTAAGAAGAAAATCCGCGAAGGATATTGCGATACGATGACCGGAGACCTTGACGAAGCTTTGAAATGGGCAAAGGAGGCAAAGAGAAAACGGCTGCCCCTTTCCATCGGATTGGTCGGCAACGCCGCCGAGGTTCATCCGGAACTGGTCAAGAGAGGAGTCATCCCTGATATCGTCACTGACCAGACGCCAGCTCATGACATCTGGAGTTATGTTCCCGCCGGTGAGCTGCCGAGAAGCCCTGACGAATACAAGGCGCGGGCTTACGAGTCAATTGTTAAGCACGTTGAAGCAATCTTGGAAATGCAGAAACAGGGAGCTGTTTGTTTTGATTACGGGAATAATCTGCGACAGCAAGCGGAAACAGGCGGCTTGCGGACAAGAGATGACAATGGCCAATTCCTGTATCCGGGTTTTGTGCCCGCTTATATCAGACCTCTTTTCTGCGAAGGCAAAGGTCCATTCAGATGGGTTGCTCTTTCAGGAGATCCGCAAGATATCTTAACGCTTGACGGAGCGCTGCTCGAGACTTTTCCGGAAGATGCCGCTCTTCGTCGTTGGGTAGAAAAAGCCCAGGAACGAGTTCCTTTCATCGGATTGCCGGCCAGGATTTGCTGGCTGGGTTACGGTGATAGAGCCAGATTTGGCAAAGTGATAAATGACCTGGTCGGTCGAGGGACATTAAGAGCCCCTGTGGTTATCGGCAGAGACCACCTGGACACAGGTTCGGTGGCTTCTCCCAACCGCGAGACGGAGGGAATGCAGGACGGGTCGGACGCCATTGCCGATTGGCCGCTTCTGAATTTCGCCCTGAATGCCGTCAACGGCGCTTCTTGGGTTTCTTTCCATCACGGAGGCGGAGTCGGAATAGGCTACGCCCTGCATGCCGGCCAGGTTTGTGTGGCTGACGGAACAAAGGAACGAGAGAGAAGATTGGAAAGGGTTTTGACAGTTGACCCGGGCATTGGTGTCGCCAGACACGCCGATGCGGGTTATGAAATCGCCACCAGGACAGCCGGAGAGAAGGGAGTCAAGATCCCGTGTTAGATATTCTTATCAAGAACGCCTCAGAACTGGCCACCTGTAAGAGCGCAGGTCCCAAAACCGGACGAGATCTGGACGTTCTGGATGTAGTCAAGGGCGGAGATTTGGCTATCAAGGAAGGCAGGATTGTCGCCATCGGTCATCTCAACGAAGATGCCAAGAAGATTATTGACGCTACGGAAAAGACAGTTCTTCCCGGATTCGTTGACTGCCACACTCATCTGGTTTTCTCAGGTTCGCGGGAAGATGAGTTTGCCTTGAAGACTCAAGGGGCCAATTACCTTGAGATTCTGAAACAGGGCGGCGGCATAATGAGCACCGTTAACAGGACGAGACAGGCGACGCCTCCGCAATTGCTGGCCGCCGCTCTGGCAAGAATAAGGATGGCATCCGATTACGGCACGACGACCCTGGAGATAAAAAGCGGATACGGCCTCGATTTTCAGAACGAATTGAAGATGTTGGCCGCGGTTAGATGTTTGCATACGAACCGAAGGATTGAGTCGGTGCCAACGTTTCTTGGCGCCCATGCAGTTCCTCAGGAGTTCAAAGATAACAGAGAGGCCTACGTTCATGAAGTTCTGAGAATGATTGAAGAATTCAGAAGGCAGGCCCTGGCGGAATACTGCGACGTCTTCGTGGAAGAGGGAGCATTCTCAGCCAAAGAAGCGGAAACAGTTCTGAAGAGAGCCAAAGCTTGCGGTTGGAGGATAAAGCTCCATGCCGGGGAGTTCAGTGACATCGGCGGAGTGGAACTGGGGGCGGACCTGGGAGCAACGTCAATAGACCATCTGGATTACATCTCTGAAGAAGGAATGAGGCTGATGGCGGAGAAGAAGATCATCGGCGTTCTCTTGCCCGGGGTTCCCTTTCATCTAATGACAGGGCATTACGCGCCGGCGAGAACGATAATTGATGCCGGCATACCGATTGCCTTGGCTACCGATTTCAACCCCGGGAGCTGTCCGACGCTCTCCATGCAGATGATCATTGCTCTGGCCTGCAGATACATGAGATTGACTGCCGCAGAGGCTCTTAACGCCGCGACCATCAATGCCGCTTACGCTCTGGATAGAGGCGACAGAATCGGCAGCCTGGATGTTGGCAAACAAGCCGATATCATCATCCTGAACATCCCCAATCATCGCCAGTTGCCCTACTGGTTCGGGATGAACCTGGTTGAGAGAGTGATCAAGAACGGCAGAATCGTGAAATGAGAAAAGTTGAGAGCGTTCAGCATAGCCGATTTACACTCACGCTACTTTCACTGCTGTTCCGTAGGCCACCATCTCAGCAGCACCAGACATCACCATCGAGGTTACAAACCTGGCGCCTACTATGGCATTAGCACCCATCTTCTCAGCCTGCTCAATCATCCTCTCTAGCGCTTCCTCCCGGGCCTGTGCCAGCATTACAGTGTACTCCGTGATTTCGCCACCCACGATGTTGCGCAAACCAGCCATAATATCACGCCCCATATGCCTGGCTCTGATGGTGCTGCCTTTGACCAGACCTAGGGTTTCTGTTGTCCTTTTGCCCTCTATCTGTTCTATCGTAACCACAATCATTTCTCAACCTCCTTGAATTTCTCCTTCTCCTCCTTTGATGCTCGACACCTCTCGCGGCCTAGCGATGCCAGGAGTATGATAAGGCCCACGGCTATAGCAGCAATGGCAATCTTAGCCGCCAAGGGTAGCTCCAAGAAAGCTAAACGGAAGAACCAATAAAGGCCCCAACCCATCAAGATCCCGAGGCCGACTGCTAACAGAGTGCCGCCCAGTTTTCTCAATCCGTCTCCTTCCCCACCAGACTATTGTAGTTGTGACAACGCCTTTAGTCAATGCAGAGCATCTTGGCAACGTATCATGAGGATGCCCATGTTTCCTCCCTGAACCGGTTCGTGATGGGCAGCCTCCTATCGCGGCCGAAATCCCTGGAACTTATCCTTATGCCGGGGGCAGCCTGGCGGCGCTTATACTCGCTCTGATCTACCATGCGAGCTATTCCTGTAACTGTATCCCGGTCAAAACCCATGGCTATGATCTGGTCAACTGTCGCATCATCTTCCACATAGGCTTTCAGAATCGGGTCCAATACCTCATATGGGGGCAGAGTATCGGTATCCTTCTGGTTGGGTCTTAGTTCCGCCGAAGGCGCCTTGGTTAGAATGGCAGGCGGTATCACCTCTCTTCCTGCGTGCCGATTCTTGTATTTGGCCAATTCCAGAACCAGTGTCTTAGGGACATCTTTCAGGGGAATGAAGCCTCCAGCCATATCCCCGTAGAGCGTAGTATAGCCCGTGGCAGTCTCGCTTTTATTGCTACAGGCGAGCACCAGCCAGCCGAATTTGTTGGACAAGGCGAAGAGAATGTTGCCCCTGATTCTTGCCTGGATGTTCTCCTCGGTGATGTCCGGTTGAGTATCTTTGAAGGGCTCCGCCAGTGTCTCCAGATAGGAGCTAAACGCTTTCTCTATAGGTATTACCTTGAATCCTATTCCCAGATTTCTCGCTAGAGCCTCGGCATCTGACTTGCTGCCAGAGGATGAGTAGCGAGAGGGCATGGAAACACCTATGACATTGCCAGCGCCGAGGGCATCCGTTGCTATGGCAGCCACAAGACTTGAATCGATTCCGCCGGATAGACCGATAACTACTTTCTCAAAACCATTCTTGCGCACATAGTCTCTGGTACCGAGTACGAGAGCCTGATAGATCTCCGTCAGTTCATCCAGTCTCTCGACTCGTCTTGGTGGCAAAGGAGGCCTGGCAGTTGACGCCAACTGACTTGATACCTCTATTCTGGTGGCATCTTCCAGCTTCTTCTTGATCCATGGCGCATCTTTCCTTCGCCGCGGATTGCGCAGGTGAGAGCGAAGTACCGCCTCCACATCCAAGTCAGCTACTACGAAATCCTCTTCAAACTGCTTACCTCGAGCAATGAGCTCTCCCCTCTCATCGATAATCAGACTATTGCCGTCAAATACAAGCTCGTCTTGCCCGCCAACCAAATTGCTGTGGATCACAATGGCTACACTATCCGATGCTCTGGTAGCAAACATCCTTTCTCTGAAAAGCCCTCTTCCGGCGTGATACGGGGAAGCGCTTATGTTGACCAGCACCGTGGCTCCAGCATAGGCCTGCACAATTGCTGGTCCGGCTTCATACCACATATCTTCACAGATAGTTATGCCTATGCCCACACCGTAAAGAATGAAAACGGGACACTCCCTCCCGGCCTGAAAATATCTGTTCTCGTCAAACACGCCGTAGTTCGGCAAGTAGAATTTGTGGTAAACACCCACCAATTGTCTATCATAGATTACGGCGGCAGCGTTGTATACATCGCTATTACTGTCAACAAAGCCTACCACTACCGCAATATCCGCGCTGTGTTCTATTATCTTGTCAAGACTTTCCCTGTTTCGCCTGATGAATTGCTGCTTGAGCAGCAAATCCTCGGGAGGGTAGCCAGTGATGGCCAGTTCGGGAAGGACCAGCAGGTCAACTCCGAGCGAGTTCGCCTGGTCAATGGACTGCACTATCTTCCCGGTATTGCCTCTGATGTCGCCTACAGTGGGATTAATCTGAGCTATTCCAACCCTCATTGGACGCAATTCGCCTCCCTATTGTTATATTGGCTTATAGTATACCAGACATCCATGAGCGTTTTCCGTAATCTGAGTTATGTTTACGCATTGACAGTACCGTCATATGTGTGACAGAATTATGCGGTAAAAGGTTACCGTAGTCGGACGAGCAGGAGGACGAAAGAATGCTGACACAACAGGCTCAGGAGGTAGAGAGAAAGGTAATTGGTATTCTCAGGATTCTGAGCCAATCCGATAAACCTCTGGGCGCTAGAGTTGTCTCGCGACATCTTAAGGATCATGGCGTCGAGTTAACCGAACGGGCCGTCCGCTACCACCTCAAACTAATGGATGAGCGCGGGTTTACCGAGAGCATGGGAAGGGACGGGAGGTCGATCACACGACTGGGCCTTGAGGAACTGAAAAGTGCTTTAGTTAGCGACAAGGTTGGCTCCGTGGCTTCTAGGATTGAGCTTCTGGCCTGTCGAACGGAATTCGACATAGAAAGGCGCCAGGGTACAGTTCCGGTCAATATCTCGTTCTTCCCTGAGAAGCAATTTGAGAAGGCAGTTAAAGCCATGAAGAGGGTCTTTCGGGCCGGGATCTGCGTTAGTGAGCTTGTGGCTGTAGCTCGCCCGGGAGAGAACCTGGGCGGAATAACCACACCTCAGGGCAAGATAGGTTTGGCCACTGTTTGCAGTGTTGTCATCCATGGTGCTTTACTCAAAGCCGGCGTCCCTATGGACTACAAGTTTAGTGGCATCCTTCAGATTAAGAACGGCAAACCTCTGCGGTTTGTCGAGCTTATCCAATACTCGGGCTCATCTTTGGACCCTGCCGAGCTATACATTGCCAGTAAGATGACCAGCGTTGGTCAAGCAGTCAGAAGAGGGGAAGGAAGGATTCTGGCCAATTTCCGGGAAATACCTGCTATATGCCAACCATTAGGAGAGAAGGTCGCTGCCGGGTTAAAAGAAGCCGGTCTGGACGGATTGCTTATGATGGGCGAGGTGAGCAAATCTGTGTGTGGAGTGCCGGTCGAGTTGAACAGGGTGGGGATGATACTTGCCGGTGGCCTCAACCCTGTAGCTGCCGCGGTTGAATCCGGCATAGCAGCGGAAAACCACTCTATGAGTACCGTCATGGACTATCGAGAGCTGACAAGATTCCGGGACTTGTGAAGGATAGAGGTGATCATCGGCACCCATTGAGCTTCTTCCGTAAGGGAGAGGCAGGTCGGTCTTGGGCGATAAGAAACACCCGAAATACCAATGGGGTAGGGTCGAAAATGAGCGCGATGCGCACGAAAAGTGGAATCACAGAAACAAGGAGGTGAATTTATGAGTACAGGTCCCAACGAGCAGGCGTTCCAAAATGTTAGGAAACTCATCAGTGATGTCTGTCAGCAGATGAACATCGCTGAAATGTGCCGCGTAAGACTGATGGAATGCGAGCGGGAGTTGACGATCCATTTCCCGATAAAGATGGATGATGGGGAAGTAAGAGTCTTCACCGGCTTCAGGGTAGTGCACAACGATAGCAGGGGACCAAGCAAGGGCGGGATCCGCTACCATCCAGATGTCAACCTGGACGAGGTGAGAGCTTTAGCAGCTTTGATGACTCTGAAAACAGCGGTTGCCGGTGTCCCCTACGGTGGGGCCAAAGGAGCTGTGATCTGCGACCCGAGGACCTTGTCCCAAACTGAGCTTGAAAGGCTAACTCGGCGTTACGCCTCTGATATCGCGATTATCATGGGTCCTGATAGCGATATCCCGGCTCCTGACGTAGGCACTAACCCCCAGATCATGGCCTGGATTATGGACACTTACAGCATGGGAAGGGGCTATTCCGTGCCCGCAGTCGTCACCGGCAAACCTTTGGAGATAGGTGGTAGCAATGGTAGGTTCGAGGCCACCGGACGCGGCTGCATGGTCAGTGCCTTGCTAGCGGCCAAGCATCTGGGCCTCAATCCGCTGGAAGCAACCGTTGTCGTTCAAGGCTGCGGAAATGTGGGGGCGACGGGAGCCGACCTTCTAGCCAGGGAGGGTTGCCGGGTAATGGCAATAAGCGATTCCAGGGGCGGCGTTTACAACCCGAAGGGTATAGACCTCGAGGGCTTATTCGCGCGAAAGAGGGAGACGGGGTCAGTAATAGGTTTCAGAAATGCCGAAACCCTGACCAATGCTGAACTCCTGGAACTCAAATGCGATATCTTAGTAGTGGCAGCTCTTGAACATGCGCTGGTCAAAGCTAACGCCCCTTCGGTAAAAGCAAGGATAATCGTAGAAGGCGCCAACGGTCCGACCACACCCGATGCAAATAAGATTCTCTGTGATAATGGCATATTCATTGTTCCTGACATACTGGCCAACGCGGGGGGCGTGATCGTATCGTACCTGGAGTGGGTGCAGGGTCTGCAGTCCTTCTACTGGGGTGAAGAGGAAGTAAACAACTACTTACGGAGATTGATGACCAGTGCCTTTACCGAGGTATTACACCTCAGCCAGCTGAACAAAGTCGACATGAGAACGGCAGCTTATATGACTGCGCTGCGCCAGCTGGCAGCTGCCATGACTATCAGAGGCGTGTTCCCATAACCCCGGTAAGAAACAGCAGCCCGGGAAGAGTGAAGCCTCATTCGGCGGCAGTTGACATAATGTTACTGCCGCCTGATTCTAATCTGCTTCAGCCAGGGGATGGTACTTTTGGTGGGTTTCCTCCGCATACTTGTCGGAGGCATGGACGTAACGGGTGGTGGTATCCAGGGATTCGTGACCCAGCAGAATCTGAAGAGCTGCCGGATTGGCACCTCTTTCAGCCAGATAAGTAGCGAAACCATGCCTCAGGGAATGCGCCGAAGTGGGGACGTTGATCTTCAGTTTCTCCCGATACCTCTTGATTCTATCCTGAAGGTAGTTGGTAGAGATCCTTCTCCTGGATTTAGCCACATTTCTACCGGCATAAGGGACGAACAGGGCAGGACAGGTGTCCTCGCGGGTGGCTGAATATGCATCCAGATGCTGTTTCGCCCGCGGAGTAAGGTAGACGAAGCGCTGCTTTCTGCCCTTACCGGTGATGAAAATGCGTCCGGTATCGTCGATCTGATTACGGTCCAGGCCGCACAACTCAGAAATCCGCATGCCGGTAGCAAATAGCACTTCGAGCATGGCGCGGTTCCGTAGAGCCGTTCTCGTATTCAACTCGAACGAACTCGGCGCTTCAATCAGCCTGATCAAATCCTTGAGCTCCGCCACCTGGGGATGCTTCTTGCCGGCCTTGGTTAACTTGACCGCCTCAGGCGGTAGAGGACAGGAGTAGTCAATGTCAATCAAGTAGCGCAGATACGCTCTTAGCGCCGATAGCATGCGGTTTACAGAGCGCGAATCAAGCTGTTTCTCGCCTTGCTTACCCAGACTTGCTGTTCTGCGGTCACGGGAAACCAAATACGCCTTGTAATAGGTGATGGCGCGCTTATCAATCTTGTCAAACTCAATGTCGCTTTCATCCAGGAAATTGCTGAAGACATTCAGATCCCGCTCATAGTTGTAAGTCGTCTCCGAAGAGTACTTATTGGCCTGCAAGTTCAGCAAGAAATCATCGATATTAGGCAGCATCAGTTTCAGCTCCCTACAGGTTACGACTGAGTGTAAGGAATATTATACTCAATCCCATGATACAATCGCAACTCCCTTTTGTCAAGCTACCTGCGTGATCTTTCGGAAAGTACTCAGGGAGGAGAGTTTCCTGGCTCCCGAAGCTCTCTCGGCTCCAATTCTGAGTTTTCCAGCAGCCTGTCAACTGGTCTTAACATCCCTATCCTTGAAGCCAGCAAGCCCAATGGATTACAATATTGACATGCCCGGCCAGACAATCAAAGAGACCGTCGCCAGACTGCTAGCTGAACTGCCAGATGGAGTTGAAGTGGTGGCGGCAGCAAAAACAAGGACACCGGAGAAGGTCCTGGAAGCTGTCCAGGCGGGAATACGAATTATTGGAGAAAACTACGTCAGGGAAGCAAAAGAGGCACACGAATTGGTGGGAAAGAGAGCAAAATGGCATTTCATCGGTACCCTCCAGAAACATAACGTCAGGAGAAAAGTGTTAGAGATGTTCGACATGATAGAAAGCGTTGATTCTCTGGAGATTGCCGGGGAAATCGACAGAAGGTGCGCTCAAATGGGCAAGATAATGCCGGTATTGATTGAGGTAAACAGCGGTAGAGAGCCACAGAAATCAGGGGTGCTCTCGGAAGACGTGGAACAACTAACAAGAGACATATCCAGTCTTAAAAGTATCAAGGTGATGGGGCTTATGACCATGGGGCCCCGTTTTGGAGATCCCGAGGACTCAAGACCCTATTTCCAGGAGACAAGAAAGATACTCGACAGGATTAAGAGGCTCCAGATCCCCAATGTAGAGATGAGATATCTTTCCATGGGCATGACTAATTCTTATAAGGTGGCCGTGCAAGAGGGCGCTAATATAGTCAGAATAGGCACCAGGATATTTGGCGAAAGGGTCCCTCCTTCATAGTTCGATTACCAACCCTGCTCCACACTCCAACGTTTTGTCTCCAAATAAGTCTCTTATCTCCTGCTTGTACGTGGTGCAGTGACAGGGACAGATCAATGATAAGCCATTGAAAACCTTAAAATCACAGAAACCGTGGAATCCACCCGCGATTCCATAGAGCTCTCCAAACCTCGCGGCGGCTCCCAGAATGCTTTCCATCGCAGGGTGAGCACAACCTGTAAGCACAAATATCCCCTTGTCTACCTTGAGGGCCAGGGATTGCTCTATGCCTTCGAGTTCGCCAGTGGAGAAGATATCTTCACGAATTTGAACGGGACCTTTGACCATGGTTACCTTTCTGCCCGGAAACGCTCTGCTAAAGGAGCTTGGGAGGTAAAGTTCAGCAATCCCATTCATTCTAAGGATTTCTGAAAGTCCTCCAGTATGGTCCTCATGAGCATGTGAGATTACGATTATACCTATGTCTTTTGGGTCAATATTAAGCTCCTTCATATTATGTAGCAGCGTAGGGCTATCGGCGCCTGTATCAAACAAGAGTGGTGATGCGGCTGTATCTTCAATAAGGGCAGAAAATCCCCAGCCTTGCCTTAGGCCCACTTCTCTTACTTCATTGTCATAAACAATTGTAATCTTCATTTTCTAATAAGAGACTGATTTCAATGGCTCGTTTTAACTCACTCCCCTAAAGATGACAAGCTATCTTATCCATAAGCTTGTCCACTCCCCATCCCCTGGCGGCAGAAATGAGTACAATGCCCTCTCTGGGCAATAATATCTCTTCCTCGAAGTAAGGAATAGTAGCCAGCGCCTTGAACTCCGCCTCGTTTTTCACAGCCAGGTCTAGCTTATTGAACACGGTGAATCTTGATCTACTCTCCAGATTCAACTCCTTGAGTATCCGTTCCACTGTCAAACACTGATGCGCAGCGTTGGCGTGTGTTATGTCAACTATATGCAGTAGCAAATCAGCCTCATCCAGTTCTTCCAAAGTAGCCCGGAAGGCCGCGATGATCGAAGGCGGAAGCTTGTGGATGAAGCCAACGGTATCGGTTATGAGGAGTTGTTGCCCGGTGGGCAAAGCCACCCGCCGCGTGACGGGATCGAGAGTAGAAAAGAGTTTGTGATCGGCGTCAACCCCGGCTTTGCTCAAAGCGTTAAACAGAGTGCTTTTGCCGGCATTGGTATATCCTACGAGGGCTACAATCGGTATGCCCTCTTCCTTGCGGCGTCTCCTGTAAAGGGACCGCTGCTTCCTCACTCTCTCTATTTTCCCCTTCAGGAGATTGATACGCTTATGGATAAGGCGGCGATCAGTTTCCAACTGCGCTTCTCCAGGACCTCTCGTACCGATGCCACCACCCAGTCGTTCCAGGTGCCGCCACTGCCCGACAAGCCGGGGCAGAAGATACTGATGCTGGGCCAGTTCAACCTGGAGTTTTCCCTCACTGGTTCGGGCTCTTTGGGCAAAAATGTGTAGAATCAAAGCGCTGCGGTCGATAACTCTGACTCCCAATGCGTCTTCCAGATTTCTCTGCTGCCTTGGGGAGAGCTCATCATCGACGATGACCGTGTCGTACCAGGTTTGCTCTTTGAGATCGACTAACTCCCCGATTTTCCCCTTACCGATATAGTGGGTAGGTGAAGGTTTATCCAGCTTTTGAGTCAACGTGCCAACAACGCTGGCGCCTGCCGTCCTGGCCAGATGGGCCAGCTCCTGCAAGGAATCTGTAACTGACCAACCGTGGTCATAGGTCTTACTTCCTACCCCTACGAGGAATACTTGTTCCGCTTTGGCTTCAGTAGTAAAGAGCTTCTGCTTTATCATCTCCTCCTGCACCTAATAATAGCCCGGTATTGGTATTATGTCAACTTAAGCACCCGTGGCCTGCAACTCGGAGAATCTCATGATATGAAGCCCTCTACAAGACCCTTCGCTTTGTCCAGGGCGACTCCGATGAGATCGGAGCCGGCCCCAGCTTCCACCTCACCTACATCAAGCCAGTGAATTCTCTTATCACCAAGGCGAAACCAGGCATACTGGTGGCGAACCAGTCTACGGGTCTCATGCTTTATCCTATCAACAGCCTCCGGTAAAGTCATCTCGCCTCGAAGAAACTGGCCTATCTGCTTGTAGCCTATTCCCGACATAGAGGGCAAGGAAGGGCCATAACCTTTCCTCAACAGCTGTTCCACTTCTTCAACCAATCCCCTTTGTATCATTTTGTCAACACGGCAATCAATCGTTCTATATAGTTCGCCTCTGTCCTGCGTTAAGCCAATGACCAGGACGGTGAAACCGGGCGTCTCTTTACGCCGCAATTGAGAAGGGAGATGCCCTGTCGTATGATAGATCTCCAGCGCTCTTATTATGCGACGGGCATTGCTCGGGTTGATTTTTTCTGCCGCTATAGGGTCAATATCCTGCAATTCCTGATAGAGGCTATGGCTACCTTCTTGCTCTGCTCTGGCTTCCAAATGGCGCCTTAGCTCCTCATCAGGCCCCACCTGAGGTATCTTCCACCCCTCTACTAATGACCACACATAAAGCCCGCTGCCACCGACCAGTAATGATAACTTGCCGTTTTGCTCAATGGCTTTCATCGCCTCGACAGCCAGGTCATGATACGTAGCCAGGCTGAAATCCTCGTCGGGCTCGACCACATCGACAACATGGTGAGGCACCGCTGCCCTCTCAGCCAGGCTCGGTTTGTTAGTACCGATATCCATACAGCGATAAACCTGGCGGCTATCGGCGCTTATTATCTCTGCGGGAAAGCATTCAGCCAGACGCAAAGCAAGCTCACTTTTCCCTACGGCAGTGGGACCAACGATGACAATCATGCCTCAGTAGTCAGAATTCTGCAGCGGCAGCTCGTTCACTCCTTTTGTACTAGCCTCGAGTATTCGCCTGCTGTATTGCGAGTTGTTCTCCCAGCTTGCTCATATCGCCACAACCAGGATCGCCAGCTAGGATCGAGTCACCGGCGCATTCTCCAATAAGGCCCTCGACTCCAAGCACTTCGCCATCGACTACTTGTTTCTAACTACCTCGCGCTTCCTTTGATTTCAGCAGTCTTTTCAACAATCTCCACGAACTCCGCAGCTTTGAGACTGGCGCCACCGACCAGGGCACCATCGATTTCCGGATGAGAGAGGAACTCGTCAATGTTAGCGCCGGTAACACTGCCGCCATAAAGGATGCGCACACTTTGAGCTGTACTCCCATTCCAGAGCTTGGCTAGAACACTACGAATAAACCCAATAGTTGCTGCTGCCTGCTCGCCGCTTGCCGCCTTGCCCGTGCCGATAGCCCAAACAGGCTCATAGGCGATTACGAGATTCGTCGCTGTCTCCTCATCGCTACAAGGTCGGGACTCGGAGCTTTGGCTCACAACGCGGGGCTCTACGCCATCCAAAGCTGCCCTTACCTGCCTATCGAGTACCATTTCTGTCTTTCCAGCTTCATTCTCCTCAAGTCTCTCCCCGATACACAGGATGGGCTTAAGCTTGCTTGCCAGAGCCGCCTTTAGCTTCCTGTGGACTATTTCATCCGTGTCCCCGAAATACGATCTCCTCTCAGAATGTCCCAGTATGACGAATTCACATAACTCGCTGAGCATTAGCGGGGATATCTCGCCGGTGTAAGCTCCCCGAGTCTCAAAATGCATATTCTGAGCACCGAGCTTAATAGACGAACTCCGGAGCATCATATCTATGGCAATCAAAGATACGAATGGCGGGCAGAGCACTTTTTCTACTCCTTCTACCTCGTCCAGTTTATCAAGCATGTCATAGACAAGCTTTTCAGCTTCACTGACAGTTGTATTCATCTTCCAGTTGCCGGCAATCAAAGGTATTCGCATTTCACAGCCTCCTATTGTTCCCTATCTAGTAAGACCTCCACACCGGGCAAGGCAGCGCCTTCCAGGAACCTGAGGCTGGCGCCGCCCCCCGTGGAGACGTGGGTCATCTTATCGGTCAATCCCATTTCCTGGACTACCTCGGCAGAAGAACCACCGCCAATCACGGTAGTCGCATTGAGAGTGGACAGAAAACTCGCTAGTGACCTGGTTCCTTGAGCAAATTGAGGTATCTCGTATATTCCCATCGGGCCATTCCATATGACGGTGCGACATCCCTCTAACTTACTACGGAAAAGCTCAATCGATTTGGGGCCAATATCCACGATATGGCTACCCGATGGTACATTAGTTGTTGGCACTACTCTAGTTGGGGCTCCGGCTTTGATTTCTTTCGCCACAACTGCATCAATGGGGAGCAGGAATGGCACCTTCCACTCCTCGGCTTCCTGTAACAATTTCTTGGCCAGGCCCAACTTATCGTCCTCTATTAAAGAATGCCCCACCTCATATCCTTGCGTCTTTAAGAAAGTAGCGGCCATGCCACCACCAACCAGCAACATGTCAACCTTTCTTAGCATATTTTGCAGTAGCTCTATCTTATCGCTCACCTTGGCACCACCTATGAGGCAGGCGAAGGGCTGCTCTGGATTATGCAGAAGCTGCCCCATGACCTCTAGTTCTTTTACCATTAGAAAGCCGGCCACCGCAGGCAAGTGTTTGGCTACACCTACGGTGGAGGCATGAGCCCTGTGAGCAGTGCCGAAAGCATCATTCACGTAAATATCGGCCAACCTGGCGAGCTTTCGGGCAAAGTCGGGAGCATTTGCCTCTTCCTCGGGATGAAAGCGCAGGTTCTCCAGAATCAAGACGTCGCCCTCTTTGAGTGCCCGGGCTTTGCCTTCTACATCCTGGCCGATACAATCTGGCGCTGTGCCGACCGGCAAACCTATAAGCTGTGACAACCTCTGTGCTATCGGCGCCATCCGCAGATTCTCAACTACCTTGCCTTTGGGACGTCCTAAGTGGGAACATAGGATCACCTTAGCCCTTTGGTCGACGAGGTATTTGATGGTCGGTAGCGAAGCACGGATTCGGCTATCATCGCTAATGTCGCCAGTTTCTATATTCAGTGGAACGTTGAAATCGACCCTGAGTAGAACTCTCCTGCCTTTCACCTCTATATCTGCGACAGTCCTTTTCGACATGCTTCCTCCTAGAAATCGCGCTTCAATAGGAAACAAGCTATCTCTTCAAGCGGAGCTTTCATGGACGAGTCAAGCCCGGTAGCTGCGAGCTGCGCCAAAGCTCTATGGCAATGCTGCTCGGCCAGATTCTCGGCATAAGCTCTGGCGCCTGATTGCTCAAGCACCCTCTTAACCTCAGCTATATCCTCGCCGGCGATGAATTCTTGAGCGTAGAGGTTCTGAAGACTTTCTTTACCTTTCCCCGCACTATGCTGCAATCCGTAGACTACAGGCAGAGTTTTCTTCCTATGCGGGATGTCGCCGGCCGATTTACCGGTGCTTTCCTCCATTCCCCAGATTCCCATTATGTCGTCACGAATCTGAAAGGCCATGCCCAGCTCTCTGCCGAACAGGTGAAGGAGATCCACCACCTTACCATATCCGCTGCCCACATATGCTCCCAAAGATGTCGATACCGCAAGCAGGGCTGCCGTCTTCTTGGCTGCCATGCCAAGGTACTGCTCGACCGTGATGTCGAGACGGCTCTCATATTCCAGGTCTAGGTACTGCCCCTCACAGAGCTCCAGGCAGGCCAGGCTCAGCATCTCAGTGGAAATAGCGATCTTATCATCGGCTATTCCCTTCTCCTTCAGTTTAAGCAGCGCCAGATAAGCCAGAGCGAACATGGCATCGCCCGCATTTATCGCCTGAGGCTGACCCCATAATCGCCATACAGCCGGTCGGTGATGACGGTCATGACTGGCGTCTTCTATATCGTCGTGAATCAAAGAGAAGTTATGGATGAGCTCGACGGCTGCGGCGGCGGGTATTACCTGTGACGTGTCACCACCTACCGCCTCACAACTGAGAAGGCAGAGAGTAGGGCGAATGAATTTACCCGATTCTCCCCTACAGGGACGCCCGTGTTCATCTTGCCAGCCCATGTGGTATCGTAGCATGTCGCGAAGGGCCGACGGACTGCTATCGATGATCTCTTCTAACTCAGCTCGTATTGCGTCGTGATAAGATGTGCAGAGATCAGGCAAGCCGCGCTTGATATTCATTGGGGGCCGTTCCATATTAGCGGCTTCACAAACAGATTGTCAACTGAATGTACTCGCTCAGGCGATTAGTGGCGCTTCTTTCTTGTCATTGCGAGGAGCGAGATTCCTCATCTGCGGTTCGGAACAGGCTCCGCAATCTCTAAGCGAGGTTTCTCAGTCCAACTATAGCAGGCTCCGGCTTCGCAATGAGATTGCCACGCCCCGATTGCATCGGGGCTCGCAACGACACGGAAGGTTATTACCCGATCTTACAAGCACATGAAGTGTCACTCATCTATCTGAACTAGATCACTGAACCTGCCGAAGCGGTGCACTGCGGTTATCCCAAGAACTGTGCCTAACGGTGCAGGGGATGATATACTGTGCATCAACGCTCGCAAGAACCAGGTCGTTATCACGAGTTTGCCTGGCCCAAGCTCGGGACACGCCGCAAGCACAGAAACCTCGGAAAGAGCCCCGCTTCTCCGGAGGATAGCCTTTCCCTTCATTTCTTAGGACACTGAGCAGGAACGCACGAGAAACAAGGCATGAACAAATCAGAGAACGCCGAAATGGGCGGCGGTAGAGACCAGGTAACAGAAGGTGGCTCCAGCACAGGCCATAGGAAGAAAAGGTTATCTCTGCGTAACCTGCGAACATTCAGTTCCCTGAAGAACCCGATCTACAGGCTCTTCCTGGGCAACACGATAGGCTACACCGCCGGCATGAACATGGAGATGACGGCACGCAACTGGCTTATCTACGAGTTGACCAGGTCTCCCACCATGGTGGGGCTGAAGTCTCTGGCCGTGGCCGGACCGATGCTTTTCTTCTCGCTCTTTGGCGGCGTGATTGCCGACCGGGTGCAGAAGAAGCATATCTTGTTCATTGGTCAGCTACTCTCAGCTGTGATTTCACTAGGCGTTGCCTTGTCCCTGGCTCTGGGCTACTTGAGCGCCGAGCGCGGCGGCTCGTGGTGGATTCTGATAATGGCGGCTGCATTCCAGGGAACAGTCTCATCTCTTATGATGCCCTCGCGCCAGGTGATGCTCTATGAAATCGTCGGCGGGCAGCAAATCATGAATGCTGTCTCCCTGAATACTCTGGCAATGAACGGTATGCGGGTTCTGGGACCGGCGCTGGCCGGCTTTATTATTGACGCCTTCGGCATCACTACTGCCTACTATGTGATAACGGGTCTGTATCTTTCATCCTCCATCATCATTCCCTTCCTGCCACGCACCAGCCCAACAGGTCTCGCCGGTCAAGGTGCTCTATCGAAAATCAAAGAAGGTCTTGTATACGTCCGGGGCGACATCACTGTCCTGCTCATTCTGGTCTTCGCTCTTGTCGGCATTGTTCTTGCCACGCCCTACTTGACGTTGATGCCCATCGTCGCTGCGGATGTACTGAATGTTGGCGCACGTGGACTGGGAGTGATGATGAGCTTCATCGGCATCGGCGCCATCGGTGGCTCCCTTGTTCTTGCCTCGTTGCCTGATAAGAGGCGGGGACTCCTATTGATAATGAGTGCCATCTGTTTTGCTCTGGGTCTGATAGGCTTCGCCTCTTCCAGTTCGTGGTATCTCTCCCTGTCCCTGCTCATCTTGGCCGGCCTGGGACAGACAGGGCTGATAGCGGTGGCCACCACTATGCTCCAGGACTACTCCCGGGACGAGTACCGGGCACGGGTGATGAGCATTTTCATGATGGAGGTTGGGCTGGTGGGCTTTTGTGGCTTCGGCGCAGCACTGCTGACAGAGGTGGTAGAGGTGCGGTGGGTAATCGGCGGCTTCGCTACGGTTCTGGTTTTCTTGTCGATTCTAACCTTAGCCTTCGTCCCCCGCCTACGGAACCTGAACTAGTCAATCCAGCCTCAACAATGGTTCGACGGTAAGATCTCTTGTGGTCCAGCAACTCTTCCTTCAGCCGGATTCCAGATAGCTCAAATCGCAAGCTTGATGAAACCCCGTCAGCGCGCTATAATTAGCAGTTTGATAACAAGAGTGCTAGTTACAGGAGGTAGGTAGATGAACTGTACCGTATGTGGGAATCCGCTGCTTTTTGACAGGGTCGCTTTCCATTGTTCGTGTGGCGCCTTCGTGCACGCCTACTGCTGGGATGAGCATGTACTGCAGGCACACCGGCCACCCTTTGAGATAGGCAGTGTCAATCTGGACGGCGAGTTTAGAGCAAGAGAGAACGAAATGGAGGCGGTGGTCTCAGAGGCGCAGGAGCCTCAGGAGCAGGGCTCTGAAGAGCAGATATCAGAGGAAGAAAGCACAGAGGAACAGACAACACCTCTTTTGGGATAAAGGAG
>JAUWQY010000038.1 GCA_030610855.1 Dehalococcoidia bacterium
CGGGGATAAAAGGGACTAAGACCTTGAAGAATCTTAAAGCGGGTTCCATGGCCGAGTCTCAGGCGCATCTGCGGAACCTGGCTTTTGCCATGAAGGCTGAGCAAGAGGGTTATGCCCAGGTGGCGAGGTTGTTCCGTGCTATCGCTGACGCTGAGGCAGTCCATGCCTTCAACCACTTCCGCCTTTTGGGTGCTGTGTCCGATACCCAGGAGAACCTTGAGAGTGCCTTTGAGAGGGAGAATCTAGCTAGTAACACCTATCCTCAATTCGTCAGAGAGGCAAACGAAGAGGATAATACGAGCGTGGCAACGGTCTTGAGTTATTCTCGCGATGTGGAGAAGGGGCATGCCAAGCTCTATAAGAAGGCACTGGCCCATATGATAGCTGAAGAGGAGGTTGAGTACTATGTTTGCCAGGCCTGCGGCTACGTCTCGGACGCCGTTCTCCCCGATGAGTGCCCTATTTGCGGCGCTCCAAAGGAGAAATTCAGGAAAGTAGTCTAGCCAGGCAGGCAGGAATTCGTCTGATACGTCGGATTTGTGAAAGGAGGCGTCTTATGGCTAAGTTTGCAGAGGTAGCTAGAACAGATGAACTGAAAAGCGGAACAATGAAGATGGTAACGGCAGCGGGGCGCGAAATCCTTCTCGCCAGGATCGAGGAGAAGTACTATGCCGCTGATAACCGCTGTCCGCATATGAGGGGGGACTTATCACGGGGTAAGTTGACAGGAACTGTGGTCACCTGTCCTCGTCATGGCTCTCAATTCGATATCAGCAACGGTCAGGTGCTTCGTTGGTTAAAGGGAGGACTCGTATCGAAGATGGCAGGAGCACTCAAGCGGCCCAGCAACCTTACGGTGTACGCTGTTAAGGTTGAAGACGGCAGACTTCTGGTCGAGGTCTAGCGGCCTGGCAACGGAAGCCCGCTCATAAACCGCCGCCCACGAGAATAGCCAGATTGAACAGAATGACAAAACTGAACAGCGTAGTTACGAACCGGGAGGTGTAAAATGGAAAGTAACCTTGGGGCAGAGCTTGCCGTCAACAATACTTCTATCGAACTCAACCCCTTCGCCGAACAGTTTCTGGCTCGAACTGTATTCGGCGCCGTCTCCTCCTTGAGAGGCGCCGAGAGCATACGGGACCTGGAACTCTATCTGGAGCGGGGTGATGTCAAGCTCTTTGTCAATGGGAATGAACTTGCCCTTACCCCGTTCCCCAAAGATATCATCACCAACACCATAACCAGCTTGGTCTCCTCCTTAGAGGGGGTGGGTAAGATAGACAGTCTGAAGATTAGTATTAAGTCACAATAGTCAATTGCTGACAAGAAAGTCACAGGCAACAACGGCGATGGGTCGAAAATCGAGTGAATGTATACCCGGTATGGTTGTGAGGCACCACGTGCCGTGGCAATCTGGATGGTTCTTATACCTCCCAATGAAGAAGGAATATGGCTAAACTGTGGCTTTCGCCTAGAAAAGATAAGTGGATGACGCTTGGTGCAAATATGAGGTTACCTCTTTCGTCTGGCCATATTAAGGCGGTGATGTCTATGCGAAACAGATAGGAATCGAAGCTATGTTGTTCAAATGATGAATAAAGCCCAAGAAAAGGAGAGAATGAAATGGCTAAAGTAGCACAAGAAATGGTAGAGAAGGCAGGTGTTAATCTCAACCAATTGATAGAACTTCTGGTCAACAATGCGGCTGCCGAACTCACCACCTATTACTACTACACGATTTTACGGGTGAATCTGATCGGACAGGAGGGTGAGACAATCAAAGAGATTGCCGAGACCGCCCGAATTGAAGACCGCAACCATTTTGAGGCCTTGATTCCTCGCATCTACGAACTCGGTGGCAAACTGCCCGAGAGCATGGTGGAGTTCCATAACTGCTCCGCTTGTCCCCCCGCCAGCCTGCCGAAAAACCCAACCGATGTCAAGGCGATCTTGACCGTGCTGGTGGAAGCCGAGCGATGTGCAGTGCGGGGCTATACTAACATCTGCAACCTGACCGCTGGTAAGGACCACCGCACCTATGATTTGGCGCAGGCTATCCTCAATGAAGAAATCGAGCATGAGTCCTGGTTCTCGGAATTCTTGGGCGAAGGTCCTTCAGGGCATTTCCTGCGTCGCGGTGAGACTTCGCCCTTTGTATCCAAGTTTCTGAAGTAGGTTTTGTGAATATGATGGGGAGACGCTGTGTTGTGTCTCCTCTTCCTACTCTGACAAGCGAGGGGTTTAAGAGCTGCCGCATTCTTCACCTTCGGCTCGGGATGACAACGTAGTGAACCGTTAGAAAAAACCATTACTTGGAGGTCGATAAGTGTGAAGAGATTCAGCAAGGAAGAACTTGCCCAATACAATGGAAAGAGTGGTGCGCCAGCTTACATAGCCTACAAAGGAAAGGTATACGATGCATCGAATAGTTTTCAATGGGAAAATGGTCGACATCAAGTTCTTCACAATGCTGGCGAAGATTTGACTGATAGTCTTGAGCAAGCCCCACACGGCGTGGAGATGCTGGAAAGGTTACCCGTGATTGGAATACTACGCGAGGATTGACCGAGGGGATTGCATTTGACACATATCATACGCCTCGAAGCACGGTTTGTGGTTTGTTTATGCTACACTTAAACCATATGTAGGAGGCGATTCAACCTGCTGTTTGCGAATAAAGCCCAAAGGAATTCGAGGGTATGATAGCTTTCTTACAGAACCTCCACCCTGTAATCCAGGCTCTTTTGGCGACATGTTTCACCTGGGCTCTGACTGCACTTGGGGCATCCGTGGTGTTTACAGCTAGAGATGTAAGCAAGAGGGTGCTCGACACAATGCTTGGCTTTGCCAGCGGCGTGATGATTGCTGCCAGTTACTGGTCTTTACTTGCTCCGGCCATTGAAATGTCGGAAGGCGGAAGTGTTCCTACCTGGCTTCCAGCTACAGTGGGCTTTCTCATCGGCGCTGTTTTCTTGCGAGGTATTGATAAGGTACTTCCTCATCTCCACCTTGGCTTTCCCAGCGAAGAGGCCGAAGGCGTCAAGACATCCTGGCAGCGCAGCACCTTGCTTGTCCTTGCCATAACTTTGCACAATGTCCCCGAGGGTCTTGCCGTCGGAGTTGCCTTTGGAGCCGTTGCTGCTGGTTTTCCCGCAGCTACGTTGCCGGGCGCTATTGCTTTAGCTATCGGCATCGGGATTCAGAACTTTCCCGAGGGGCTAGCAGTCTCCATGCCTCTTCGTCGGGAAGGTCTGTCTCGCCGAAGGAGTTTCTGGTATGGTCAGCTATCGGGATTAGTTGAACCCATCGCTGGAGTTATCGGGGCTGCCGCCGTTATCCTGGCAAGGCCCATCTTACCGTATGCTCTGGCTTTTGCCGCCGGCGCTATGATCTTCGTTGTGGTTGAGGAATTAGTCCCGGAGTCTCAACGTGGCGGCAATACCGATTTCGCCACGATGGGAGCCATAATAGGCTTTGTGGTAATGATGATGCTCGATGTCGCCTTCAGTTAGTGGATTTTCTCAATGGACATGCTAAGCTCATTATGATCCACCAAAGGTCATCACACCATTTTTGATTTCGGTACCGGCATGGCAAAGCTCACGTTCTACGGCGGCATCAGGGAAATCGGAGGCAATAAGGTTCTCCTTGAAGATGATAAGGGGAAGCTTTTCCTGGACTTCGGTTATCCCTATAGTAAGTATCGAACCTTCTACGAGGAGTATTTAAAACCTCGCCCCGGAGCAGGACTCCTTGACCTGTTGGTAATGGGGCTGCTTCCCCCGATTGAGGGCATCTACCGCGCCGACCTGGGGACAGAAGACCTGTGGCAGCAGTTTCGCCGCGCAGAGCATTACCGCAGGCTGGAAAGCCTGGATGGCGTTCTCCTATCCCACGCCCATCTTGACCACTCCGGCCACATATCTTTCCTGAGAGAAGACATCCCCGTGTATGCCACTGCCACCACAGCGTTTATCGCCAAGGCAGTACAGGACTCGGGCATAGCATCCTTCGACCAGCAGGTGTGCTATTTCACCCCCAGAGTGGAGGAGTGCTTGAAGGGATGGAAACAGGGGGCTTACGTCGCCAGCAGCAGTGGTGACCGTCAACGTTCCTTCTGCGTTGCCAACAAACTGGCGCTGAGTGAGGAGGCCGAGGGTTTTTGGGGAAGAGCTACCAGACAGAAGAAGCTCGCCTCACAACCGCTGGACGACATCAATACATGTAGCTTCAATCTCCGCTGCTTCCCCGTAGACCACTCCATTCCCGGTGCCTGTGCCTGGGGTATTGAGACAAGCTCCGGCTGGGTAGTTTACAGTGGCGACCTGCGACTTCATGGCAGACAAGGCAAACTTACCGAGTCGATGATAAAACAGGCAGCTCAGCTACATCCCAGGGCATTAATCCTGGAAGGCACTAATGTGGACAAGGCCGCGAATGTTTCCGAGCACGAAGTATATGAAAACGGCTTCAAAGCTATTAACGGTGCCCGGGGCCTGGTCATTGCCGATTTCCCTCCCAGAGATCTGAATCGCTTGCTTACCTTCTTACAGATTGCCAGAGACACGAAAAGGAAGTTAACCATTTTGCCCAGGGATGCCTACCTTTTGAAGACCATGCGCCTTCTCGAGTCTGAAATACCCGATTTAGCCGCAGAAGATAGCCTGGTCATCTACCAGGAGACAACGGCTGCTAAAAGTCCTGCTTCATGGTTACGAAATATCTACCAGGAATACTCCGGCAAGATCGTGCTGGCTAAGGATGTCAGGTCTAACCAGGGAGATTTCATCCTCTGCTTCAGTTTCTGGGATTTGAATGAGTTACCCAGCATACAGCCGGTGGCAGGCAGCCTGTATGTCTTTAGCTCCAGCGAACCCCACAACGAAGAACAGGAGATGGACTTCCGGCGTTTGCACGCCTGGCTCGAGCGCTTCCAGTTACGAGCATTCGGCCTCCCCGTAGAGAAGAACGGCGAATGGGAAATACCTGAAGAGGAGAGAGGGCTGCACGCCTCCGGCCATGCCTGCGGCCCGGACCTGCTGAGAATCGCCCGCGAGATTCGACCGCAGATACTTATACCGGTGCACTCTGAACAGCCCGAATTCTACGTGGACAATCTGAGCAACAGCGGGATAGATATCATCCTCCCCGCCGAAGATGGAACGGTTGAAATATGACCCATCACCTGACTATCTCGCTAAGCTAATCCGACAACTCTCTTCTCAGCGAAGCCATCTTGTCTTTCATACCCCGGGTCTTGTCCCGTCGGTCATCGATCTTAACTGTAGTCAAGACCCTGGCCACTCCTTCTCCAAAAGTCTCTTCATGCATCCTCTTCACTACTGCTAGAATTCTCTCCAGGTCAGCTTCCACAATCGTGCCCATTGCGGTTATCTCGTACTTCACGTCCTTTTCCTGCTGCAAGGCCTTGACCGCACGTGCCACATACTTGCTCACTGAAGGAGTCTTCGTTCCCAAGGGAACAACGCTTATCTCTGCTATTGCCATTCTCTCAACTCCTTGACGCTTACCAGGCCGTTTGGTTCTGCTCCAGCGTCGGATCTAAATTTTTCTTAGCTATATTTTAGCATGACGTCCATGGTCTAAGAACATTGAAAATCAGAGGGTCGACTCTATTCCCCCCGTCGTTGCGAGCCCCGACTTGGCGAGGCGAAGCGGTCCCCTCCCCTCCTGTCTTTGCGAGGAGCCCCCATGAATCGAGGCGACGAAGCAATCTCCAATCTAAATCCCAAACTCAAAGCTCTAAATCCGAAACAATATCGAAGCACTAAAGATGAATGATCAAAACAGTTTAGAGCTTTGGATCTCGATACTTGGATTTGTTTAGATTTTAGAGATTAGGATTTAGCCACTGAGATTGCCACGCTTCGCTCGCAACGACAAGAGACCTGGGGCACCCGCAATGACAGATAGAATCGTGTCAGGATCTGTGTGGTTGACTATAGTATTCAGTATTCTCAGTCGTTTGAGTATAATGTCGTCGGTGGTTATCGATTTCCATACCCATATATTCCCGCCGTGGCTGAGGGAAAGGCGTGATGAATACATCAAATGCGACCCTTGCTTTTCCTTGCTTTATTCCCGGCCGGAAGCCAGGATGGCAACGGCGGAAGAGCTGCTTGCCAGCATGGATGAAGCCGGCATTGACGTGTCCGTCGCCCTTAACGTCGGCTGGGTGAGCCATGAACTCTGTGTGAGAACAAACGATTACATTCTGGATTCAGTATCACGCTATCCGGCTAGGCTAGTCGGGTTTTGTGCTGTTCAACCCAAGGCAGGAGATGCTGCCATAGCTGAGCTGGAACGGTGTGCTGAAGCCGGGGCTGAGGGAATCGGCGAACTAAGGTCCGATGCACAGGGCTTCGATCTCACTGATGAAAGCACGATGAAGCCTTTAATCGATGCCGCGCTGAAGCACAACTTGATTTTTCTGACACACTCTACTGAGCCGGTAGGTCATGAGTACTCCGGCAAAGGTAGCATCACCCCTGACATCCTCTACTCCTTTATTACGGGTTTCCCCGATTTGAAGCTTGTTTGCGCTCACTGGGGTGGCGGCTTGCCCTTCTATGCCCTGATGCCTGAAGTAGACAAGGCTCTCGCCAATGTCTTCTTTGATACCGCAGCCACTGTCTTTCTCTATCAACCCCAGATTTTCACACAGGTGAGTAGCATCATCGGCAGCGATAAAATCCTTTTCGGCACTGACTATCCTCTCATGCACCAGAACCGGGTGATTGCCCAGATCCGGTCTTCAGGGCTTTGTGAGGAGGATAGAGTCAAAATCCTGGGGGCCAACGCCCGAAAACTCCTGCGTCTGGATGAAAGGAGCAGAAATGTCGCATGATCCTGAGCAAATACGTTCCTTTGTCGCTATTGAACTGCCTGAGGGGGTCAGGAAGGGACTGGCCAGGCTGAGAGATGAACTGGAGAGAGATGAGCACAGGTTCGTCAAATGGGTGGGCCCCGGGGGAATGCACTTGACCCTGAAGTTCCTGGGCAACATTCCTTCTAAGCGTGTGACGGAGGTAACCGGGGCTATGGAAGAAGCCACTCGAGGGATTTATCCATTCCGCTTGGAGATCTCAGGCCTGGGGGCTTTTCCCGGTCTGAAGCAAGTTCGGGTTTTCTGGGTCGGCATCGGCGGGGATGTGGATAAGCTATCTAAACTACAGCAGACTATCGATGCCGCGCTCGCCGGCCTGGGATTTGCTAGAGAGGAACGCCCCTTTGTGCCGCACCTGACCCTGGCCCGCATCAGGCAGGGAGCATCACCCTCGGAAAGAAGGAGCTTTGGCGACCTTGTAGACTCTACCATCTTTGAAGAGAAATATCCTGTTGAAGTCGAAGCTGTCAACTTAATGAAAAGCCAGCTAACACCGGTCGGTGCCGTCTATACTCGCCTGTCGGTTGTCAGGTTGCGCCCTTAGGCTGGAAGTACGCCAGTGCCACGGCCTTGTCTCGCATCGTGGGTTCATAGTACTGCGAGCTATCTAATGTAACATCAAAAAATCAAGGTTTGCCCGAGATTAGCCTTGCAAACAACTCCCTCATGGTATATACTTACTTGTTCCGATACAGACAAATAAATCTAATTGGGGAGGTGGAACTTGGAACACGGTTCATTACCTAAGTGCCAAAAATGCGAAAAGGGAGATCTGGTGCCTCTGTCTGACTTTGGCAGTCAAGGGGCACCAATTCACTACAAGGCCTGGGTGTGCACCCATCCTGATTGTGGTTACAACATAAAGATCAGGAATGGGGACGTATACATCAATGAGCCTATTCTTGATGGAGCACTCCACGCTCGTACACGCCGAGAATACGCTCCTTAGCAGAGGCTTTGCTTCGCTTAGGCAGATTAGTTGAGCTGGCGGTTGATTCCTTCTTTCCACGGCGCTGCGTTGGTTGTGGGAGAGCAGGTGGCTTTCTTTGCCCTGAATGCCTCGGAAACCTGCCGAGGTTGTTGCCCCCACTCTGCCCCAGGTGCGGTAGATCTCAAGCTAGCGGTATCGTATGCCCGAGTTGCTGGCAAAGACAGACTGATATTGACGGCATCCGTTCTTTGTTCAAGTTCGACGATGTAATACGGAAAGCCATTCATCAGATGAAGTATCGAACCCTGAAGTCAATCTCTCCCTGTCTGGCCGAATTCCTGGCTGACTATCTAAGGTCAAATCCCTTGCCCGGCGGAGTCCTGGTTTGTGTCCCTCTTCACCCGCGCCGATTGAGAGAGAGGGGCTATAATCAGTCCGGCCTTCTGGCCAGGGAGTTGGGAAGACACATTGACTTGCCGGTGATCGAGGACTGCCTCATTCGGGTTAAGCAGGCACAACCCCAGGTGAGAGCAGCCAACGTGGAAGAGCGGCGAAAGAATGTAACCGATGCTTTTGTCTGCCGTGATGAAAGGGTGAAGGGCAAGCAAGTTATCCTCATAGACGATGTATGTACCTCTGGGGCTACGCTTGAGTCCTGTGCCGCAGCACTCAAGAGCAGAGGTGCTACTTCCGTCTGGGGCTTAACTCTGGCGAGGGAGACTTACAACTGAAGGAGGAGAAATGGATCTGCAGGTTATCGCTAGGAACAACGTGGAGCTCTCCGAAGCAGTACGAACGTATACTGAGAAGAAGATCGGTAAACTGGCTCGTTACTTACCTACCATCGGTGAAGGCAAGGTGGAGATCTCCCATGAAAGCGCAAAGCTGCCTCAGCAGCGATTCACCGTCCAGGTCACCCTTGACAGCAAAGGCGTCTTAATCAGAGCTCAAGAGAAGTCCGACGATATTCGCACGGCCGTTGACCGGGTAGTGGAAGTGCTAACCAAGCGAATCGAGCGATACAAAGGCAAGTTATATGACAAAGGCAGAGGCATTTCTTTCGCCCGACAGGGAACGACAGTCGAGGCAGAGGAGACCGAGGCTCCCAGAAGAGTGGTGAAGGACAAACACTTCTTGGTCAAACCGATGCCAGTAGACGAAGCTGTGAACCAGATGGAGCTCCTCGGGCATGACTTCTTCCTTTTCACAGACGCCGATACCGACAGGGTGATGCTGCTATACCGCCGCAAGGACGGCAATTACGGCCTGATCGAAGCGCAGCGAGGATGACAGGGATCCTTGGATTACCATCCGGTCGCCGTCACAGCCGATGTGAAATGGCCAGCTTCCTGCCCTCATCTTCAGGCGGCTCATGCACCTAGGTTGAAGCAGGAAAAGGACAAAAGAGAGTGTCCTAAGTGCAAGTCAAAGAATGTCAAAATGGAGCTTGAGATGGTCGGAGAAACCTGCCCCAAGTGTAAAGTGGGAGTAATTGAAGAAATTTGGACAGGGCGGATATCTTAGGCAGAGGTAACCTGACTCCCAAGATGGGGGCTACACCCCCCTTCCTTAACCTTCCCCCAAACAGAGATATGAATGAGAGAGAATTGAGATGGTCTCCCTTTCTATATGTGTTCTATTATATCCACTTCATTTCTGTATCACTCGCTTTGACTAATTGACGAATACCTTCTTTCATAAGCATTGAATCGGGAATTGGATTTCTCCCACAAGGGTTATGATAAATCTCAAGTGGGTTTTCGACATTTCGACCTTTGTATAATCCAACCGCACTCACCTTTCGATTGCGATGAGGTTGGAAAAACCCATCAGGTTTACGAATAGTTTCTGGTTCTTTGATTGGTCCTCCGTTCTGCAAATAATAACGAATCGCAAGATGCCCCAATAAAGCGTCTAACATACCATCTTCGTCTATTGGAAATGCTGTGGACGGACATATTATTACTAAACACGGTTTTTCACCACTTGGTAGTTGTTCATAAGCCTTACTGAGGGAGTGTTTAATATATGCTTCATTTTCTAACGACCTTGCTCCTCCTCCGATTACCCCGATATGACAGTTCTGTTCCTTTTCCTTTGGCTTTATTAGAAGAGTCTCAATTTTGAGATGCAGACCAGTGCTATTGTCTTTATAATCTGGTAGCTTACTTTCTTTTTTTGCTAAGTCATTAGGATTGATTGCGGAAAGTTCTCTAAATAGAAAATCTTTGAACCTCCTGCCGCTAAAGGACTCTGATGTACCCAGTACTTCTATATGAACATGCAGGTGTGAAGGGATAGGAACTTGTCCTGCATAGCGACGGAGCTTATAGATTATTCGATTTTCTAACCTTTCAATATCTCTTGGGAAAACGGTCTTGACCTCGACAAATATAGAAGTGTCTATCCGATTTGTAACTAGCTCATATTCTCCAACTTTTTGCTTTTTCCCCTGCGGATGCCACCGCAAACAACCTCTCCCAAAGATTTCTTCTATTACTCTAGCGACACGGAGCTCGTTCATTGTTGATTGCCACGATTCTCGGTCACCCTTTTTTAATCTAGCTTCTAAGTCAGCATCTACCAAATCGTATCGGTAAGCCAGTTCCAAACATTCGTTTACATTGTTCCGCCAATCGTCTAGTCCTGAGTCTTCATCTGTTAGAAGCCTATACAAGTAATCCTCCTCTGTTAGAGAGGCTACGAATTCGGGTGGCAAAAGGCGAATTACGTATTGATAGGGCGTTAGTAGCGAATTCACCGTCTGTGACTCAGATGTAAGAATTATTCAAGCATGAGTGATAGTAGAATTCTATCCCCCGTAGTAGTGGGTGTCAATTGCTATGCAGTGCGTCCCTTTGCTCTGTTTGTTCATGTCTTCACCATAAGGTTGGCTGGTGTTATAATTCCCTCAAGAGGTGGTTGAATTGAAGAGCCTGATCTCTGTAGTCATCCTTGCCATCCTTCTAATAGGGTTAATCCTGCTTGGCTTAAGTGATACAGACATTTCCCTTGCTGATGCTAGCATCCCCAATGATGAGGTAACTAGCAGTGTAAGCCAGGCGAGCAATTCTTCGGCAGGTGCTACCATTACAATTACGATGTATGCTGTGGCTGATGAGTAGTCAAGCTAGTGGATTTGGAGAGTGTAAATAAAGGAGAAATAGCGAATGGATTGGACTCTTGTATATCAGGTGACTGTCTTTCTGGCGATTGCATTGCTGGCCGTGGTAGTAACTATATTTGTCTTGGCTTCCTCGCTTTTGGGCTTAGCCGTGGAGAGTGCTTCCGAAGAAGAGAAACGTAGAAGAGCTGAACAGGATAGCAGAATTGGAGAAAAAGTTGAGCAGGCTAGAACCGAGTTGGAGCAGGCAGCAACGGGGACAGGAGAATTTGAACAGGCCGAAAAAACACTTAAAGAGCTTAGAAACCAGAAAAAGAAGTCCGGGAAAGAAACGAAGCGCATTCTCCAAGGCTATGAGGTTTTCAGAGCTAAAGGAGGTGTTCTCTACCCATGTATCCCCATTCTTGTATCCTTGGTTCTTAGTGCCCTTGCTTGGGGGCTTGGCATGGGTACATATCAATCGATTAGTCTTTGCTTGTGGGGTTTCGGCGTGGCTGCCATAGCCTATAGTCTTTATAGAATCTACTTTGCGCTTACGAGAATTGAAAGGGTCGCTGTGACTTCAGAGCAAGCAGCATTGACGAGAATGACGAGAGCACTTGGAACAGCTTTGGAAGAACACGACGAGGTGATGAAACCAAAACTGGAATTTGAGTTTCATGGCAAACAACCGCCGTTTCATGCTAAGAAAGAGTCAACCTTAGAGATTAAATATAGAATAACACTTACGAAGGGAGGCATTCTTCGAATGGCAGAGATTCGGTTTTTTGCTCCTCCGGGTTTTTCATTTCCAAACAAGGAAATATGGACTCAAAGAGCAGACTTTACAATGCCGTCTGCTTGCACCTGTAAGGATGATTTCACAGATATTCTACCGAATTCATTTTATAATAGGACACTTGGATTCAAAACTCCTGCTCAAGCAGGTACTTTCACGCTTGGATACTCCATGGCTTATGAAGGGCATAAGGGCACAATGCAAGAGTTTGAGGTGGTGGTTGAATAAGGCCACTCTCAGTAGTGTTCCCCTAGCACAATAGCCAAATCCCTTCTCACAAATTACCCAATCCTCCGATAAAGCCTCAAGCTATCCTCGAACTTTTCTGACCTAGTGAGTGGTATAACTTGGGTAAGGAAAGATAATTTTGAGTGTCCACTCTCCAGATGATTTTTTATATGAGCCAATCGTATCCCTGCCAGGCATAGGTAGCACCAATGTCCCTGGGGGATACCCCCATGCCAATTCTGGCTAACCGTAGCCTGTGCCCTCAGTAGCTAGGGAATCTGGATAACCCCCCTTGTGAACATCACAGCTTTGACTTGTGAATAGGTCAGCTTTGAATCCTTGCCTATCAAGCAACACTTTTGCGACAACGCCTCAAGCTATCCTCAAACTTCACCGACCTAAGGAGCATCGATTTGTTAGTCTACTTGTCAAACGCAGTGCAAAAAATATATACTCCAGTGCATTAAGAGGTGAAGCTATGACAGATCAAATGTCTGAGGAGCAAATCTAC
>JAUWQY010000058.1 GCA_030610855.1 Dehalococcoidia bacterium
GAAAGTACTGCATCCCAAATCAACGAGATAATACCGCTCGTCAAGTTTGCCTTCTTCCCGGATATTCATCCATGCGGACTAGATTTTCGCCAGTTCATCGAGGACGCGCACAACGTCTTCTGGTTGTCTTTGAAGAGTGTGAGTAGTCCCGGGTCTTACGAAACCTTGCCCATCTGCACGACGATAGGCACTGTGGCCGATCTAGGCCTGCAAGTGCTTGCCTTCATGGGTTTCTCGCCAATCTACCTGGTCGGAGTTGATTTGGATTACAAAAAGCATAAGACGGTGATTAAGCATGACCGCGGGAATTGGACCGCTACCAAGGACGATGATCCCAGCCACTTCGACCCACGCTATTTTGGCGCCGGTGCGAAGTACCACGAGCCTTCACCTCAGCATGTTCTGCTGTCGGGGTTTCAGAGTGCCAGGGAACTACTGGACAAGAAAGGTATCCGAGTCCTGAATGCCGGCATCGGTGGTTCGTTAGAGGTTTTCCCCAGGGTCGATTTCCGTAGTCTGTTCGATTTCGAAGAGGATGTTGAGCTTGAAATGCTGCTGAGCGCTGTTCCCTCTGAGCTACAGCGAGATGCTCTCCAGGCGCTACGAGGCCACAAGGTCGTTGAAGTACGGGATGACTGGGATGAAGAGACCCCCTTTCAAGTCACAACGCTGCAACTTGCTGAACAACTTATGCCGAAGGTTATCTTCACACACATTCCTTACGGACCTTTTGGCAACCGCTGCTTATTCATCAGGCGCTATAATGTGTCAGGTGCGGTCACAACAACAGATCTGGTGCAGAAACGAGAGGATAGAAGGGCACATCAGATTACAGAGTGAGCATTGGCTTTCTCCAGGGCAGTCTTCTCATTGTGTCATGTTGCCACCTGTCGACAAGCCGCTTCTGGCTTGACAGCTTTGGAGCACTGACTTATCATAAGGCACATACCATCGAAAATCGCGGGATCGCTAGCATTAACGCAAGGAGACTAGAAAGATAAAACGGGCGTTTATCACAGGTGTCACGGGGCAAGACGGTTCTTATCTAGCAGAATTTCTGCTAGACAAGGGGTACCAGGTTTACGGAATGATGAGAAGGCTGAGTTCGCCAAATCTCAGCCGCATCGCCCACTTGGCAGATCGAGTGACATTATTGGAGGGGGATCTAACTGACCCGTCATCATTAGCCGCCGCCCTCCAGACGGCCCGTCCCAACGAGGTCTACAACCTAGCGGCCGAATCAATTGTAGCTACCTCGTGGAATCAATCGACCCTTACTGGCGATGCTATAGAAAGGAACCACCAAGGCCAGTTTTGCAGGGATGACTTGCAGGAACCTGGGGGCGGCTATAGCGTTTTGCTACCGCGACTTGTCTGAAAACGACTGAACTAATACAGAACTCTGGTTTGCCACAGGAGCAGATATATATGGGAGACCATATGAATGTGGTATTGAACTTCCATGAAGGCGATCAGATGTCAGCAAAGCTGTTGCTGGAGCTCCTGTTGGTTGTGGACGAAGGGATAGACTGCACATACTATCTTCAATACGGTGACCCAACATCTACAATCGAAATACGCGATACTCTTACCAAATTCCTGAGTCGAAAAAATGCCCGCTTCTCAAATGAGTTACCTAACATCACGGTCCCGCAAGAAATGATATCCGACGACCCGAATTCGGTGAGACATGAAGGCAATCATAGAATCCGATCAACAACCTTCAAAATGAGGATGCTGGGGTGGAATTTATGTGTACTTAAATATATATATGCATTGGATTCTTTTCTAATGATAGAGCCCGATTGCTGTATTCTCAAACAGAACTGGTTGCGCGAAATCTATGAAAATTATAGGAATTATAGCGGGCCTATTTTCGGGCACCTCAAAAGAGGAAAAATCAGAGGAGAATATGTGCCTACCCATTGGGCTGGATGTTCTATATACAACTCTGCTGAATTGCGGGATTTGCCCCTGGAGAGATACTTCTACGAGCGTTATGAGAATCCCTGGTGGAGGTATAGAAACGAAAAAGATACCGAAATGCCGAATAATTGTTTCTGGGGGCCAGCGTTCAGTGGCTATGACATCTCATATGACTATTTCCTTTTCGGTCTATACTGGAGGGAAAAAACCGGGATAAACGACCCTTTCCATTGGCCCATATATGACATGGAAGATAGCCGCCGTTTCATCTTTTGTGATTTCCAGACCAAGTTATCGGCGGACGAAATATTCAACCAATTCGCGGACAGGTTACCACTGATGCACGGTATCAAGAGCGACGAGATAAGGCATCGTATGATTAAGCACTTCTCCAGGCAGGGAAGTGCTGTGCGGTCATTACCGCTCAGTGGTCCTGAAGACAGCACGATACCGAAATCGAATAACGTCTTGCTGAGCACGGGCGACCTGAAGAACGGGTTTTCAGGGCGGAAGAGGGCTTCGAGTTCAGGGATTTCTTCGGTCGAGACGAAGCGTCCGATTGTGTCGATTATAATGCCTGCACTTAATGCAGCCACATTCATAGGCAAAGCTGTTGAATCGGTGCAGACACAGTCCTTTACTGAATGGGAACTCATAGCACTTGATGATGGCTCGACCGATAATACCCAGAAAACTGTGCAGACGCTGGCTGGCTCGGATTCCCGAATACGTCTTCTCCAATGTAAGGGCAAAGGTGTCTCTGATGCTCGGAACACCGGACTCGATGCTGCCAGGGGCGAGTTTATAACATTTCTGGACGCTGATGACTTCATGTACCCCGATGCTTTGGAACGGCGGGTCGAAGCTTTGAAGAACAGGCCTGACTGGAACTTGGTCCACTGCGTGACTGAACTGGTGGATGCGAATTCCAGGAAGGTGGGATGGCAGTTGGGGCGGCCGGAGGAAGTCTCATTCAAAGATATGCGCTATAATGTGTGCCACATAAACTCTCTGCTGGGACGTTCACAGGTATTCAGATCAGTGCGGTTTCAGAGTGGACTGACCAACGGCGAGGATTGGCTGTTTTTCTCAGATATCCTCCGTAGCGGGGAAGTCTCCCACAGAGTAGATAATTGCTCCGTTGCATATGTCGTCCGTCGTGACTCAACTGTCTGCAGAGATTATCTATTCCATGAGAATACGGTGTTAGAGGTCTTGGACATCATCTACAGTCCAGTCAGAAATAATCTGCCAGCAGCAGCGGAGTTTGCCCAAGGTTTGTCGTGGCCTCCCAAGGAGACAATCGTACTACAGAGAAGGATGAGTCTTCTTACATGGTTGTTATTGGAGCGGCGTGCCAATGATGTAGCTGCCGTCTTAAGCGAATTTAGTGCTCAAGCTCTATCGGCACTGTCGAGAGGCGGAATAACACACCAAATCGTAGCCCCGGCAATGCGTTTCTATGTCTGCAGGCAAGAGGAGTTGCTTGGAAGGCTCCGCAAAGATAAGGCACCTATATTAAGACTGCTATCTGAAACCGGGATTGAGAAGACCTTTCCCCAGTATGCCGATGAGTTCAAATCGCTGATGGGAAAAGCATCTACCTTAAGACACGGGGGGCTTTATCGGAGGCTCGCAGACTACCTCATCGTCAACTACCCGGCGATAATCACGGTGGGCCGCTTCGGCAAGTGGAGCCTTTCGAAGCTCAGAAAAACCCTCTTCGGCATCGGCGGCATATTCCTTTTCATCGTCATTGTCCTTTACGTTGCCGGAGCTTTAGTCGCACCTTTGCGCTGGTACCTGGTGGGAACCGCTACTGCCCTGTTAGTATTGGGAGGTGGACTGCTGGCACTATCGTATGTCCTGTCTTGGCTAAATCGTTCTGTCAGTAGCCAGCGCCGGGCAGTGGAAGCCGCCGCTGGCACCATAAATGGAGCCGTCTCGGCACTCACGAATAGGCAGTTGGATGAACTGGAAAGACAAGTTCGCTGGAGGATGATCAAGAATCTCTACAGAGGTCAGAGGGCGTTCATCATTGGTAACGGACCCTCCCTCAACAGGACTCCCTTGCACCTTCTAAAGAACGAATTCACCCTGTGCTTCAACA
>JAUWQY010000052.1 GCA_030610855.1 Dehalococcoidia bacterium
GCGGACTGGTGGAGCAGGTCATGATGCAAATCGGCTCCACAGATTACGAACCAAGAAACTGCGATTATTTCAGGTTCATGTCGAGAGACGACATGGAGAAGCTCTATGCTGATGCCAGGGTGGTTGTATGTCACGCCGGTACGGGGTCAATATTGACGACATTGGAACACAGCAAACCGCTTGTTCTGGTGCCCAGACTGAGAAAATACGGAGAGGTTTTCGATGATCATCAGCTCGAAATCGCCAGCGAGATGGAAAGCCGGGGGATAACTGTAGTGTATGATATAAGCAACCTGCAATCCGCGGTGGAAAATGTGGATATAGGACCCATAGAGATCAAGGGGGAGACAGCTCTGGTTCACATGCTCAAGGAGTACCTGGACCAACTGGAGAGATAAGACACCATGTGCGGACGTTGGTAGATGTTAAGTAAGGAAAACCCCAATATTGGAGTAGTGACCCGGCCTATACTTGAGGCAGGCGCTGTTCCCTTACGGAGCTTAATCCATATCGATAAGCCGCGACGATTGACATTGAAGGATGAAAAGGGGCGAAAAACGGGCGCGAAGTGAGTGCAGTGTCTCAATGATAACGGTAGGCGTAGTGGTGCCGCTAGACTATCTTTTCGTATACGGTGGTGCAGTTCAGCGTATTAAGGTCGATGTGGCTGCCTTGATAGATAGTGGCTACAACGTGGAGATGATATGCCCGTCCCGTATCCGCCAGCCCCAGTGTGACCTTCCGTCAGGGCTGACCTTAGTGACATATCCTAATGTCCAGCACGCTACTTTTCTACCGGAAAAGGTGAGGCTGGTCTTTGACCTGCATACACAGATGTTTAACCCCTTCTTTCGCTCGACGCTCCGTAAGCGGTGCGCAAACTATTCCATAATCTTCGCTCATTCCCCGTGGAGTGCTGTGGCATCATACAAGGTAGTTAAACGTAAAATACCGCTGATTTATGTTGCTCACAATTTTGAATATGGTCTGATTAAACAGGCTACTCGTAATCCCCTAATCCGCAGACTTACTTACCATATTGAGAAATACGCCTGCCAGAAGGCGACAAAGATACTATGTGTGTCGGAACGGGACATGACCGATCTGGCGAAAGCTTACAAGATGCCGCCGGCGAAGTTAGCACTGCTGCCCAACACCGTAGATGTCGATTTCTTCTCTCAAACACACAACTTATATGATAAGGTTTCGGAACGCCAGAAACTAGGATTCGCCCCCTCATCCTTGCTGTTGCTTTTCCACGGGCGAATGGATTACCGTGCAAACGTTGATGCTCTCAAGTTTATCTTAGAAGAGCTTGTGCCGGCCCTGAGACACTCGTCCACCGATGATATGAGACTCATAGTGGCAGGGGCGCAAATCCCAAAATGGTGCCTGGATAACGGAGATGACGTCGTTTCCTTCCTTTCAGACGTCCCGGATATGCGACGATTTCTCTCCATTGCCGATGCCGTCATCGTGCCTTTGAGTATCGGCGGGGGCACCCGTCTCAAAATACTGGAATCCTTCGCCGCCGGAGTGCCGGTTATCTCCAGCGTCAAGGGCATGGAAGGAATTGACTATCAGGACGGGCACCATGTTTTGATCGCTCAAAGGAATGCAGGTGATCTTATCCATAAAATCAAGATGCTGGCCGAGAATGAAGACCTGCGAGAGAAGCTAACAACTAATGCCTACGACCTGGTGGTGCAAAAGTATAGTATCCCGGTGGCTGCCAGGTGTCTTCAAGACGCGATTCTGCAGGCCAGGAATCAAGCGGAACCAGCGAAGGATGTACGGCACTGACGACTGGGGAATCGAGAAATGCCTGCGGTCATGGCCGGCTGTCTTGTTAGCCGCGGTTGGGCTTTTTCAAGGACTCCGGCACTCTACGGTATCCTCAAGCCCATTCCAGTTGCTTGAAATGCTAACAGGCGGGGATAAACCCCGCCACTAAATTGATCGCTCTCCCGGTTTGCCATCGTAAGGGCGGCTCTTGTACGCGAAGGCAAAAGCTCCCGTCATTAGAGCTTTGGACTCTGTTGTTACTTAGACAATAACCCCATTTTCATCCCGCACGGGTGGGGCAGCGCATCAGGGAATCGTCTGAGATCTGGAGATTGGTATCTTGGATTTGATCGGGCGAGGGTGACAAGGAGCCTCTGAACGGCTACAATAGTAAACATAAAATGTGGCAATATCGAGAGCTAATCAGGAACCTGACCGTCGCCGACCTGAAGAACCGCTACCAGAACACCTCCCTCGGCTTTTTCTGGTCTTTGCTCAGCCCTCTTCTCCTGGCGGGAGTCCTCTATTTCGTCTTCAGGAATCTCTGGGGTCGTGAGCAGAACTTTGCCATAAACATACTGGTGGGCGTAATGGCCTGGCAGTTCTTCGCAACTGGCAGCTCCTCTTCGCTCCGCGCTATCGTCGGCAACTCCGGTCTGGTGACCAGAGTATATATACCGCGGCAGATACTGGTCTTAAGCAATGTCCTGACCAGCCTCATAAACTCCCTGCTCGCCTTCATAGCCTTGCTGCCAATAATATTCATCCTGCTCGGACATCTGCCCGTCACCGTGCTCCTGTTCCCCCTGGTTCACGTGCTCTACTTCTGGTTTATATACGGCCTCGGGTTGCTTCTGTCCGCCCTTTATGTTTACTTCCGGGACGTCGACCAGATATGGCAAGTCCTGGTCAGGGCACTCTTCTTCGGCTCGCCCATTATGTATCCCCTATCCATCGTCCCGCCCAATCTGCTGCCCTATTACCTGCTCAACCCCATGACTCAGCTCATACTCATATACCGCGATGTAATGGTCCCCGGCGATTTACCTTCGCTGTACGGTGTCGGGATTGTGGCCGGTTTTGCCATCGCTGCTTATCTTGTGGGCAGCTTTACCTTCAAGAAACTGGAGCGCCGCTTCGCCGAGGCTATATAATGAGTACCATAATGGTAGACAACGTCCTCAGCCTATCACTGCAAGTCCCGATTCATGGGGACGCGGCAATCTCATCGTTATTACCGACCCCTTCTCCTCACCCTCGAGAAGAGTTCCCTCTGCACTTGATGGAGAGGATCAGGGTGCGGCAAGGCGAGGGTGAAGTAAACTAATGAGTGCCATAATCGTTGACAACGTCTCCAAGATATTCCGCATCCCCCACGAAAAGAAGACGACAGTCTTCCAGAATGTAGTCGGGCTGATTAAAAGGCAGTTCAGCTACGAACAATTCTGGGCGCTGAAAGACATCAGCTTTGAGGTTAAGAAAGGCGAAGCCCTGGGC
The DNA here is from genome assembly GCA_030610855.1 of Dehalococcoidia bacterium. Classification (GTDB taxonomy): domain Bacteria; phylum Chloroflexota; class Dehalococcoidia; order GIF9; family AB-539-J10; genus RBG-13-51-36. Next base: position 3,283 of record JAUWQY010000052.1, read on the forward strand.
ATAATCGGCAGGAACGGTTCCGGAAAGAGCACGCTCCTCAAGATACTGGCCAGGATCTTATACCCCGATTCCGGCTCGGTTAGCCTGAATGGCAAAGTTGCCTCCTTTCTCCAGTTGGGCGTTGGCTTTCAGCCAGAGCTTACCGCCCGGGAGAACCTTTACATCTACGCCTCCATCCTGGGGGTGGGGCGCAAGCGGGTGGAGAAGATGTACGATGACATCTTCGATTTCGCCGAGCTCAGGAGGTTTGAGAACATGAAGCTCAAGAACTTCTCCTCGGGCATGAACATGCGGCTGGCCTTTGCCACTGCCTTCCACGCTGTTCCCGATACACTGCTCATAGACGAGGTCTTTGCCGTGGGCGATGAGGCCTTCAAGAGAAAATGCCACGATAGAATGACCCAGTTCAAGGCCGAGGGCAAGACCATAGTCTTCGTCTCCCACGGTCTGGACGCCGTGAAGGAGCTGTGCCAGCGGTCGATGTTGTTGCACGAGGGACGGATTGTTACAATGGGTGATACCGAAAAGGTGATAAACGATTATCTGGCGATGCCACGGAGAGGGACCAAACAGTGAAGCAAGACCTGGCACTTCAGCCCTGCCTCTTGTCCTTATCATTGTGAGGCATGCCAGCCAATGCGCAGGGTCGGGGCTTGTCCCGGACTCATGGATGAGGGCTTTACCCTGGGCGACGTAGCCTTCAAGAAAAATGCCGGGACAAGATGAGCCAGCTCAAGGCCTAGGGCAAGACCGTAGTCCTCGCGTCTCATGCCTTGAATACGGAGAAGGTGTTGTGCCAGCGGTCATTATTGCTGGGCAAGGGTAGAGTTGCTAGAATTGATAATACAGACAAGGTAGTGAACAAACATCCTGCGATGCTGCAAAAGGGAATGCCCTTCTTTAGCCTGACGCCATCTCACGTTCCGGCTCTCAAGCGCAGGCAAGCTTCACCCTCTGCCATGTCGGTCAGGTCTTCTGAGAGACCGGTTGAGGGGCAGGTTCATATCATTAGTTTGAATCAAGACCTGACTGATTCACTCGGTCATCCGTTAGCTTACGACACTCAGCTCTGCTTCGCCTGCAAACAACGCGGCGTGGAGTTTATATCCGCTGCTAACACGCAGATCGCACCCAGCTTACTGCAATCGCATTCATACCTGCGGGCGGTTTTCAGGGATAGTTCTTCCGTGATTGGACGTGTCAAGGGTTACGCAGAGCCTTCTGCACTAGCGGTCGAGCGTTTTCGCCGCGAAGTGGAAGGCTTCGTCGATAAGTATCTTACAACCTGTAAACCTGCAGACAAGGTGATTCTATACCTTTATACGGGAGGCTTGGTGCACGTAGAAGCGCTTTATGACATCGTGAAGGCGCGACCTCAGGTCTCAGCGCACATAAACCTGTTTTGGTGCAGTTGGACGCGTATCTGCGACGAAGCTTTCAGTGAGAGGTGGGCAGAGACACTCAGGAAAGTGCTTCTTGAGGACAGATTGGTTCTGACCGTCCCCACTCGTGAAATGCAGAGGGAGATTCAGGAGGCCGCCCGGCTGGTACTGCCGGTCGCGCCAATGCCAAGCACAACCTTCGATGATGTAGAGGCTGAGAATGCTCTTGAACAGAGCGAGTTACTTTTGTTGGACAACACTGAGAGGTCCAATTTCAGTGTTCTCTTCCCAGGGTTGATGAGAAAACCGAAGGGATATGACTTGTCGATATCAGTTACTCGCATGCTTAGCAGGAAACAAACAGATACGTGCTACGAGTGTACCCTGCGCTACATACCCATTGAAGGGACACCGTCAAAACTGATTAGGTCTGCTCGGGGAGCTAGAGAGTTCGCAAACATTGTTGAGGGAATACTGCCGCCAGAGGAATTTCAGCGAATGCTCAAGGGCGCAGATATTATTGTCCTTCCTTACCAGCCTTCCGAATTCTCAAACCGGACATCCGGTCTTCTGATAGACGCGCTATTGTGCGGTGTTCCCCTGGTGGTGCAGAGAGGCACCTGGCTGGGCAACCTCGTGGCAAAATACGATTGCGGTGCTCTGGCTGAGACGGCAAGCCCAAGGGCATACATCAAGGCGATAGAATCGGTCACTGCCAACCATCACCACTACAAAAGAAACGCCATCAGCGCCGGAAAGAAGTGGCTTGCGGATAACAGTTGGGCGGCCCTCCTCGACTTCATTCTGGACCCGCCACCCCCTCTCGCTGCATCGAAGGCTGCAATTCCTGCACGCCTTCAACAAAACAGGCGAAATATCCTCGCTGAAGTGGCGCGGCCAGCAGCCACGAGGATGAGAAGGTTAAGCCCCAGAGCGCTTTACTGGAGGCTTGTAGGCTATCTCATGATAAACTATCCGACGATAATCACCGTGGGCCGCTTCGGCAAGTGGAGCCTCTCGAAGCTCAAACGAACGGTCCTCGGCATCGGAGGCATATTCCTCCTGGCCATCGCAGGGCTTTACATTGCCGGAGCTTTGACTGAATCTTTGCGCTGGTACCTGGTGGGAACCGCTACCGCGCTATTACTATTGGGCGGTGGACTGCTGGCACTATCGTATGTCCTGTCTTGGCTAAATCGTTCTGTCAGTAGCCAGCGCCGCGAAATGGAATCCATCACTTGGACACCAACCAATAGGCAGTTGCATGAACTGGAAAGACAAGTTCGCTGGAGGATGATCAAGAATCTCTACAGAGGTCAGAGGGCGTTCATCATTGGTAACGGACCCTCCCTCAACAGGACTCCCTTGCACCTTCTAAAGAACGAATTCACCCTGTGCTTCAACA
>JAUWQY010000053.1 GCA_030610855.1 Dehalococcoidia bacterium
GTATCCTTGAGCTCTGTGGATGACCTGGTAAGAATCGCCGATGACCTGGCCAGACCCGTGCTCCACCAGGCAGAGGAGCGGCGGCACAGTTATTGTGTTATTGATAGCGGCGTAAGGTACCTGTACGTCGTTGAGACTTAAAGAGCGGGGCAGCTTTCTCTTCCTGCCGTTCTCAGCACGTACTGCTTCAGACAAATAGTGCCGTGCCTCAGCCCAGTGCGGCACGACCCTGAAGGGTCGCACTACAGCGGCAGCCCGCAGATGTGTAGTGCGAGGCTTTAGCCTCGTGCAAGTGGCGTGGCACGACCCCAAAGGGTCGTACTACAAACCAATATGCCACAATGCAGTGTTCAGAAGCGTAGTGCGAGGCTTTGGCCTCGTGCAACCGGTGCGGCACGACCCTGAAGGGTCGCACTACAGGAGTTCGAGTGCAGCACATGAAATGCCGTCCCACTGCTTTCTTGCCTGAAAAGAAGGGGTCTCAGTATACAGGCATCTGGCTTTCAATTGTCATCCGGATTCAGGAATTCTGGTTTGGTTCGGGCGTGCCCTGAGTCTTCCACAAGGACTCAGTGCCTGAGAATCGCAGACCTCATTTTCGGACGACTTATTCGAGAGTGTACCGTCACAGTTTATCTCCGCCTTACTTGCCCCCGGTTTCTCCGCCATTATCGCCCCGGTCATTCAACTCAGCCAGGAAGCGGGCAACTTCCTCGCGCTTGAATCTGCGGTCGCCCCGCTCGGTGATGCGATATGCCCTTATCTTCCCGTCGTTACTCCACCGCCTCAGCGTGTTGGGATGGACATGGAGGACCCTGGCTACCTCCCTCAGCGTGAGCATGTTGCTCATCCGCTCTTCACTTCCCGTATCTTTTGCCATCTCTTCCTTGACTAACCTGTCTCAATAGTAACTTACTTTACCCGACCGCACAATCACCCAAAAGCACCAATGCGACTAGAAAATGGTCATGGGAGAAAAGTTCGATTAAACCCCCGGACAGTTAAGTTTAGTACGTGATCTTTGGTCGGCCATCGGTTCGAGGCTTCGTGAAGAGAACTCCTGCCTGAACTGCTACAATGCTCCTGTGGAGGATGTATGGCCTGTAGAATGCTAGTCGGGATTGGCACATTGCCTGTAGCCAGATTACTGGACGATTTCAAGCTGATGGCTCAAAACAAGAATGAAAGGCACGAACATTGGGGCCGCCCCGATCATATTCAGGGCGACGGCTGGGGTATAGTGACAGGAAGGTCGGGAGAACTCAGATCCTATAAGAATGCTGTTGCATGTTGGAGAGACCCAAGATTCGCCGCCTTCTATGGAATTGATCTGGATTTCATAATGCTGCACGCGAGGAAGGCCTCGCCGGGTATAGCAGTGAAATACGAGTTCACACACCCATTCGAGGAAGATGGCTGGTACTTCTGCCATAACGGAACAATTCACGATTTCAAGTCCCAAGAACAAAGTGACGCGCAACAGCTATTCGCATTGATCCTTGACAACACAAAGCAGTGCAAGAACGTAACAGAAGCCATAAGAGCAACAGTGGGGTCCTTGAAGGACTATTCGGCACTGAACCTCATGCTGTTCAAAGACGATCACATTTACATCCTCAACATGTACGGAAAACGTGGAGAGGAAACTCCGAACTACTTCACGATGAAGTATTCGCAGGCAAACGATTACACAGTTGTATCTTCTGAACGGCTACCCAATTCCGCCGGAGAATGGAAAGAAATGGAAAACGGAACGCTTCTGACGCTGACTATTCCAGACGGAAAGATCGAAATCTGCGACATATCAAGTTAGGAAGCAGGAGTTCTCTAGCGCTGGGTGCAGCTTTGACTCACTCAGGACATCGTAGCTTTCATGCCGGCTCAGGCGCAGTTAGACCTCAGTATCTCCTCCAGGACCTCCTGCCACCTATCGCCCGCGAGCCTGGTGTCCAGCCTGATCTGTGTGGCACCTGTTCTGACTACTCCGTCGATAGGGCTGCTAACCGTCAGTTGTCGGCCCTCGGTTTGGGGCCTTATCACGATTTGCTTTCCTTGCCTGGAAATAGAGCTCACGCCGGCCTTTATAGCCAGAACCTTGATCTTCACCACGTAAAGCAGATTATCCACAGGCTGAGGCAACGCGCCGAATCTATCTTTGAATTCCTGAGCCAAATCGGGCACTTCCTCTATGAGCTCCACCCCGGCGAGTCTCTGGTAAAGGCCCAATCGAGTACCCAGATTGGGAACGTACTCCTCCGGTATGTAGGCAGCCAGGGGCAGCGATATGCTGGGGGATTGGTTCTGTTGCCCTGCAACAACACTCTTTTTGATTCCACCCTCGCCCGTTCCTCTCCCTTCAGGAGAGATGTTCGGAGAAGATGCCTTCAACTCCTCGACCGCCTCAGCAAGCAGTTGACAATAAAGGTCAAAGCCGAGCGCAGCAATATGCCCGCTTTGCTTAACACCGAGAAGATTGCCTGCTCCCCGGATTTCCAGGTCCTTCATAGCGATACCGAATCCCGAACCCAGTTCGGCAGCCTCGAATATGGTCCTGAGCCTCTTATGGGCCTGCGGAGTCAGCCGTTTCCCCTCGTCGAAAAGAAAATACGCGTAAGCCTGGTTGATACCACGTCCCACTCTGCCCCTTAGCTGGTAAAGCTGGCCCAGACCGAACTTGTCGGCCTGGTCGACAATCAACGTGTTGACGTTAGGCATGTCCAGACCTAACTGGATGATGGTGGTAGTCAGCAGGATGTCATACTTGCCAGAGACAAAATTGGTCATCACCTTCTCCAACTGTTCTTCATGCATTTGTCCGTGAGCTATGGCTATTCTGGCCTCAGGCACCAAATTCAGTAACTTGCCGGCCGCCAAACCAATGCTCTGAACACGGTTATGGACGAAGAAGACCTGACCGTTTCTCTCCAGCTCACGTAATATCACCTGCCTGACCAGATTGGCATCGTAAACCCCGACATAGGTCTTGATAGACAAGCGTTCTTCGGGAGGCGTTTCCACTATGCTCATATCCCTGATTCCGCTTAAGGACATGTGAAGGGTGCGCGGGATAGGAGTAGCGCTGAGCGCCAGGGTATCCACCTCCTTCCTTATCTGCTTGAGCTTTTCCTTCTGCACGACACCGAACTGCTGTTCCTCGTCGATTATCACCATTCCCAGGTCCTTGAATGAGATGTCCTTTTGCAGCAGGCGATGAGTGCCGATGCATATATCTACAGTGCCATTGGCCAGGCCGGCAATGATCTCTCTTTCCTTCTCCGGGGGACAGAAACGGCTCAGCATCTCTACTCTCAGAGGAAAGGTCTGCAGCCTCTCGGTAAACGTGATCAGATGCTGCTGAGCAAGTACGGTGGTCGGGACCAGAATGGCTACCTGCCTATTATCCATAACCGCCTTGAAGGCAGCGCGCAGTGCTATCTCGGTTTTGCCATAGCCGACATCTCCGCAGATAAGCCGGTCCGCGGGCCTGGCCTTCTCCATATCCTCCTTGACCGTCATGATGGCCTCAATCTGGTCCGGCGTTTCCGTGTAGGGGAATGAAGCCTCCAGTTCCTGCTGCCACAGTGAATCGGGGGAGAAAGCGAATCCGGGAGCTACCTCCCGTGCGGCATAAAGGGCGAGTAGCTCTTGAGCGATTTCTGCCACTGACTCCCTGACCCTTCTCTTGGTCCTTTGCCATTCCCGGCTCCTCAAGCGGCTCAGTGGTGGTGCCTGGTCGCCAGCACCGATATAGCGGCTGATGCGGTCTATCCTCTCAGTGGGCACATAGAGCCTGTCACCGGCGGCATATTCCAGAACAAGGTATTCCCCCTCGATCCCGTGGGAGAACATCCTGGTCAGACCACTGAACCTGGCGATGCCGTGGTCGACATGGACGACATAATCACCGGGGACTAACTGGGGAAGAAACCACCGACGGGGTATCCGCTTCTTCTTCCCCGCTCGCGGCTGCTTAACAAAGCCGAAGAGCTCAGTATCGGTGATAAGGGTCAGCCCGTCGGTCATCACCCAGCCGCCATCCAGTGAGCCCTGAAGGACCGTGATCGAACCGGGCGGAGGTACCTGCTCTATCTCGGATGCGGGCCAAGTATGAATATCCTCCTTCTGCAGAAGCTCAGCCAGACGATTTGCCTGGTGGCTAACTACGAACACCCGTTGTCTCTGCTCGACAAGTTTCCTCGCTGTCGTGAGGAACCTTTCCAGCTGTCCTCCGTAACTCTGAGACCTGACGAAGGGCAAAGCCTGTCCATAGCCCTGGGCGGCATTCCATGTTTCCATGGTCAGGCGATGTCTTACTTCCATCTGCGACTCCAGTTGTTCCCATGCAAAGTAAGGAGCGGGAAAACCTCGAGGTAGTTCACCTCTTTCCGTCTTCGTTACTCTTAATTCCTCGGTTTCCGCGTTTAGCCTCGTCACGACAAGTTCAATACCTTCCGGGTCATCGAGAACGAGCAGGGCATTGCTGCCGAGGTAATCGAACACGCTTCCGGTATTAAACAGAGGAAAGTAAAACTCAGCCCCGGCAAACCACTGCCCCTCCTGCAATTTGACCAGGTCTGTCTCGAAGCGCTGCTTCAGCTCAGCCGCACAGTCATTCAGATTCAAGGTGCTGTTCATGCCCCGTGACGGCATTATGAACTCTCTGACCGGGGTTACAGTCAATGAGGATATGGGGCCACTTGAGCGCTGGCTTTCCGGGTCGAAGCACCTCATGCTCTCTATCTGGTTGCCAAAGAACTCTATTCGCACTGGCAACTCGCTGAAAGGGGAAAAGACATCGACGATGCCACCGCGCTTGCTCATCTGGCCCGGTACTTCGACGACGTCCTCCACTTCGTAGCCCATGGTTTGCCACCGGCGCAGTAACTCCAGAGGCTCAGCAGCCATGCCTGGCTCTAGAACATGGCAGGCAGCAATGAAATCCCCGTGAGGTATAGTCTTGCTCATGATTGCCAGGGCTGAAGCCACTATCAAGGGCGCTTTTGTCGCCCTGAGCGCCAGCGAAGGGTCTTCGGATTCTTCGCGGACACTGCTATCAAGGAGATTCTTCGGTCGTCCCGATTTCATCGGGACTCCCTCACAATGACAGGACGCAAGAGGCCCACGGAGCGCCAGAGTAGTGAGCGCCCTCAACCTCTCCAGCATCTGATAGCTCAAAGCTGATAGCCGGGAGCTATCATAAGGGAGAAAGTCCGGCTCAGGCAGGCGATGCAAATCGGCCGAAGGAGAACACCAGACCCGAAGTTGCTCGTGGAGCTTTCTAGCACTCTCGGGTTGAGCGGTCACCACCATGATGGGCAGATTGAGCTCGTGGTAGAGGGCAGCGATCAAGTACGGTCTGGCGGCATCGAGCACAACCGCCCTGTGCTCATCTTCTGCTGTGGACAGCTGCCTCACCAATTGCCTGTAGGCAGGCATTTCTCCGAGCAAAGCGAGTAGAAGAGAGAGATTCACCGGTTGCCCTTCGTTGGCCATCAGGCATTATTATAGTAACCCCGCTAGACCATTGCCAATTCGGACGGAAAGCCAAAGGCTGGAAGAATCTGGACATCCTGAGCGGT
>JAUWQY010000002.1 GCA_030610855.1 Dehalococcoidia bacterium
TCGGATTCATAGACCAGCTCATAGTTATTCAATTCTCCAAGAGGCACGGGGCTATTGAAGGGGCTGGTACCTACGATTCTATAGATCCCCGACGCCTGGCTTGCGATATAGGCCTCGGCTTCTTCGTAACTGGGGAAGGCCTGAACATAGATGATTTCCTTGTAGGGTATTCCTTCCGGGCTCACTTTGTTTTCATAGGAGATTACTACCGATTCCACGGGCACCACGGCCTGACCGCCGAAGCTGTAAAGCCTCACAACAGCGGATCTGTAATAGGCAGGGTAGTAAAGAGCCACCGGCGTCAACCACCCGTCTTCCGCTGGTTCATAGTAAACTCCGTAGAACTCGTCGAGGCTCTTGCCAGCCCATTCCACCATGGCGTAGAACTTCGTGGTCGGCATCATGTGGTCAATCACCACGTATTTCGAGCCCAATACATTGGCAATCTCGTTAGCTGAGCTTTCATCTTGAGCTGTGAAGAACTGGCCGGCCTCCTCAGCCCCATACTGCATCGGATTGGCATTGGGAATGCGACGGGAGATTTGCATTATGAAGTGCCCATAGTCCCACCAGGACATCACACCATAGGCAGAGTCCGGATAGTGGAACGGAGTTCCGTATAGCTCATAGTAGAAATCGGGGTCAGCAAAAGGTTCGGGGCTGTTATCCCTGAGCCACAGAAGCGAGCTATACCACCCCTGCTCGAACCATTGGCCGATAAAGTGCGGCCCGTCGGCAAGTGCTTCAGTGATGCCGATACTGGGGAAAAACACGAGGAAAAAGACGGCTATTCCAGCAACGATGACCTTCACCCAGGCATCTCTGGGCTGCATAACCGTTCTTGGCTTCGCTTTCTCCCCGGACTTCTTCTTTTTCTTCTTGAATTTCCAAACTGCTGCCGCTGCTTCCTTAGGCTTGACCAGCAATTTGCTCAAGCCCGCGAAGTCCAGCACTCTCCAGGAGAAATATCCTGTGAGCAAGGCAGCGTTTATGGCAAAGTAATAACCGAAGCGCCGTTGCCCGAGGACTGCTGCCAGCATTACTATGCTCCATACCAGGAACAAGGTCTTGTCGGCACTTCTTTCTCTGACAACGATATAACCAAGCATGGCAAGCGAGATGAACGAGATGAAGAACGAGGTTGTGAAGTTGGCCCAGGCTACCGTCAGGCTCAGGGGACGCATCTCCAGAACAGTGAGCCCAACACCGCTAGGGGCGAAGATACCGAATTGGTCGATAATATACTTAAGCAGAGAGGGATTGATGACACGCAAAGCAACTAACCCGATCCCGGCCAGCCCGAGCAAGATAACGGGATAGTAAGCAGGTTTCAAAGCCCTCCTTGACAGAAGCCGCGAGACGATGCACAAAACTATGGGTAAGACTATGGCAGCGGGCATAGACACACGATAGGCAGCTTCCGCCCACCCTTCGCCCATCACGGGAAGAAGCATGAGGGAGGCAATCAGAAAGAGAGAGCTGCCTATGATGCACAGGTAGTCGGTTGATTTGCGCCTCAAGTGGTCCACGATGAACTGAATCACCAGGTAAGCGAATATGATAAAAATGAACAGCAGCCCTCCTATCCAGGATAGGAGATACATACCGAGGAATATGCCGGCCAGCAGGGTGTAGATGAGAGGCCTGGCGATGGTTGACCAGTCTCTACTCAGCAAGTGGCTAAACGAAATCTCTCTCTCGCGCGCCCGTTTGACGGCCATTATCAGGAAGAGAATAGCCGTGGTGCTGAACAGCGTCTCTGCTACATGGTGGTCGGTGAAGCCGAGCAGGGAACGATGCAGGAACTCTCCGGGCAATATGGCGACCAGAGCGGCTGAGATCACGCCCACCCAACGGTTAAACAATTCCTTGCCGATGAAGTACACCGGGATGATTGTCAGAGTGCCCAGAATGGCAGGCATGTAAGCACTGATCACCTCGATAGTATGCTGAGCCGGTGCTGCCCCCCGGCTGACAAGCAGAACAATGCCTGCCACAATCCAATCGAAGAATGGCCGGGCAATCCCCTCTCCCCCACCGGGGTAGAGAATGTAGGGGTCGAAAACATTGAAGCGCGGGAAGTTACGAACCAGGCTCTCTATATGGCGCAGGTGATAATAGGCATCGGTCTCCCGGAACCAGACCCAGTCATTGACGAAAATCTGGTCATAAGGCAGGCATATACGGATGTACAATGAGATACCGCAGATAGCTGCCACGATTATGGCGGCTATGGCTGCCGGGGGGAGCCTTCGTTTTTGCCCTGGACTCTGCTCTCTCATCCCCAACTCCGGTGAAGGGGGAATCTTAACGGCCTGAATCTCTTCTCTACCACAATCACCAGCTCGCCTCGTTGAACAGCACAGTATACCATAACCCACGAGGGCTTTTGTTGGCAAGCCCGCCTTTTTCCTGACTCACGTCAGGAAGACGCTCGTCGGAAGGGCATAACACCCGGAAGTGTTCGGCCGGCGTGACCGAGTTCAGATATCTCGCTGAATGCTGATATAATTGCCAACTGAAGAGCAGTCCCCGCCTATGACGTTGAAGCTATTACGGACCGGCGAAGTGTCAAATTGAAAGAGCCATTCCGGAGATTCGTAGAGACAAAACTGGGGTCCGGTGTATTGCTCATTACCTGCGGCCTGCCCGGCACCTGGAAGACCGAGACGAGCGAGGAGATATCCAGGATCAAGGGCTACCCCATTCTTCGCTCTGACTTGATCAGGCTGGAGGTGCTGAAAGGCGAGGACATATTCGATGAGAAGGTCGCCTCAGACATGAGCAGACGAACAAGGGTTTATGATGAGATGTTCCGACGGGCAGACGAGGCCCTGGAGAAAGGCGATAGCGTGATACTGGATGCCACCTTCGTCACCCAGTCATTGAGAAGGAGGGCTGCCGGGATAGCAGCCAAACATAACAGGGCATTCGTCATCCTGCAAACTCATTGCCCGCAGGAGGTATCCATCGCCCGGATACTGAGACGGTCTAAAGAGACCTATGAATCGAATGCCCTCACTGAGCAGGCCTACCTCAATAACAAGAGGAAATTCGAAGAGGTGGACGTGGATGACCTGAAGCAGGTGTTCCCCGATCTCAGCATCGTGCATTTGACGGTCGACACCCAATATGACGAGCCCGAGGATTGGTATATTATCGGCATGGAAAAGAGACAGAGATGAAGATAGATTTGCACGTCCATACCAGGACTGGCTCGGATGGCAATTTACCTATCGAAGAAGTCCTCAAAGAAGCGAAAAAAAGAAGCATCGATTTTATCTCGATAACCGACCACGATTCCATAGACTGCCAGGGAAGAGCCATCGCCCTGGCGAGAAAGCACGGCATATCTTACATCACGGGCGTAGAGTTGAACGTGACCTTCCATTACCCGGAGGACAACAAAGACATTTCCCTGGATTTTCTGGGATACGGGTATGACATCGGCAATCAGGAACTGAAGAGCAAGCTCCAGTTGATAAGAGAACACAGACGAAGAAGGGCGCGCCGGATTCTGGACAACCTGAACGCCGAGTTCGCCAAGAACGGTATCGAAGGATTGGACGAGGAAGATCTCAGGAGAATAGAGGATGGTGCCGAGGGCGTGTTCGGGCGCCCCCACATAGCGAATTACCTGATAGAGAAGGGGATCGTAAAGGATAAGCAGGAGGCCTTCGACAAATACCTGGTCAAATGCGACGTCCCCAAGTATCCACTCTCGCTCGCTGAAGCATCGAAGCTGATGAGGAATGCCGGGGGCATACTGGTACATGCACATCCCAATGACCCCAACGGCACATCTTTGGTAAGCATAACGCGCGATTTGCAGGAACAAACGCGGGTCATAGAAAAACATATGCTACAATACATCGACGGCGTCGAGTGCTGGCATTCCAGACATGATGGGAGAACCACAGCGCACTATATTGAGTTCGCCAAAAAGCACGACCTGTTCATGACCGGGGGCAGTGACTGCCATCAGAAACCGCTGTTACTGGGCACATTGGACATACCTGAGTGGGTTGCCAACCAGTTCGGCGGCAGGAAAATGGAATTCGCCACATCCGACGGCTGAACCAGGTTGCTTTGCCAGGAGGTAATAACCAGTGAAGAATTACGACATCAAAGACCCATCTCTGGCCCGGGAGGGCAAGCTCCGCATTGACTGGGCTGGCAAGGAAATGCCGGTCCTCAGACTGATAAAGGAAAGGTTTGGCAGAGAGAAACCCCTGAAGGGAGTGCGTATTTCAGCCTGCCTCCACATCACTACAGAGACGGCCAATCTGGCTCTGGCCCTGAAAGAAGGCGGTGCTGAAGTTATCCTGTGTGCCTCCAATCCGCTATCCACACAGGACGATGTCACTGCTGCCCTCGTTGACTACGGCGTTCCTGTCAACGCCATAAGGGGAGAAGATAACGAGACCTACTACCGGCATATCGTCACCGCCCTGGAGCATGAGCCGCACCTCACCATGGACGATGGCGCAGACCTGGTTTCCACGCTCCATAAGGATTATGCCGCGCTGGTTGCCAATGTCACGGGCGGCACTGAGGAAACGACCACCGGGGTCGTCAGACTAAGGAACATGGCCAGGGCAGGTAAGCTCGTCTATCCCATTATCGCGGTAAACGATGCTCAAACCAAGCATCTCTTTGACAACAGATACGGAACAGGACAGAGCACAATCGACGGCATCACGAGGGCTACCAACATACTCTGGGCGGGGAGGAAGGTGGTTGTTTGTGGCTATGGCTGGTGTGGCAAGGGGATAGCGAGGCGGGCTCAAGGGCTCGGGGCACATGTTATCGTCACCGAGGTCAAGCCCATCCCGGCCCTGGAAGCTGCCATGGATGGCTATCAGGTCATGCCTTTGATCAAGGCTTGCGAGACGGGACAGGTCTTCATCACGACCACGGGCAATACGAATGTGATCGATAAAGCTCATATCCTCGAAATGAGAGACGGGGCCATTCTGGCAAACAGCGGCCACTTCAATGTCGAGATAAACATCCCGGCTCTGGAGAGCCTTGCCAGGTCGAAGAAACGAGTACGTCCTTCCGTTGATGAATACACTTTGGGCGATGGACGGTGCATTTACCTGTTGGCGGAGGGCAGGCTGATCAACCTCGCTGCCGCCGAGGGACACCCCGCCAGCGTTATGGACATGAGCTTTGCCAACCAGGCCCTATGCGTGAAGTATCTTACCGAGATGAAGGGAAAGCTCGAGCCTGCCGTCTATCCTGTGCCTGAGGACATTGACCAGGAGGTAGGGAGACTGAAGCTCGCCTCCATGAATATCGCCATTGATTCCTTGACCGAGGAGCAGAGAACATACCTCGCAAGCTGGGAAGAAGGAACATAGAAAGGAGCAAGAATGCCGAACAGCTTTAATCAGTCGGAGTCCTATCTGGCCACTGCAGAGTGCGTCACTGAGGGGCATCCTGATAAGCTGTGTGACCGGATTTCAGACGCAGTCCTTGACGCCATGCTCGCACAGGACCCTTTCGCCAGGGTGGCCTGCGAGGTCTCTGTCGCCATGGGCATGGTGATGGTGCTCGGTGAGATCACCTGTAATTGCTACGTGGATATTCCCGGCATTGCGCGCCAGGTAATCAAAGAGGCAGGCTATACCAAACCGGAATACGGCTTCGATTATCGGACATGCGGCGTCCTCGTTTCAGTGAAGGAACAGTCAAGCGACATTGCCGCCGGGGTCAGCCAGTCCTTAGAAACAAGAACAGGAGAGGCCACTGACGGAGTTCTGGACAGGACGGGTGCCGGTGACCAGGGCATGATGAATGGCTTTGCCTGTAGAGAAACTCCCGAGCTTATGCCTCTGCCGATTACACTGGCACACAAGCTATGCCAGCGCCTGGCTCAGGTAAGAAAAGATGGTGTCGTGCCTTATCTCAGGCCTGACGGGAAATCTCAGGTAACCATAGAATACAGTCGTGGCATACCCAGGAGGGTGGTCTGTGTGGTCCTGGGCGCTCACCACGACCCCGGGGTGGAACGCAACATCATTGAGCGCGACCTTATACAACAGGTGGTCAAGAAGGTTATCCCTGCCAATTTGCTGGATAACCAAACTGAATACTACATTAACAGCGCCGGCCAGTTTACCATTGGTGGACCGGTGAGCGACACCGGTTTTACCGGGCGCAAAATCATAGCTGATACTTACGGCAGTGCCTGCGGACACGGTGGGGGCGCCTTTTCAGGCAAAGACCCTACCAAGGTGGATCGCTCGGCAGCGTATATGGCCAGATATGTTGCCAAGAACATAGTAGCCGCCGGACTCGCCGATTATCTCGAGCTTCAGGTTGCCTATACTATCGGAAAGGCTCACCCTCTATCTCTGTCCATCGAGACTTCCGGCTCGGGAAAGGTTCCTGACGAAACCATATTGCATCTCATCAACAAGCATTTCGACTTCCGCCCTGACGCTATTATGAGGGCTTTGGACCTGCGCCGCCCCATTTACCGGCAAACTGCTACCTACGGGCACTTCGGCAGAGAAGACCTCGACCTTCCCTGGGAGAAGACGGATAAGGCCGGGACCCTGAGAAAAGAGGCTGGGCTTTAGACGGTCTCTATCTTTATATCGTCCACGCTCTTCACCTCCGTTCTCAGATCAACCAGGGCTATAGTACGCTCAGGAACATAATACGTATAAGCTGAAGAGGTGAATATGGTGAGGCACCTTCTGTCATACATTACGGATGGGGCATCCAGCTGGTGCGACCTTATTAAGACGTTCTTACCCAGGCGGGACATGATTCCCTCGAACCAATCCCGCCCGAATTGAGGTCTCCCGGTACAGGGATCGATTCCCAGGTCCTCCCCTTCCCTGTCTTGCCAATCTCCCCAGGTTATCTGATGCCATTCCGCACTGCCCGGCTCTATCCTTTCCACGTCCTCCAGGCCTGATACGTCAGGGAGGGCTCCATGTACAGCAAACACTCCGTTTGGCGTGGATGCCGCAAGCGGCAACCTGGAAAGAACTTCACCGTATCGCCGGCGAAGCCTGGCATCCAACCCTTCCCAGAAATCGGCAGGTTGAAAACTCATTACAGCACGGCCTTCATGGTTTCCCATAAGGAGAAAAAGACCGTTGGGGTGCTTGAGCTTCTGCTGGAGCAACGAATTGATGTTCTCCAACGAAGCTGGCCCTCGATCAACATAGTCGCCCAGGAAAACCAGCTTGTTCTCCGGCTTAAGGTACTTGTGGATGATTTTCTCGGTGGCTTCAAGGTCACCGTGGGTATCGCCGACAAAAATGACTTTGCCTGACTCCAGCCGTACTAGCTTAGCTTCCTCAGCAAATCTCTTCTCGGCCTCGTCCAGTAGCTCCCGTATCTCTTTCCTGGTCATTAACCGAAGCCTTTCATCTTGAAGAAGTATACACCTTTGCCATCACAGGGGTCTTCCACGACAGGAATCAGCATATTCTCCAGCAAGCCTCCCCATCGTCTCTTCCATCATCCAACGTGAGTTCCGTGGAACGGTGACGCAGGAGCTTTCTCGAAGGTCGAGCTCATCTGCGCATCCAGCGCTCGTGATTCAACAGGCTTACCGCGAGCGGTTGATGAACAGCTTCAAGGCGTACAATTATCCTTGGCTGAGTGCTTTTGCTATGATGCCGATATGAAAGCAGGGCTGGTTTATGACCCGATCTACCTGGAACACGATACCGGTGAGCATGAGGAGAATTCCCGCAGGCTAATAGCTACGATATCCTATCTGGAGGAAACTGGAACTAAAGAGAAGCTTACTATGCTACCTCCCCGCCCCGCCTCGACAGAAGAGCTTGGGATGATACATACGGCCGAGTACATCTCCTACGTTAAAAGCAAAGCAGAAAAGGGAGGCGGTTGGCTCGACCCCGATACCAAGATATGTCCGAGGTCTTACGAGGTAGCGTCCTATGCTGCGGGCGGGCTACTGCTTGCTGTGGAAGGAGTGATGAGAGCACAGGTGGACAGCGCCTTTGCCCTGATTAGACCACCGGGGCATCATGCCGTTCCTGACGGAGCAATGGGCTTCTGCATATTCAACAATGTGGCTATCGCCGCCAGGTTTGCTTCGGGCAAATTTGGTCTCAGCCGTGTTCTTATCGTCGACTTCGACGTCCATCATGGTAATGGAACTCAGGATGCTTTCTATGCCGACCCCGGAGTGCTTTACTTCTCCACTCACGAATATCCCTTTTATCCCGGGACAGGCAGGATGGAAGAAACAGGCACAGGTGACGGCGAAGGAACTACGGTTAACATCCCGATGGCGGCCGGCTGGGGCGATGACGAATACTTGAGAGCTTTTAGAGAGGTCCTGGTTCCGGTAGCACATAGATTCCGGCCTGAACTAATACTTGTTTCTGCCGGATTCGACCCTCATTGGGCCGACCACCTGGCTATGATGCGGGTAAGCATTCGTGGTTTCGCTCAGATGACAATGATATTGAAGAAACTTGCTGACGACCTGTGCCAGGGGCGTCTTGTTTTCACTCTAGAAGGCGGCTACAACCTTCGAGTGGTTGCTGCTTCCGTAAAAGCCAGCTTCGATGTGCTTCTGGGTAATAAAGAGATAGATGATCCGCTGGGAGAAGCACAAACGACAAGAAAACCCGAGGGGTTCGACAGGCATATCGAGCAGATAAAGAGAATACAGCACCTGGCCGGATGCTAGACGAGAATCCGAAGGGCGGTTGACAACGAGTTCAGAGCCTGGCTATTCGATACCGGTGATTAACTAGCCATACCAGCCATGTGAGGCTAATCGCCTGCCTAGCTATTCGCGGCGTTGGCGTTGTATTCAGGTCCAATCAGCTCAGGCGAGACTTCGTAGCCTCTCTCTATCATCAACTGGACCACGCCGGCATGCAATGGCGGCATTCCGACCATCTTGGTTATTTCATTCAGCAATGCCAAATCGGTCTCCAGAGGTATCCAGTTGGCACCGCCTGGCCAGGCGTTAATGAACTCACCCCAGTTATCGACATAGGATTTCACCATTCTGTAGACTACATCCTGAGCGATATTCGTGGTAACGAAAACACCGGTTGTGTGTCCCAGCGTGTAGAAGCCAGGCATAGGCAGATCCGGGATTGCATCATCCGGGATCCAGGTTGCCGACGTTCCCGGCGTAGCCACTAAGGCTGGCTCTAAATGGTCCTCAGACCAGCCCAGTATCTTTATGTCTCTCACGCTCTGCAGGTCGCGCATAGACGAGTCAAGCTCAATACTGGTTACAGCCTTGGCAAAGCCGACTATCTCCAGCTCCTTGGCCATAGCTATGGCATCAGCGTAACTGGCGCTTACCCAGTCGGGCTCAATACCCAGAGCCTCTAGCTGGCGGCGGAAATTGAACTCTGTCGCTGTGCCATTTATTCCTGCTGAGAATTTCTTGCCGTGGAGATCGTGCAGCGTATGTACTTCGGCGCCCGGCCCCTCATCTACAATCACCACCAACACGTAGTTGTGAACATAGCCAGACATGATCCGCAACTCCGTCCAATTGCCATAGGCGATATACTCGTCTATGGTCGTACCGTTGTATGCCATAGCCATGCCATCCCAGTTGACCGCAAACCCTCCGTCAAATGTCCCCGCTTGCGCCTTTATCAAGTTGTCATGAGTGGCTCCGCTTTCCGCTACTGTGATCTTTATGTCAGGGTTCTCCGTGTTGATGATGTTAGCCATAACGACAGCAGCGATGTAATGCGTGGCGGCTGCGTTCGTTGAGCCGAAAGTATAGCTGCTAACTCTCACTGTCGGCTGACAGGCTACAGATGGAAGGAGTAATGCGAGTGCCACCGTGGCCGCAACTATCGCGAGTAACCACTTCCTTTTCAAACTTGAATCTTCCTTCCTTTGGGTCTTCCGGTATGCCATCAGTTAATGTCACACCTCGTCTCACACCACAGCCCGGTTTCTTCGAAATCTCGGTGCATGTTATGTCACCCGCACCTTGTCAGGCATTCTCTCCCACAGGCTCGCACAACCCTGACTATAATGATGACATCCAAATGTTAAAATCCTGTTAAGACCTGACAGATGCCGCAACCTGTCACCATCTTCTTTCGGTTTCTTCTCGGCTTGGCCACGATTCGGTGTCAATCGGTGAAAAGCCGCCAAACCGGGGACTCAAGGCAGCATCTCCATTTCGCACGAGCCCGTAACAGCGGGTTGACAGGCGAGAGGCCTATTCAGGGCGCCTTCGCCAGGAGTTGCCTGTCACCTTGTTCGAGGTGTCTGCTAACAGTGAATCAGCCCCAGGTTTCATAGCAAGCCGTCCCAGAAGGTTTGTCAGTATCACGGGCTCTGCCCACCCTGCCAAGTGCTTGAGGGCGGCCTGTTGAACCTGAAGCCAGATTTCATCTATAATTGGTCAATGCGAACCTACGGCCCCGTTAACCTGAACGCCCTGTGGTTCTTGATGGGTCTGAATGTCTCGCTCTTCTTCGTCACTTTGCTAAGGCCCGAGACAATCTATTTTCTGGGCCTGACACCCGCACTCCTCTCAGAACAACCGTGGACCATCATAAGCAACATGTTCGTCCACGCAGGTTTGTCCCACATATTATTCAATATGATAAGCCTCTATTTTCTGGGAAGCTTCTTGCTCCGGGTAGTAGGGGAGAGAAGCTTCCTGGCAGTGTTCTTCCTCGGGGGCCTCGCGGGTAACATCCTCTTCGTTCGTCTGGCTAACCCATCTTGGATAGGAGTGGGAGCCTCGGGAGGCATTTTTGCCCTCGCTGGAGCCCTAGCCATAATGGTCCCCAGAGCACCCGTTTTCATATTCTTCATCCCTATCCCCGTGCCACTCTGGGCAGCAGTCATGATCTTCTTCTTCATCTCTTTTCTCATCCCCACGATAGCCTGGCAAGCTCACCTCGGAGGTTTGTTCTTGGGGCTGATAGCGGGGCTCATTTTCAAGAAAGGAAGACGACCCTACTATTCCTGACCCTCAGCACTATGGAAGCAAAAGAGATTCGCTTGCAGGCCGATGGACTCGAGCTTATTGGCGAGCTTCATCTTCCATCAGGGGACAGGCTTCTCCCTGCCCTCTGCATCTGCCACGGCATTCCGGCTACCCCTCCCGACGCCAGCGACAGGGGCTATACACTACTGGCGGAGCGCTTCTGCCGTGCCGGCTTCATCACCTTGATCTTTAACTTTCGGGGGACGGGGACGAGCGAGGGTGACCTGGACATCGTGGGCTGGAGCCGGGATCTGCGGGCGGCTCTTGACTTCCTGTATGACCTGAAGGAGGTAGATAAGACCAGTCTCTGCCTGCTCGGGTTTAGCGGAGGGGCAGCGGTTTCCATCTATGTCGCAGCTCATGACCCCAGAGTATCCTCAGTGGCGACCTGTGCCTGTCCCGCCGATTTTCGCTCTCTCTTTCAGAGAGAAACGCCTATGGGCACCGTGCAACGCTTTCGCGAAATCGGAGCAATTCGCAACAAGCATTTCCCGCCCTCAATAGAAGAATGGGAGAGAGGATTTGAGACCATTACTCCGATCAACTGGATAGATAGAATCTCTCCCCGCCATCTGCTTCTGGTTCATGGAGACGCCGACGAGTTGATACCGCCGGAGCACGCGCACCGCCTCTACCAGAAAGCTAACGAACCCAAGGAGCTACGCGTGATTCCCGGTGCCAGGCACAAAATGCGCCTGGAAGAGGCGGCAATGACTGTCGTTCTGGACTGGTTGAAGGCGCGATGCTAGAAGAGGAGGATCTCTGCACCGAATCCCGGACGGTCTCAAAGCCTTGAGAACCGGAATTCTGTGAAAGAGGCGGCTATGTCACTCTTGCGGAGGTGTTCTGGCAGCCGCGAGAATTGCCACGGCTGAGTTCATCACAGGGGTTCTTCGTCTTTGCTTAGCAGGACGATATTATCGGCTACCTCATCATATGAATCGCTCAACGTGAATATGATGATCTGGTAATCCGTGGCCAGCATTTTCAGAAAGCTCAACGTGTTAGCGAGGCGAACCGAGTCGAAATTAACAAATGGGTCATCCAGTATCAAAGGCGGCCTCTTATCGCCAAATATCAACCTTGCCAGGGCAAGTCGAAATGCCAGATAGAACTCATCCACTACCCCTCCGCTCAACTCCTCGGGCTTAGCCCAATCTCTTTTCTCATCCGAATACACCGAGAACTCCAGGGCTTCCTTGTTAACCTTTACCCGCTGGTATTTGCCGTTGGTAAAGACAGCGAAGTATCTCTGGATCTCCCCCTCCAAAGCCTCATCAGCTGACGAGAGAACCTCGACCCTCGCCATCGACATGAATTCCCTGGCTAGTTCGTAAACTCTCACCTTCCTCTCTTCATGTCTCAAAGCTTCCTTGAGGTTTTCCAGTTCTTCTTCCAGCCTGACTTGCTCCTCGGCATCATGCTTCGCTGCCTTGATCATTGCCATGCCATCCCTCTTGCGGTCTTCAAGCTCATTTCGCATCGCCTCCAGTTTCCGAACCTTCCTATCCAATTCGATGTATTCCTGCGGAGCGAGGCGCGTGTCCGTCAAATCATCGGTGAGTTTCTTCTCCTCAACCGCCAGTTTCCTCGTTATTTCAGACTTCTGCCCTTCAATATCCTGAACCGTTTTACGACTCAGTATCCCCTCCAGGCGGTATTTCGCACCCTCTTTCTTCTCAAGCCAATGATAGAAATGTTTCTCCCTGTCATCAAACTGAGCAACCGTGCTGCATCTGGCTTTGGTCAGCAGTTCTTGTTCTTGCCTATCAAGTTCATTGAGAGACTCTTTCATCCTCTGGACACGCTCTTCAACGCCCCAAATGCCGGCCTTATCTCGAATAAGGGCAATCCTGGCCCATACAGCTATGGCCAGAGAAGCTGCGCCCACGACGATTAAGCTCAACAGGTAGAGGGGACCAATCAGAGTTCCGATTATCCCGCCTGTCAATATTGCTGTCGCAGCAGTTATGCCCTTCCCTGAACCGAGAAATCCAACGAGTCTTCTTCGGTCCGACTTCTCTTTCGCTGCAGCTAGCTCTTCCTTTCGCTCAGCCAAATCCTTCTCGATGTCCCTACGCTTCCTCCGGATGTCATCCATCCTTCCCCTGAATTCCGAGACCTGTTGCTTATCTCTAAAGCCTTCGCTAAGCCCGAGCGCTTCATCGGCTTTCCCGAAGTCTTCTTCATGTTTCTTAATACTGCCAAGTAACTCTTCGACGCTACGATAATCCTTGATCAACCTTTCAATAGCTGCCTCTATCACTTTGCGTTGTTCGTTCTTCCCCAGCAAAGCCCGGCACTTCTCATATTCTTCCTTAACCTGAGCAAGCTGCTTGTTCACTGTCACCAGTTCAATTTTCTGCGCCTCAACTCTGGAGACCTCATCCTTAACTTCATCGTATTTCCGTGAAGCATCCTGTAGTCTGTTCTTGAGACCAGCCAGGATTCCCGGGTTTCTTGCCAGTTTGTCGAGTCCCTTCTTCGAATCAGCGATTTTGACATCCAATTTCTGTAGCACTTGCGAGGCCAGGGTGCTCTCTCTACCCCCGGTAACAACTTCCTCCAGGCTCTCGCTGATTTCCTTCTTGCCTGATGAGACCTCAGTTACCTGGGACTGACGAATACAGCAAGAACTTAAGAAAAGCCTGTCAGACTTGGTTCCAAGTCGCTCAGCCATTTTTTCTGCAATCTGCTTGAAAGTATCTAACTCTTCTCGAGCATCACCAATGAGTCTGACGGTCCCTTTGTCGAAGTCCTTTTCCAGCAGATATCTCTTCCCTTCATCTTCGAACTCGATGCTAGTTCGATACTGCTTGGCTGAGCCCCAGGCAACGTAATCCTTCACTTCCTTCGCAGTGCTTCTAGGATTATGAAACAGGGCAACGACGATACCCTCAAGCAATGTTGACTTCCCCATTTCATTGAGGGGACCCTTGACAACATTTATCCCAGGGCTGAATCGTGCCTGGAAATCACGAAATCGCCTGAAGTTCTTGAGCTCGATCTTTGTTAGCCACATTACAGGACTTCCTTCCCGTCCAGAAGAGCTATGCCATACTGAAGGGCATTTTCAGCAATATCCTTCTCTTCGCCTTCCGAGTTCTCTATTCGCTCATTCATCAGCTTGATGAACCTGTTCCTGACCAGCCGTTCTCCATCCTCCGTCACTTCTGCCAGCTTCGGATGGGATCTGTCCGTAACACTGAGATGGAAGAATGCCTCACTTAGTTCAGTTTCCAATTCCTCAGAATTCACAATAAGCCCGGCATCGCCAAGCCCCCTGAGAGTGACCTTTCTTACCAGATTCTGACTTGCCCCCTCGGAGATTCTCACTTCTAGCGCCGCCCGATCCTGGATTCCACTCACATCTATCTCTAGCTCATCATAATCGCGAAGTCCAAGTTCTCTGGGTTCAACCTTGACCCCGCCTGAGTCCAGGAGGCTGACCAAAAGCACAGCGCCTCTTTTCCTCTGGTTGGGTATCCACTCCGGCGGGCCAGAATACCAGGCGGGAGGGTTTTCTGAGCAGGCATAGACCTCGTGCCAATGCCCCAGTGCGAGATAGTTCATTCCGCTGGATCGGATTTCCTCCAGCCTGAAAACATGGTCATCCTCCGCCGTCTTCTCCGGTATGTAAAACGACCCATGAGCCATAGCGACATGAAACTTGCTCGAGGTCAGGGGCTTGAGCCCCTTCAGCGGACTCACATATGATCTATTACTTAGGTTCGGCTTCCCATATACCGTTAAATCGAGGTCGGGGTACTCCTTGTAAGATATGTGCTCCTCAACAAAGACCTTCACATTAGCGCATCTTCCTTCCAAGTCAGCTTTTCTGTAAATCGACGAGGAATCAAGAGGATCATGAGTGCCGGGGATAAGGCAGACCGGGATATTATTCTCCTTGAGCAGATTGAACTGCTCGACTACCAAATCTACGTTTGGTTGCGGTTGTTGATTGGCGTCGAATAGGTCGCCGGCAACCAGAACGATGCTAACCCTTTCGTCTACAGCGGCGGCTATGACATTCCTGAACGTAGCTTTCAGTTGCTGTCGTTGAGAAATACCCTTGTTCCCCAGACCTGAGAATCTCGCTCCGAGGTGAATATCGGCAGTGTGCAAAATCCTGAGCATGCTAAATGCCCCCTTCTAAGGAAGCCCGCTGGAACCTGTGAACCGTCTTTATCATTGAGAATGCTGCGCTTTGCTCACAATGACATACAAGCTATCATAACGCCTTTCTCAGCCACGAATCTTGGGAAGCAACAAGACAACCACGATGACCGCAGTGGCTACAACGGAGAGCAAGTACATTCCCGCCCCCGCAGTTAGACCTATGGCCGCAGTCATCCAGATGGTGGCGGCCGTTGTTAGCCCCGCTATCTCGTCTCCCCGTGCACCGCGGAAGATCACTCCGCCGCCAATGAAACCGACCCCAACTACCACTCCGGCCGCAACTCGAGAGATGTCAGCCGTGCCCCCGCCAAACCCGTATATGGATGCCAGGGTGAAGAGGGCTGCTCCCGAGCTAACCAGGATATGCGTACGCACTCCTGCTCTCTTGCCCGCCCTTTCCCGCTGGTAACCGATGCCTGCCCCCAGGGCAGTAGCCAGCAAGAACCTCAATATCATCTCCAGCAAAGGGCTCAAACTCATTACCTCCGCATCCAAAAGGTCTCAGAGAGATCGGTCTTCAACATGAAGTCGTTCTGCATCTCTCCAACCTGGACAACGCACGAACCAATCAACAGGCTTTGACGCCTTAGCCAGGCCGGCTCCTTTCAGCTATAATATAGCAGATAACGTCCACACCAGAAAGGTGCTTGAGGGGAGACACAACGGACAGGATATACGCCGGAGAGAGTTGCAGATAACGCCCGGGCGGAGACATGATCCGGTGCTGAGAACGTGCCCGCAATTGGGGGCAGGATCACTCCACCGTCGCAACAAGCTCATAAGATGATACTGATAATAGACAACTATGATTCCTTTGTCTACAACCTGGCTCAGTACGTGGGGGAGTTGGGCTGGCAACCAGCGGTCTATCGCAACAACCAGATAACCTCGGCTCAAATCGACGAACTGGCCCCTACTCATATCGTCATCTCTCCCGGACCATGCACCCCCCTGGAGGCAGGCATCTCCAATGAGGTAGTAAGCCGCTTTGGCGGGAAGATCCCCATCCTGGGAGTATGTTTAGGACATCAATGCATCGGCCACGTCTACGGGGGCAGAATCGGCAGAAGCTCGCCGGTCCACGGCAAGACCTCGCTCATCGAGCACGACGGCAAGACTATCTATGAGGGCTTGCCCAATCCCTTTCCGGCAATGCGCTATCATTCCCTCATTATCGAAGCCGAGGGTCTGCCATCCTGTCTCAAACTCACTGCCAGAACTCCTGAAGGAACGATAATGGGAGTGAGACACCGGGATTACGTCCTGGAGGGGGTCCAGTTTCATCCCGAATCCATCCTCACGCAAGAAGGGCAGGATATCCTGGCTAACTTCCTCCGTTTTACCCGGCCGGTCTGGGGGGAAAGGAGTGCTTGTCCCATGTGAGGCGATGTCATTGCGAGCCCCCCAACCACTGCTACCAATGCCACCTGTCATTGCGAACGAAGTGAAGCGATCTCGGTGGCAGGGCACTCGTGGGGATTGCTTCGGCCCTGATGCGCCTCGCAATGACAACTGGAACTGGAATCATGAGTGAAATCGTCTATCTGAACCGCCGGCTCGTCCCTCGCTCCGAAGCCAGGCTATCTCTTTTTGACCATGGCTTCCTCTACGGATACGGGCTATTCGAAACCATGCGAGCCTATGATGGGCATATCTTTCGCCTCGACCGTCACCTTGCTCGCCTTCGCTGTTCTGCTCAGATCCTCGGCCTGGCGGACAAACTCATTGCGACCCTGAACTTGGCAGCTGGGAGGCAATCTCTGGAATCTGCCTGCCTGGAAACTCTGGAGGCCAATAAACTCAAGGACGCTCGACTCAGGCTCACGATTACGGCAGGAGAAGGCGATATGACGCCTGATCCCGACACCTGCCCCGTCCCTACTGTCCTAATCACCGCCCAGAACCTTGTTCCTTTGTCCGCGGACAAATACGAATCGGGTTTCAAGGCGGCGCTATCTTCCCTCCGCCGTAATAGCCAATCGCCTTTATCCCGGCTAAAAGCCACTTGCTACATGGAGAATATCCTCGCCCGAATGGAAGCCAGAGCTGCTGGATGCGATGAAGCCATCTTGCTCAACGAAAAGGGCTACCTCGCCGAAGGCAGCACGACCAACATCTTCCTAGTGAACAATGGAGAACTCGTCACTCCCTCTTCAGAGAGCGGTGTCCTGCCCGGCATCACGAGAGAAGCGGTCCTCGAGATAGCTCAGGCCTCAAATATCAAGACCCTGGAAAGACAGGTGGGGCTAAAGGAACTGATTGAAGCTGAGGAAGCCTTTATCACCAATTCTATACTTGAGCTCATGCCCCTGACCCGGTTTGACGGTAAGCCTATCGGCACGGCTAAACCCGGTCAGCTAACCACGAAGTTGCTCGCTGCCTACAGGGAATTGATAAGGGAGGCAATGCAATAGGCGATTATCTTCCGCATACAGCCACCAGGTCACGATGAGCCAAGAAGGACGCGATGGGTTTAGATGAAACGGGCGGGCTCCTTTTCGGAACCGGGGGTGTTCCTATCAGTGCCGAACTCCCTTCTACGGAGGCCGGCATCCAACGCATTGCAGAGCTTGGCCTCGGCTGCATGGAGGTGGAATTTGTGCGAGGGGTGAGGATGAGCCCGGAGGTCGCTGTATCCGCTGGACGACTGGCCGCCGAAAGGCAGATAGTGCTTACTGCTCACGGACCCTACTTCATCAATTTGAATGCCGTGGAGAGACAGAAGGTGCACATGAGCAAACAAAGGATATTGCACACTGCTCGCATCGCTGCTCTTTTGGGCGCCAAAAGCATTACCTTCCATGCCGCCTTTTATCTCAAGAATACTTCCACTGCGACCTACGCCGTGGTCAAGAGCCATCTGCAGGAGGTGCTGAACATGCTCAGAGACGAGGGCAACATGGTGATGATTCGCCCCGAAGTTGCCGGGAAATCCTCTCAGTTTGGCACTTTACAGGAAATACTTCAGCTTAGTAGCGAGATAGAAGGAGTCGCTCCTTGCTTCGATTTTGCTCATTGGCATGCCCGGACCGGGAAAGCCAATTCCTATCAAGAATTCCTCGATATCCTGGAACAGATTGAAAGGAAACTGGGCAGGCAAGCCCTGGACAATATGCATATCCATCTTTCCGGGATCGCTTACGGCAAGAAGGGAGAGATCAAGCATTTGATGCTCGCCGACTCAGACCTCCGATATGTGGAGCTACTCAAAGCCCTGAAAGAACGCAAGGCAAAGGGAGTAGTCATTAGCGAAAGCGCTCCCTACCCGGAAGATGATGCTCTGCTCCTCCAGCAAACCTATCGACAGCTTCCCTGGTAAGTGCCCCACCTGAGAACTCGCTTCGCTATTCAATACTCCGCGAATTCCTCCGTTCCTCCGGGTGCATTTCATGGAATCCCGGAAACGCCAGAGCGAAATCTGACCCCTCCAAAGATAAAGTCCGCTAGGGACAGCCGGAAAACTACGAGGCGTCACACTGAATCGCTCAACTCCCGCAATAGCGATAGGAAGACTGCTAGACAACCTGAATTCCGAGGGAACCTTGGGGTCAGCTACAATCAGGAGGCGTTGCCCGGTATTTGGCTTTGCCTTCTTCGTAGAGGTCGCCGCCGTAGATGTCGTTTATTACCGTAACGGGGAAGTCTTCCACCTCCAGACGGCGAATAGCTTCAGCACCGAGTTCTTCGTAGGCTAGCAATTCTGCCTTCTTGATGCTCTCGGAGATGATGGCCCCGGCACCCCCTATCGCCCCCAGGTAGACGGCCCTGTGCTTCACCATGGCATCTTTCACCGCCTTTGAGCGTGAGCCCTTGCCGATCATCCCCTTCAGTCCTTCCGCGATTAAGCGGGGAGCATAAGCGTCCATCCTGCCGCTGGTAGTAGGACCGGCAGAACCGATCACCCGGCCCGGCCTGGCCGGGGTAGGCCCCATGTAGTATATTGTTGCCCCCTTGATATCAAAAGGGAGCGGCTTTCCCTGCTCGAGAGCGTCGACCATTCTCTTATGGGCAGCATCGCGGGCAACATAGATGATCCCGGTAAGCAGAAGGTTGTCCCCGGCCTTAAGGTCTTTCAGGATTTCGTCAGTTAAAGGGAGCGCAATTCTCTTAGACATAGCTCTCATCTTGTGCTTATCCTTTGCTTCTTTATTTCCAGCCTCGTTTCTACCTCAGAGTCCCCAAATAGCTTACGGTAAGCTGTCTCTTCCTTACCTCGGGACTGGTGTAATCTGGAAGGAGCATCGGGGCTACTCCATCGGTCACAATCCCTGCCTCTTCAAGCTCTTTGTGATATCTCCTTACGTGATCCAGAGTTAGCTGTCCCTCCTTTGCCTTTTCCCGCGCGAATACAGCAGCGTTCCTTCCCGCAATCCTGCCAAAGACGACAAGGTCCATAAGGGAATTGCCCATCAGCCTGTTTTCTCCGTGAAGCCCCCCAGTCACCTCTCCGGCAACATAAAGCCCGGGCACGGCCGTTTCGCATTCGACATTATTCCCAAGTCCTCCGTTCTGATAATGGAGCGTGGGGTAGACCAGCATGGGTGCCCTCGAGATATCAATCCCCAGGCGGTCATACACCTTCCATTTCCCCACAAAGGCTGTTCTCACCCTTCCTTTTCCAACCAGTATGTCAATCACAGGAGAGTCAAGCCATACTCCCACTTTCCCGGTAGGAGTGGGAACACCATTGCCGTCCAGGCATTCCTTGATGAACCTGGCTGATTCAACGTCTCTGGGTTCGCGTTCGTTGACGAATTTCTCCCCGTGGATATTCACAACATCCGCCCCCTCTGCCCTGAACCTCTCGGTAACAAGCCAGCCCTCTATCTGCTCCGGGGAAACAACGCCTGTGGGGTGATACTGAACGGTGTGCATGAAAGCCAGAGGGATACCCGCCCTATAACCCATGACCACGCCATCTGCGGTGGCACCATAATGATTGGTGGTCATGAAACCCTGGACGTGGAGTCTGCCGGCACCGCCGGTAGCCAGGACCACGGCCCTGGCTCTGGCTATAGAATACTCCTCAGTTTCCAGATTGTAGAGCAAGGCTCCGGCGCAGCGTCCGTGTTCGTTGAGGATAAGTTCCACCGCCGGTGAGAATTCCAGAACCTTGATATTCTGCCTGTTGCGAGCTTCATCACGAACAGTGCGCATGATTTCCATTCCGCTGAGGTCGGCGCAGTAGTGCATCCTTTTCCTGCAAGTTCCCCCGCCATGCATGGCTTCCAGCCTTCCATCGGGAGACCTGGAGAACATAACTCCAAGGTCTTCCAGCCACCGGAGGGCGTCGGGTGCTTTCTTAACGAAAGCAGCCACAATGTCCGGGTCATTCTTGAAATGTCCTCCTCCCATCACATCCAGGTAGTGATAGTAAGGAGAATCCTTCTCGCCCTTTGTCGCAGCCTGAATCCCCCCTTCAGCCATCATAGTATTAGCATCGCCATGTCGAAGCTTTGTGGCTATAAGAACCTGGGCATCATTCTCCTCGGCGATAAGGGCCGCTATAGTGGCAGCCCCACCACCACCGATAACCAGGACATCAGTTTCATAGTCCACCCTCGTGAGGTCCACTTTGTCGGGATCGACTCTACTCTTAGCTTCCAGCAGGTCGACGAATTCGTGGGCTATTCGATAGCCCTTGCACGGGCCAACCTTGATCTCCCTCTTGCCCTCTTCCTTATAGTCAGGGTGATACTTCAGTATCTCCTGCCTTTCTTCCAGAGACATAAGGGGGAACTCCTTCCCTTTCCTTCTCATCTCCACACGAGCAGGTCTAGTCTGTTCTACCCTCTTGATATAGGGCTCGAAGAAGTCTGGATATCCCAAGTAACTCATCTAGCCTCCTGACTACAGATATGTCTTATCCTTCGGCCTCCAATCCTCCCCGGCTGTTACCGGCTCTTCCTCCCGCTTCCGATATAGTTCCTTCAGTTCTTCCTCGCTCATATGCCTCAACTTCTCCAGAGTGTTGTCAAACCTTCCCTCATCGATCGCCTTTGTCATCTCGATTAAGTGTTCCGCCCTGGGAGTAATGCGCGCCCCGTAAATCCTTCGTGCGAGCTGGAACATATGATATTGAACCAACTCCCCGAAGCAGCGGCTGGTGCATAACCCGCACTGGATACACTCAAAGCCAATCTGTGCGGCCACAGTGATATTCCCCTGCTTTAAAGCCGATACAGCGTCCATCACCTCTATCCCCTGGGGGCAAGCCTTCGTGCACGCGTTGCAGGCGACACAACGAAATAGCTCAGGATACAGCTTGAATACCTCTTCCGGAGCAGAGGTTAGATCAGCGAATTCATAATGCGCCCGATTGGCGGGGAAAAAGGGTATCTGGGTGATATGCATGTCAGGTTCAATTGTCTTCTGGCAGGCAAGTGCTACCTGCAATCTATAGTCGCCAGGCTTGCGATAGACGGTACCGCAGGCACCACAGGTGCCCCCTCGGCATCCACAGCCCCGAATGAATTTATAGCCGGCATATTCCATGGCCTTCATGAGAGTGAGCCCTTCGGGAACGTCGTAGCGCTTGCCCATGATATGCACAGGAATCAGCTTAGCTTTGGATACTTCTCTTTCTTTCTTAACCATTGTTTCTGCTGAACTCTTGTCCTTCTTCTTGGCGCTCATTCTTGACCTCCAATCGACTGAAAGCTCCCTCCTCAAGGAAGCAGGCCATTCTCCCGCAGAAGTGATTCCGGGCTACCATGATTCAGCTCAAAATGACACACCTGGGGATCGAGCCCTAAAGCAAGAGCCAGAAGTTGAGTGAAATAGAACAACGGCATTCCCTTAAATCCGTTATGTCTTTTCACCAATTCCTTCTGCCCCTGGCCCAAATCATAATCACACAGTGGACAGGTAAGAACCAGAGCCTCTGCCCCGTGACTCAATGCCGAGCTCAAGATATCCCAGGCATATCCGGAAATGCTATCCGGACTGCTTACTATCTGATAAGACCCACAACACCTGGTAGACTCGGGGAACTCCACAGGAGTAGCTCCCAGAGCTTTTAGGAACTCGCGTAAGATGGTGGGGTTCTCCACACTGTCTATGGCTACTTCTCTGGGGCGAAGCAGGGTACATCCATAATAGGGGGCTAACTTCAGGTTCCGAAGAGGGAACTTCACCTCTTGCGCCAGAGCTTCCCATCCTATTTCATCTCTCAACACTTCGAGAAGATGAAGCACTCTCACCTCCCCGCTGTAGTCTATCTCCTCATCCATAAAGCTATTAAGAGTGTCTCTTTTTTCCGCGTCGTCCTTCATCAAAAGGTTAGCCCTCTTCAACGTATTGAAGCAGAAAGAACACAGGGTAACCACTGCGTCCTTTCCCTGTTCTTTCACGCGAATAAGATTGCGTACAGGAGCCACCTGGTGGATTAGATCATCATCAGCTAACGAATGAACCGCGCCGCAGCAATTCCACCTGGGAATCTCCTCCAACTCAAATCCCAGTGCTTCCAGTGAGGCAATGGCAGGCTCCTCCAGATTCCTGGCCTTCGTTTTTAAGGTACATCCAGGATAGTAAGCTAGGCGCATCCTTCTGTTTCTCTAGCCGGAGAACTTCCTCAAGCCGCTGACCATAGCTATCTGAGGAAGCTCGCCGCGTTCCTTCACTGGAATCTCTTCGGGCCTTACGTAGTCAACTCTTTTCCTCAGGGTGAGAAGTCTTATTGCCTCCATCAGCCTAGAGAGGTCGAATCCCCTGGGGCAAATGACAGTACAGGCAAGACAAGAGGCGCAAATCCAAACGGTTTTTGAATTGGCAATTTCCTCTTCCAGGCCCAGCCGCGCCAGTTCAATAATCTGGCGAGGCGAAAGGTCCATATTCGAAACCATGGGGCAATTTCCCGAACACATCCCGCATTGGTAACATAGCTGAAGGGTCTCTCCGCTGAGCTCCTTGATTTTCTTCACAAACTCACTGCGTACTCTTCCGGGCGAAATACTCACAGACATTCCCTTATCACTCTATCTACTTTCTTTACAGGATTGCTTCCTCACGTCGAGCACACCAACACTGCATGTTGACTGCTACAGGCATGCTGGCAATATGGCAGGGTAAGGCTTCGACGTGAACCGCGAGGGCGGTGACTGTGCCACCGTAGCCCATGGCACCGATGCCCAGATTGTTAACTCGCTCCAGAATTTCCTTCTCTAAATCAACAACCTCGGGATCACGGTTCGGTTCACCGACCCTGCGTAATAGCGCCTTCTTAGCTATAAACATGGTTTTGTCCGTTGTACCACCGATGCCGACACCGATGATAACCGGCGGGCACGGATTGCTGCCGGCCTCGTCAACAAGGTTGACGACGAAATCTATCACTCCCTGCCGTCCCTTAGCTGGGGGAAGAACGGTCAGGCGAGAACAATTCTCTGAGCCACCTCCTTTGGGCAAGACGCCGATTCTGAGCGTGTCTCCGGGAACTATGTCGGTATGAATCATGGCCGGCGTGTTGTCTCTTGTGTTTACCCTGGCGAAACAAGGCTCACTAGCTATGGATTTGCGCAAATAACCTTTGTCATACCCTCGACGCACTCCGTCGTTGACTGCTGCGTAAAGGTCTCCACCGGTTATGTGTACTTCCTGGCCTAGTTCGAGCATGACTACAGCGGCACCAGTGTCCTGGCACAGAGGAATCTGTTCCTTGCCGGCAGTCTCCACATTCTCCAGCATTCTATCCATGACATCACGGCAAACAGGGGATTTTTCCTTTTCCCTCGCTTGCTTCAGGGCAATTATCACGTCCGGGGGCAGATAATGACACGAATGCTCAAAGAGACGAGCTACGGTGTTTGTTACGTCACCAGCCTGAATTTCTCTCATCGCACCTAACATCGTCGGTATATACAAAGGTTCGCTCAAGCCGGAATTGCGGTCAACGAAGGGAGCCATATACACCGCGTTATAGGACGCCCGTTACTCCAATAGTCGCTCGATAATCTCTGCCGCATCTGTAACAAGCTTTGGACAAACGTTCCTTGCAGTCTTCATTCCTTCAGGAGTACCTATGTCACCACCAATTAACTCCCTGCATATGATGGATCCATTGCGAGGCTCGAACTCCGCAACGAATTCCCTGACCAGGGTATAAGCCTTCTCTCTTGTTTGATTATCTTCGGCTTTCGTTTTCCCATATTTGAGCCCTATCACCATGAACGCACCGGTTACTGCTCCACAAGTTCCACCCATCCGCCCCATTCCGCCTCCGAAGGCTCCAGAGACCTTTAAGGCTATCTCGCGATCCAGACCGGATTCAGTGCCGTAGGCAGAGAGCACCGCCTGAGAACAACTGAAGCCTTCCTTCAAACAAGAAACGGCCTCCTCGACTCTGCGCATAGCAAAACCACCAGTTCCTGAGCCAGTATCATATGACGCTCATCATAATCCCATTATCTTGATTAGTTCCAGCACTGCATTTGCTGATTTCTTCAATGCCGCATCTTCCTCAGGAGTCAATTTGATCTCTATTATCTGCTCAATGCCGTTTCTGCCCAATTTCACAGGAACCCCTACAACAACCCCTTTGATGCCGTACTCCCCCTCTAGATAGGCAGCGCACGGCAATATCTCCTTCTTGTCGAGGATTATGGCATCCACCATTTGAGCTGTGGCAGCCGCCGGAGCATAGAAAGCGCTGCCGGTTTTGAGCAAGCTCACTATTTCACCTCCGCCCTTAACTGTGCGCTCCACCAGACCATCGATCTTACCTTCAGACAGGAGTGCACTAATGGGAATACCTCCGACTGTACAAAGTCTGGTGACTGGCACCATGGCATCACCATGTCCACCCAAAACGCAGGTGGATACGTTCTTCACTGAGACACCAAGCTCTTGCGCGATGAAGGTTCGAAACCTGGCGCTGTCGAGGATGCCTGATTGCCCAAGTACCCTATTCCGGGGGAACTTGCTTATATGGAGAGCCAACTGGGTCATTGCGTCCAAAGGATTAGCCACCACGATGATTATGCAGTTAGGTGAATACCGGACAACTCTCTCGGTTACTTCCCGAACGATTTTCATGTTGGTGAGCACCAGATCGTCCCGGCTCATTCCCGGTTTACGTGGTACACCCGATGTGATGACCACTATATCTGAATTGACGGTTTCTTTGTATTCATTAGTTCCGGTGATCTTGACGTCCGAATCGATTATGGGGGTGGCTTCCAGCATGTCGAGCCCTTTGCCCTGAGGAAGCCCTTCGATTATGTCTAGCAACACAATGTCCGCATAGCCCTTTTCCGCAATCCTGAAGGCACAAGTTGCCCCGACATTTCCGGCACCGATTATGGAGACTTTGCTTCGCACTACACTTACCTCCCTGTTGATTCCTTTATCTTGCCCCTCTAAGCACTACGAGAGGTTCAAGCAATAACAGCTAAGACGTCATTCGTGCGCACCGAAGCCCCGGGCCCAAAGTTGATTGCCTTAACCACTCCGTTGACGGGGGCAGGAACATTGTTTTGCATCTTCATTGCCTCCAGTATAAGCAGTGGATCGCCAGCCTTTATCTCATCGCCGACTTTAGCCAAGTAGCGGATGATCATACCTGGCATAGGCGCAAGTACCTTCGTTCCTTCAGCAACCGGAGTCAGTGGCGACTTCTTTTCCGGGGCCTTCTCAGGTGCTTGTATATTGGCAGACGGGGTAGGTGGGGGAGCAACGACACTTGATCGTGGAGAAGAGGCAATGGTTGGCGACTCCCCCACAGCTTCCACGTCCACTTCATAGTACTCACCTTCAATGAAAACACTGAATGTCCTCGCACCAGGCCCCTTTTCAGGGACTACTTTCTCAGATTTCTCCACCAGCTTGCCGGCTTTAGCCTTAGCGATAAGCTCATCCTCTTTCTTCACCTGTTCCAGAGTTTTCGGAGCGCGAGGAGGCTGCCAATCATCAGGAGTAGTTTTGTCTATGCCGTATTTGTACTTCAAGAAACGTGCCCCAGTGGTGGGGAACAGAGCGTAGGTAAGCACATCCCGAATATCCCTGGCAAATTCCTTGGACTCTTCCTTGGCTTTCTCCAGTTCAGGCTCCAGCATATCAGCAGCTCGCCCCTTGATCGGCTCTTCACCCCTTTCGTAACCCTTGAGCACCATCTTCTGGATATTCTCATCAATCGGCGCCGGCGGCCGACCATAGAGCCCGTAGCAGTAATCCTTGGTCTCCCGTGTCATCATCTTGTAGCGCCCTGTCAGAACATTCTGCACCGCCTGGACACCGACAATCTGGCTCGTAGGCGTGACCAAAGGTGGATAACCGAGTTCCGCCCTTGTCTTAGCAGTTTCTGCTCTCACCTCATCCAGTCTGTCCAAAGCATTGGCCTGCTTTAGTTGGGCTAGCAGCGTCGTAGTCATACCACCTGGAATCTGATGCACTAGCACTCCGGTATCGATGACCGACATAGACGATGTATCGAGGAAATCCCTATACTTGGGGGCAATCTTCTCAACCATCTGCCCGCACTTGAGCAGTTGTTCGATGTCCAGCCCCGTATCTCTATCCGTTCCGTAAAGCGCGACTACTAGAGGTTCGATGGGTGGTTGCGACGAACGCAATGCAAAGGGAGACAAAGCAGTATCAACGATGTCAACTCCGGCCTCGATGGCCTTCAGCACAGACATGGAAGCCTGCCCACTGGTGTAGTGGGTGTGAAGTTCAACAGGAACCTTCAAGCTCTCCTTAAGGGCCTTGATCAGTTCATAGGCATCATAGGGCGAGATAAGCCCGGCCTGGTCCTTAATACAAATGGAGTCGGCGCCCATATCCTGAAAGATGAGGGCTTTCTTAATGTAGTATTCCAGATTGTAGACCGGTCCGCCCATTCTTGGCTGCGTAAGCGAGTAACATATGGCCGCCTGGTAGTGTCTGCCGGCCTTCTTAATCGCCCTGGCCGCGCGTTTGTGATTACGTTCATCATTCACAGCATCGAAAACGCGGAAGATATCAATGCCGACCTCAACAGCTTGTTTCACAAAGGCATCGACCAAATCGTCAGGATGGTTTCGATAGGCGACCAAATTCTGTCCCCGCAAAAGCATCTGTAGTGGCGTGTCGGGCATGAGCTTCTTCAATTTGCGAGGTCTATCCCAGGGGTCCTCGCCCAGAAAACGATGGGGTACATCAAATGTCGCGCCACCCCAGACCTCCATCGAATAGAAGCCACATTTATTCATCTCAGGGGCCATCCGCTCCATATCCTCAGTTAGCATCCTTGTAGCCAATGTGGATTGATGGCCATCACGAAAGGTGGTGTCACATATCTTCACAGGGTTCTTGCCTTTCGGCCTAGCCTTCACCTTGTCAGTGGTCAAATCTTTGGCCGATATCCTGCCTTTTCCTACTCCATTCATAGATTACCTCCTTTCGTTGATGCTGAGCCCTGTGGCCAATCACTATGAGCGCAGAGAAGAGTCTTCACCTTTGACCAGCATCTTCTTCTTCACCTCGTTCACGATCACAGCTTAAGCCTAGGTTACAGCTAGATACCATCATCTGGGAACAATTCTCCGCTGCCACAGCATACGCATTCGCATTATCTCCTCGCGCCCGGAACTACGCCACACGCTTGAGGCCTCTGCCGGCCTTCGCTGAAACATTGCCGGCCTCAGAGCCTTTTCTTCCTCTTCTAAGTATGCAGCCACCGCAGCGGTGATGGCAGCTACTGTTCCTTTCTTGCTTTTCAACTGCTCCCTTGCCTGAACCTCCTTACACAGGAATGTTTCCATGCTTCTTTGGGGGTCTGGTTTCTCGTTTGGTAGAGAGAAGCTCAAAGGCACTGATTATCCTAGGGCGGCTCTCCCGGGGCAGAATGACCTCGTCAACGTATCCCCGCGAGGCAGCAATATAGGGATTGTACAGGACATCACGATATTCCTGCATCTTCTCCTTCTCTTTTGCCTTGGGATCCGACGCAACCTCTATTTCCTTGCGGAAGATGACTGGCGTCGCACCTTCAGCACCCATCACTGCGATTTCCGCTGTGGGCCAGGCGAAAACAAAATCAGCGCCCAGGTCTTTGCCGCACATGGCAAGATATGAGCCTCCATAGTCCTTGCGGATGATCAGGGTGATCTTAGGAACTGTAGCTTCAGAATAGCACCAGAGAACCTTGGCACCATGCCTTATTATGCCTGACCATTCCTGGTCAGCCCCCGGCAAATAGCCCGGGACATCGGCAATTGTGAGTAGAGGGGTGTTGAACGCATCGCAAAACCTGATGAACCTGGCTATTTTGTCTGAGGCATTGACATCAAGACAACCGGCGAGATGCATTGGCTGATTAGCGATAATGCCCACTGTTTTGCCAGCAAGCCTGGCAAAACAAACGATGGCATTTCGAGCATAATCAAGATGAGGCTCAAGTATCTCACCATTATCAACAATTGATTGGATGACAGCCCTCACATCATAGACCTGACTGGGCTCGTCTGGTATTATGCCGTCAAGGGCCGGGTCAACACGGTTCGGGTCATCGGCAGTCTCAATGGAAGGGGGGTCCTCCATGTTATTCGAGGGGAGATAGCTCAGGAGTTTCTTAATGAGTTCGATGGCCTGGCCATCACTATCGCACGGGAAATGGCATACGCCGCTCTTGGTGGCGTGACTCATGGCACCGCCCAGCTCCTCAGAGGTGATCTCCTCCCCTGTAACCTGTTTGATGACAGCCGGGCCTGTAATGTGCATGTAGCTTGTTCCCTTCGTCATGAATACCCAATCGGTCATGGCAGGCGAATAGACTGCCCCACCAGCCGTAGGCCCCACAATCGCGGAGAGCTGAGGAATAACCCCTGAAGCCGCTGAATTTCGGAAGAATATCTGCCCGTAGCCTGAAAGGGCATCAACACCCTCCTGAATCCGGGCTCCGCCGGAATCATTGAAGCCTATTATGGGAATACCACACTTCATGGCTAAATCCATCACCTTGCATATCTTCTTAGCGTGCATCTCACCCAGTGTCCCCCCCATGGAGGTGAAGTCCTGGGAAAAGGCACACACTGGGCGACCACCTACGGTCCCATGTCCGGTGATGACTCCCTCTGCAGGAACCTCAACCTTGTCCATGCCGAAGGAAGTAGCTCGATGCCGAACAAACAAATCAAGCTCGTGAAAGCTGCCAGGGTCAAAAAACAGGTCGAGTCTTTCACGAGCAGTTAATTTCCCCGATTTGTGCTGTTTCCCCACCCGTTCCGCACCTCCCATGGCCTTTTCTTTGTTTTCCTTCTCTTTCAGTTCTCTCGATCTCTGAGCAACCGTGTCCATCCAAATCTCTCCTTACTGGCTGAGTTCGCAACAAACCAGAATATCTTAGCTCGGATTTGCAACTAAAGCAACCGCTTGAGCCAGAAGGCTGCCACCAGGACTCGCCAATTCTATCCCGCCTGAGTCGGTTGAAATCGCCTGTGGTTCTTGTCCACCTGATGGCGCCTCGATTCCTCGGGAATTGACAGCCTTATCCACGGGTATGACCAGCGTCTTCTTCCATTAGCGCTTGGCTCCTGGGCTCACAGTTACGGGTGCGGCGGGCGTTACGGGCAATTGTGCTACTATGCTCCATGATTGTAGCTTAAGCTTGGTTTCGGGCATGATGCCTATCCTTAACCTGGCTGCAGAGCGAACCTGAACTCAGACCCAAGAGCTTGACAGCTTGGTTCAGAATGATAAGATGGAGGGAGATTTGAAACCACAACTGATTGCGATAGACGGTCCTGTGGCAGTCGGCAAGAGCACTGTAGGCTCAATGCTAGCAAGAAGACTGGGCTATGTTTTCTTCGATACAGGTATGATATATCGAGCGTTTACCTGGAAGGTTCTCAAATCGGGTGTTCCTCCGAGAGACGAAGAGAAGATATGTCAGTTGGCAAACACGACCAAATTTGAGTTTGTCGCCGTACAGGAATGGCTTCTCTCACCCCTCATTGATGGCGAAGATGTCTCCTCCAAGCTGCTCTGCCCTGAAGTAGAAGAACAGGTTCCCCTGACATCGAAGATAGCCGGAGTACGCCAAGCACTGGTATTGGAACAACGCAGATTGGCCAGGCGAGGAAAGGTGGTCATGGCAGGAAGGGACATTAGCACAGTTGTCCTGCCCTGGGCAGAACTGAAGATCTTCCTCACGGCTTCCACCGAAGAAAGGGCCAAGCGCCGTTACAGGGAACTATTGGCGCGAGGGGTGAATGCGAATCTGGAAACCGTAATCGGCGACCTGAAGAGACGAGATGAGATGGATATCCGTAGAGCCATCTCGCCACTTAAACCCGCTGAGGACGCCATAATAATCAATACAGAGGGACTTAGCCTAGAGCAAGTCGTGGACAAGATTTACGCTCTGGCGGCAGATCTATGACCTTCTCTCAGAAGCTTCTCTTGACGGTATTCAGGCCTTTGCTCAATACCCTCTTCTGCTGGGAAGTGGTAGGAAGAGAAAATGTGCCCTTGACTGGTTCACTCATACTGGCAGCCAACCATGTGCACGTCCTTGATCCCGTCTTTCTAGCGTTTGGCTTTCCACGCTGGATTAACTTCATGGCAAAGGAAGAACTCTTTCGATCTCCCTTTTTGAGACCCTATCTTCGCTGGGCCGGATCTTTCTCCATACGTCGTGGAGGGAAAATCAGGGAGAAACAAGAGGTGCTTAAGAACGCCGCCGATGCACTGGAAAGAGGATCAATGCTCGGAGTGTTCCCGGAGGGTAGCCGAAGCCGCGACGGAAGACTTAGAAAGGCCAAGCCAGGCTGCGCAGTCATAGCTTCACAAACAGGTGTCCCGGTTCTTCCCGTCGGCGTCGTCGGCACAGACAGGATTAAGGGCATAAACTGGCTATGGAAGCGCCCCGGCATAGTTGTCAACATCGGCAAACCTTTCACGCTCCCTCCGACTCATGGCAAGGCAGGCAAATCGCAAAGGCAATTGTTGACCACACGAATAATGACGGAAATCGCCGCCCTTCTGCCGCCAGAATATCAAGGCGCATACAGAGAACATGAAGATTGAGAAAGCTGAAAAACTGGGCCTGTGCTTCGGCGTCAGGCGAGCCATCAAGCTGCTGAAAGAGGCGGTTGATAAGTATGGAGAGATAGAAACCCTTGGGCCTCTGGCACACAACCGCCTGCTCGTGGAAGCACTGGCCGATCTAGGAGTGAAGCCCATAAAGCATCTCGACGGAGCTCAAGGCAGATTCCTGGCTATCACAA
This sequence comes from Dehalococcoidia bacterium, assembly GCA_030610855.1. Classification (GTDB taxonomy): domain Bacteria; phylum Chloroflexota; class Dehalococcoidia; order GIF9; family AB-539-J10; genus RBG-13-51-36. The sequence continues at coordinate 31,372 of JAUWQY010000002.1, forward strand.
CTCATGGTGTAAGCCCACTGGTATTGTCTGAGATCATGGCTCGTCATATTCATATCATTGACACCACCTGCCCGATAGTTCGCAAAGCGCAGGACACCGCCAGGGAACTAGCCGAGGCCGGTTTTGAAGTCATCATCTTTGGGGAAGCACAGCACTCCGAGGTGAAAGGATTGCTAGGCTGTACAGGACAAAAAGGTATAGCCGCTCTCAACATGAAGCAGATAGATAGCTGGGGAAAATCACCATCGCGCCTGGGTATCATCTCCCAGACAACCCAGACGCGAACTGCCTTTATCGAATTTGTGGGGCAGCTTGTGGATATGGTTGGTCCTGAGATCAAGGAAATGCGCCTTGTCAACACTTTATGTCAAGTAACACAGGCACAACAGGAGGCTGCCATGAGACTAGCTCGCAGAAGTCAGATAATGGTAGTGATAGGCAGTGGCAACAGTGCCAATGCCAGGCATCTTGTCGATATATGCTCATCTCTCGTGGAAACTCACCTGGTAGAAACGGCAGACGAGGTTGATGAATCCTGGTTCGCGGGCAAGCATCACGTTGGCATCACCGCAGGAGCCTCCACCCCAGATGAAGCTGTGGAGGAGTTGATAGCCAAGTTGAGGTCCTTATGATCTTCAGCCAAGCCCACCACTCAGTTTCCTGCCGCCAATGAGGTGAAGATGAAGGTGAGGCACCTGCTGCCCCCCCTCAGAGCCGCAGTTTATGACCAAGCGATACCCCCTTTCCGCTATCCCCTCCTTCTCAGCCAAGTTTCTAGCTATGATTATTAGACGCCCGGCAAGCTCCTGCTGTCCTTCCATGAGCCGGGCAGCAGATGTTATGTGCGTTTTGGGAATAATCAGCACATGTGTGGGTGCCTGAGGGAAGATATCTCTGAAGGCCAGGAAATCTTCATCTTGATAGACTATATCGCTAGGCGCTTCCCCGGCAGCAATCCGGCAGAAGATACATTCTTCAGGCATAGTCCAGCTCCTTCGACAGATTAAACCTCCTTGTCATAAATCCTCAATCTCTTCCGAGTGTTTACACATTCCAAACCTAACATATCGCCTCCCGCATCGATTAACCGCTCATTATAGGCTATCCGGGTCGCCTTTTGCATTTTTCACCCGGATATGATAAATTCAGACAAAGGGATTCAACCTGAAGGTGGGGACTACCCACTTTTTTGTTAATAGGAAACAGAGGATGAAAACTGAACTTAAGGCTGCGATTACTCAGCTTTCGGCTGAGAGGAACTTGCCCAGAGAGGTGGTCCTGGCTGCTTTGGAATCGGCGCTGGCCTCAGCATACAAGAAGGATACAGCCGCTCCGGAACAAGATGTTCTGGTAAAAGTTGACCCTAACGCTGGCGAAATCGACTTCTATATTCAAAAGGTCGTCGTTGAGCCGGTTATCAATCCAAATCGCGAAATCTCCGTCGATGAGGCGCGAAAACTGCGGCCTACAGCACAGATAGGCGATGTAGTAAGCATAGAATTCACGCCCAGGAGTATTGGCCGTATTGCTGCTCAAGCGGCAAAGCAGGTCGTGCTCCAGAGGTTACGGGAGGCAGAGCAGCGCGTTGTTTATGAAGAGTTCACCAACAGAGAAGGAGAGGTTGTTGCCGGCGCGATTCAGTTCATCGAACCTAATCGAATCTATGTCAGACTGAATAGAACCGAAGCGATACTGCCTTCGAATGAACAGGTTCCTAATGAGCATTATCACAGAGGCCAGCGACTTAAGTTCTATCTTCTCGAGATAGTCCAGGGGGGCAAAGGGCCTCAGATAATAGTTTCGCGCTCTCATCCGAACCTGATACGCCGGTTGTTTGAGCTCGAAATACCCGAAGTTCACAACGGGCTTGTGGAGTTAAAGGCCGTTGCCCGCGAGGCTGGACATCGGACCAAAGTGGCGGTGGCTACTACTCAAGAAAACGTTGACCCCGTGGGTTGCTGTCTTGGTCCTCGGGGCATAAGGCTGCAGAGTATTATCAATGAACTACATGGCGAGAAAATAGATGTAATCCAGTGGCATAGCGACCCGAGAGTGTTCATCTCTAACGCCCTCGGCCCGGCTCAGGTAGCAAGCACCAGAGTTGATGAAGAAAGAAAGGTGGCAACCGCGGTTGTCCCCGATAAGCAGCTGTCTCTAGCCATTGGCAAAGAGGGACAAAATGCCAGGTTAGCCGCAAAACTCACACGCTGGCGGCTCGATATCAAGAGCGTCTCCGCTATCGAGGCTGAAAAGGCCGTCGCACAAGAGCCAGAAGCGGCAGCCGAAGCCCTTCTCCCTGAAATCGTAGAAGAGGAGTCACCCGAAGCAGAGCCGGTTGAGGAGACCGGTGTGGAGGAACCGATCGAATTTGCCACCCTCTTCGAGGCTCCGCCTGAGACGCGTGAACAAAAACAGATTCGCTTTGCCGAAGAGGTCTTACGGAATACGTTGAAAGCAGAAAGGCCGGACAAGGCGAAAAGCGGCACCAAAGGTAAAGGAAGAGGAGCGAGACATAAAGAGCAAACGGACGGTTTCTGGGTTGAAGAACTCGAGGAATAGGCATCTGCCTCAGCGTACTTGCATAGCTTGCCGGCGGATCGACGAGAAGAAGGGCTTGATTCGCCTGGTACGCACCGGAGATGGAGTGGTCGAGGTAGACGTGTCTGGCAAGAAGGCGGGCAGGGGTGCTTACCTATGCCCCAGGAAAGCTTGTTGGGAAATGGCGCTGAAGAAGAATCGCCTGGAATATACTCTACGCACGAAAATCTGCGAGGAGAATCGCCAAATCCTGGGTGAGTATAGCCATAAGTCGCTGGAGGAAAGCTAGATTTGACCGATAATAGATCGAACCTGAAGGAAGATCCGCTGCAAGTTGAGCTTCCGCCTTCGATAACTGTGAGGCAAATGGCCGACGTGCTAAACGTGGAGCCTGTGAGGATAATCAAGCAACTCATGCGCAAAGGCGTCATGGCCAACGTTAACCAGGTCATCGACTTTGATACAGCAAGTACAATAGCTGCGGACATGGGCTATCATGCCAGAGCAGCAATAGAGCGTAGAGCTTCACGTTCGCGAAAGGAAGCAGGAGAAGGGAAGCTGTCGACTCGTCCTCCAGTGGTTACCGTCATGGGGCATGTCGACCATGGCAAGACCACCCTCCTCGATGTCATCAGAAAGACCAATGTGACTGCTCATGAGGCAGGAGCCATTACCCAACATATAGGTGCCTACCAAACAGTAGTGGACGGACGCAAAATCACATTTCTGGATACGCCGGGACATGAGGCGTTCACAGCCATGAGAGCCCGGGGCGCACAAGCAACTGATATTGTAATCCTGGTAGTCGCTGCCGATGATGGCGTCATGCCCCAGACTGTGGAAGCTGTGGACCACGCCAAGGCTGCCAAGGTGCCTATAGTCGTTGCCATCAACAAGATTGATAAATCCAATGCTAATCCTGAGAATCTAAAACAACAGCTTGCCGATCTGGGTCTGGTTATTGAGGAGTGGGGCGGGGACACCGTTTGTGTACCCATATCAGCCAAGCAAGGACAGGGCATATCAGACTTGCTGGAAAACCTGTTCTTAGTTGCTGACATACTGGAACTGAAAGCTGATCCTGATAGCCCCGCAGAAGGAGTGATCCTTGAGGCTAAGCTGGACAAAACTAAAGGTCCTTTAGCTACCTTTCTCGTTCAGAGGGGCACTCTCAGACGAGGCAATACTGTGGTAGCTGGAGATGCTTGGGGAAGAGTAAAAGCCATGTTTGATGACAAAGGGAACCAAGTTCACAAGGCCGGACCGTCCGCTCCGGTAGAAGTCCTCGGCCTGAACGAGGTGGCAAGGTCAGGAGATCTTTTTGCTGTGCTTCCTGATGAGCGTGAAGCCCGGAGCATCGTGGAAAAGCAAAAACACACCAGGGCTCGCGCTATTCTGAGTTTGACTGCGCTTTCCAGCCAGATAAGTGATGGTCAGATAAAGGAACTGAACATAGTCCTGAAGACCGATGTCGAGGGCAGTATTGAACCCATAAAGACTTCACTGGAGAGGTTGAGCACTGAGAAGGTGAAGACAAGAGTTATTCATGCTGCCAGCGGGAGTATAACAGAGAGCGATGTACTTCTGGCCTCAGCTTCAAAAGGCATCATCATCGGTTTTGACACTCCCATCTCTCCCGGAGCAGTGCAGCTAGCCAACGCAGAGGCGGTGGGCATCCAGACCTATGACGTGATTTACAGGCTGATAGAGGACATGGATAAGACGTTGAAGGGGATGCTTGAGCCGACTTATGCTGAAGTACTCAGCGGGAGGGCTGAGGTGAGAGCCGTTTTCCCCAGCAGTAAGGCAGGCAAGATAGCCGGAGTCTATGTTATGGAAGGAAAGATACGGCGGGATGCCCAGGTTAGGATACTGCGCCAGAATAAGACCATCGGCGAATCTCGGGTCTCCAGCTTGAAGCGTTTTACAGAGGACGTCTCTGAGGTCTCCGCTGGTCTCGAATGCGGCCTTGGTATAGAGGGAAGTGCCGATTTCCAGATTGGTGATATCATTGAGTCTTACCGAAAGGAAAGAGTGGGCTAACGATGTTTTCCGGATAGGAGGCCCGAATGAGCAGGCGAAGTGAACGAACAAGCAAGCTTATCCAACGGGAGATCAGCGAACTGCTCGAGCGTGACGTCAGTGACCCCAGGCTTAGCAGGCTTATCTCAGTAACAGAAGTGACGCTTTCACCCGATCTCAGGCATGCTAAGGTGTTTGTTAGCACCCTGGGTAGCGAGATAAACAAGGAGGATATGCTGGCAGGCTTTAACAAGGCTTCAGGATTCTTGCGCAAGGAACTTGCGTTGCACCTGAAATTGAGATATACGCCGCAACTCAGCTTTCATTATGATGATTCCATTGAGCGAGGAGCGAAGTTACTCAAGTTGATCGGGGAACTAACCACCACTGAATAGCTGTATTCGTGTTCAACCGGGACTTCGTCGAAGGTATTGACATTGGGATATACAAATCTGTATAAATTGGCACATGAAGAGAAACCTGAGTGCGTCCCGGTCCGAGATTCCGGCGGTTGTCAGCGGATGCATATGGTCTCAAATGCAGCGCAGAGAGACAGATGATAGATGCCCAGAGCAAGACCATTAAGGACGCGAGACTATCAATTCAGGGAATCTGTTCTGTGCGCGGAACGAATGTATCTGGAATGGTTGGCGCTTGATTCACATAGCAGGTTTTCCTCAGACATGAAACGGAGGTGAGAATGGGAGCAATAAACGTAGCCATCATAGGTGTCGGCAACTGCGCCTCTTCTTTGGTGCAGGGAGTCCGTTACTATAAGAATGCCAAGGAAAATGAATCTGTTCCCGGTCTGATGCATGTCAACCTGGGAGGCTATCATATAGCCGACATAAACTTCGTGGCAGCCTTCGATATCGATAAGAACAAAGTGGGCAAGGATTTGGCTGAGGTCATTTTCACCAAGCCAAATAACACTGTTAAGTTCTGTGATGTACCTAAGACAGGCGTCCGAGTTGAGCGGGGCATGACTCATGACGGACTGGGCATCTATCTGTCCAAAATCATCACCAAGGCGCCAGGTCCCACTGCCAACATTGTAGAGATACTCAGAAAGACCAAAACCGACGTGGTGGTTAGCTATCTGCCTGTAGGAAGCGAGGAGGCCACGAAATGGTATGTGGAGCAGATACTGGCCGCCGGTTGTAGCTTCGTCAACTGCATACCTGTTTTCATTGCACGCGAACCTTATTGGCAGAATCGCTTTGCAGAGCGCGGACTGCCCGTTATCGGCGATGATATCAAATCCCAGGTCGGCGCCACCATAACTCATCGAGTGTTAACCAGGCTCTTCCGTGACCGCGGAGTCAAACTAGAGCGGACATACCAGCTTAACTTCGGTGGCAATACCGACTTCTACAATATGCTTGAACGACAGCGGCTGGAATCCAAGAAGATCTCCAAGACCGATGCTGTGACCTCACAGTTAGACTATGTTCTCGATCCTGACAACATCCATATCGGTCCCAGTGATTATGTGCCCTGGCTGACTGACCGCAAGTTCTGCCACCTGAGAATGGAGGGGCGCACCTTCGGCGATGTCCCTTTGAACCTGGAACTGAAGCTGGAGGTATGGGATAGCCCTAATTCAGCCGGGGTAGTTATCGATGCCATAAGATGCTGCAAACTAGCCCGGGACCGCGGCTTAAGCGGGACCATTGTGGGGCCTTCGGCCTACTTTATGAAATCTCCGCCCATTCAGTATTCTGACGAGGAAGCTCGCACAAGGACCGAGGAATTCATCGCAGGACAAGAGCAGGAATGTCCTGTCTCTCTGCCTGAACTGGAGCCAGTCGAGGTTGAGGGATAGGAGCCTTTCCGCCGCAGGTGCCAGCTTCAAATGATCCAGCCTGAAAGTAAACCTGTTACATGACTTCAGTCAGGGCGACTCACTACGTCACACGTAACAAGCGATCTGAGGTCTCGCTCTCCACTATGTGGGCTAAAGGAAGGTTTGCCCACATGGCAGGATTTGCCTCCAGAGCTGAAGAGCTGGGATTCACTCACATAGAAGCAAATCACTGGATTTCTCCGCAAATGCTCAGTGAACTCCTTGCGACTGCGGTTCCGATTTCAAGCATTCATGATCCGTGTCCGGCGGGTTTGTCGTCCCGAGGCGTCCCGGTGGCTAACCTTTCCTTAAGTTCCTTAGATGAGCACGAACGTATGGAGGCCGTAAGCTTTACCAAGCAAACGATAGATCTTGGATCAAGTGTGAATGCCAGGGCTATTGTCGTCCATATGGGCGAAGTGCCGATTGATCTGGGTCTGCAGGGCAGACTGCACAAGCTCTACGCCGAGAGCCATGCTCAGACCAGAGAATATAGCAGGACCAAAGAAGAACTGGTTCGCCAGCGCACTTCGCGGGTTCGTCCTTACCTCGAGGCAGCGAGGAAAAGCCTTCGCGAGCTTAGCGAATATGGTCGGCAAAAGGGTATAATGCTGGGGCTTGAGACAAGATTTCATCTTCACGAGATACCGAATGTGGACGAGATGGCAGAGCTACTCAGCCAAGTGCCGGTAGCTCCGGTTGGCTACTGGCATGACATAGGACACGCCGAAGTGCAGCAGCGCCTCGGGTTTGGCTCACATGAAGAGTGGCTTTCACGATTCGCCCACAAGATGATCGGTATCCATCTGCACGATGTTTTGGGTGTTTCCGATCACTATGCTCCAGGAAAAGGAGATGTGGACTGGGAAATGGTGGCCGAAAACCTGCCTCCAGGAATAGTGAAGGTCTGCGAAATCGGCCAATGGAATGATGAAGAGCAACTAGAGGGAGTGGTCAGTTTTCTTCGGAAGGCAGGCATAGTAGGCTAGCGGGAAAGGCAGGATGAGTTTAGCAGATATCAGACGGAGTGTAGCGGATCGTATTACGTCTCCTCTGGTTGGGATTCTGAATAGGGGACCAATAACGCCGAATGCCCTTACCCTCATCAACCTCGCTCTAAGCATGGTTGCTGCCTATTTTATCGCTACGGGTCACTTCCTTCCGGGCGGGGTTCTGGTTCTAGTTTCAGGTCTCTTTGACATTCTTGACGGAGCATTAGCCCGCGTCACCAGGAAAAGCACAAAGTTGGGCGCCATCCTGGATTCAACCGTTGACCGCATTGCTGAAGCAGCAATACTATGCGGTCTCTTAGTCTGGTACATACGGGACACAGCGCAGGGAAACATCCTGGAGATCATGCTTGTCTATGCCGTTCTGGTTGGTTCCTTTCTGATCAGTTACATAAGGGCCAGGGCAGAAGGGCTCGGCTGGCAATGCCAGGTTGGCTTGTTTACTAGAGCAGAACGGGTTATAGTATTAGTGATAGGTTTGCTGATAAACCAGATCTTCATTGCATTATGTATCTTAGCGGTCTTTGTCTCCATCACTGTAGCGCAAAGGTTGGTTCACCTGTGGAAGCAGGCAAGAACCGGAGGTGATTAAGTGGCTGTCATAGCAGTTGTGGGAGGTCAATGGGGTGACGAAGGTAAAGGAAAGATAGTTGATCTCTTAGCTGAAAAAGCGGACATGGTTGTTCGCTTCTCCGGAGGAGACAACGCTGGCCACACTGTTATCAACCCTTACGGTGAGTTCAGACTGCATCTCATCCCTTCAGGTATCTTCCACCCGCGGGTGACTTGCATTATCGGCAATGGCGTAGCTATCAACCCGGCTGTGCTTCTTACAGAAATGCAGGAACTGCAAGAGCACGGTATCGATACAGGTCGCCTGTTCATCAGTGACCGCGCTCACCTCATCATGCCCTATCACACCCTTCTCGATGAATTGGAAGAGGAACGGCGTAGCAAAGGAGCGATAGGTACTACACTCAAAGGAATCGGCCCTGTCTTCGCCGATAAAGTAGCTCGCCTGGGAATCCGTGCCGGAGATTTGTTAGACAAAGAAATGTTTCGGAACCGCTTGAGAGCAGCGCTTGAGTTTAAGAATACTGTTCTGACAAAAGCATACGAAGTTGCACCGCTGTCGCTGGAAGAGATCTATGACCAATACTGCCACTATGGGCAGCAACTGGCCCCCCTCATCAGGGATACCACGTCCACAGTTCGCGAAGCGGTGACGAAAGGACACTCAGTCTTGTTAGAGGGTGCCCAAGGGGCTTTGCTTGACCCCGACTTTGGCACCTACCCCTATGTGACCTCCTCTTCACCATTAGCCGGGGCAGGCTGTATTGGAGCAGGCCTCGGCCCGAGAGAAATCGATCGCGTGATGGCGGTGTTTAAAGCATACAACACCAGAGTCGGGGCGGGACCTATGCCCACAGAACTCAAAGACGAAGTTGGCAACTTCATACGTGAAAAGGCCCGCGAGTACGGTGCCACCACGGGAAGGCCGCGAAGATGTGGTTGGTTCGATGCTGTCGCAGGCCGCTTCAGCGTTCAGATAAATGGCCTTAGCGATATAGCGCTGACTCACCTGGATATCTATGACGGTTTTCCTTCAATCAAAGTATGCACTGCCTATAGATTCAATGACGAGGTCCTGACTTCTTTCCCCAGCGATGCTGCCGTTCTAGAACAGTGCCAACCTGTCTACGAGGAATTGGACGGCTGGCAACAATCAATAAGCGAGACTCGGGATTTTGAGAGGCTGCCGACAGAAGCCCGTGATTATATGTCCCGGCTTGAAGATCTCCTCTCTTGCCCCATCAGTCTTGTTTCCGTGGGACCGGATCGGAAGCAGATAATACCGGTCAAATGGATCAGCCCTTGGGAATAGGCAGATCTTGGGCTTGTTGTTGGCTTACTCATTCAAGCTAGCCACGCTATTTCCAAGTCTTATCCAACCCCTCTCAATCCCCTGTTCAGCAATCTGTACCGCATTTAGCGCTGCCCCTTTGCGAAGATTATCAGCCACTATCCACATAACGAGTCCGTTAGGATGAGAGATATCCTTTCTGATTCGACCAACGAATACATGCTCCGACCCGCTAGCGGCCCAGGGCTGAGGGTAGAAACTGACGCTCGGGTCATCAAGCACGCTGACCCCAGGGGCTTGAGCCAGAATCATGCGCGCCTCTTCAGAGGTAATGGGCGAACTGAACTCAACGTTGACTGCCTCACTATGCCCAAAATAGACAGGAACCCGGACGCACGTAGCAGAAATGGCTATGCCTTCGGTATGCAATATCTTCCGTGTCTCTTCCACTATTCTCTGTTCCTCTCTAGTGTAACCATTATCCAGAAAGACATCGATTTCAGGCAGTACATTGAAGGCTATTTGATGAGAATAAACGTGAGGACAAATCCGACGCCCTTCCAAGACCAACCGCGATTGATTCGTCAGTTCTTGCACGGCAGCAGCACCGCTGCTTGATACTGACTGATAGGTGCTCACCACGATTCGCTTTATGTGATTGACCTCGTGCAAGGGATAGAGCGCCACCATCGTCTGGATTGTGGAGCAACTGGGACTTGCGATTATCCCCTTATGCCATTCTATATCCTGAGGATTGACCTCCGGAACTACTAAGGGCACTGCCGGGTCCATTCTGAAGGCAGGACTATCATCGATGACCACTGCTCCGGCTTCGACAGCCAAGGGCGATAGTCTGCGACTAACGCCAGAACCAGCAAAGAAGAAGGCAATGTCAACATCACGAAACGCCTCCGGTTTCGCATCCCTAACTTCAATTCTTCGATGATTGAAGAAGAGCTTCACATCAGAAGAATGCTCAGGGGCCAGTAATTGCACGGAGGCTACTGGCAGATTGCACTGCTCAAGTACCTTGATGAATTCCTGCCCTACAATCCCCGTAACACCGACAACAGCTACATTGAATCCTTCCATGACCCTTCCCGCAGTTCCAGCAAGGCATCCAATCCGAAAGTCAGCCCCTTGCGTTTTACCACTCCCTTGATTGCCAGAATAACGCCCGGTAAATAACACTCCCGATTTATCGCATTGTGACGCAGACTCAGAGTTTCACCCGCGCTGCCAAAAATGACTTCCTGCCCCGACATGAATCCCGGCGACCTTAGGCTATGAATAGCTATACCATCTATCTGTGCTCCTCTGGCACTTCTCAATGTTTCCTGTTCAGCTTCAGGGCTAAGGAATGTCCTGCCATGCATTTTCGACATGACTCTGGCTGTGGCAATAGCAGTCCCTGACGGGGCATCAGCTTTCTTATCGTGCTGCATGTCGATGATTTCGGCGTAGTCGAAGAATCTAGCAGCGGATTTCGACAAATACATCAGGAGTGCCGCACCTATGGAAAAGTTCGGCGCCACTACCGCCCCGACCCCACTAGCTTGGCACAATCGCTCGATTTCTCGCAAATTCTCATCGGAAAGGCCTGTAGTACCTATGACCATATTAACCCTCTGCTTAATGGCGATACGAGCGGCCGTCATGGAAGCCTCGGCATTAGTAAAATCCACCACCACATCAGCGTTGCACCTCGTCAAAAGCGAGTCTAAGTCCGAGGAGAACGGTACCAGCTCTAGAGTCTCAGCTAAAGGAAGATACTGCTGAGTTACTTCCTCTTCCACAGCCCCCACTGCCTTTAATCCGGGCTCGCGCACCACGGCCTTAGCTACCTCCTGTCCCATCCTCCCTAGAGCACCATTAATGACCACTCTTACGAACTCCATGAGACATCCTCCAGCCGCAAAGCAGCCTATTTGCCGTAATTGTCGCGCCGCTCGCCCTTACCATACGGAGGAGCGAACTTCTTCTGAGGTTGTCTGGGAGCCGAGGAATCGTTGACCTTGGCACCCGGAAGCCGGGAAAGTTCATCAGACACGGCCTTGCGTGATAGGTTTATTCTCCCCGAGTTGTCAATCCCGATCACCTTCACCATGACTTCATCACCTATCTTAACCACATCCTCAACTTCGAGCACACGGTAGTTGGCCAACTCGCTGATATGGACCAGGCCTTCCTTTCCCGGCAAGATTTCTACCATAGCACCAAAATTGAACAACCTGGTCACTCTGCCAGTGTAAACCTCCCCCTGCTCCACTTCTCGCGTTAGATCTTCTATTATTTTGATTGCTTTCTGCGCTGCTTCTGCGCTTGAAGAGCCAACGATGACTGTACCATCATTCTTTATGTCTATCGTCGTTTTGGTTTCCTCTATGATGGACCTTATGACCTTGCCTCCCGGACCGATAACGCTCCCTATCTTGCTCGGGTCGATCTTGATTTCATACATCCTGGGAGCATAGGGACTGAGTTCAGACCGACTGGCACTAATGACCAGGCCCATTTTCGCCAGTATGTCCAGCCTCGCTTCGCGAGCCTGACTCAGGGCTTCAGCCAATATGGCATAATCTATCTCGTGCAGCTTAATATCAAGCTGCAAAGCTGTCAGTCCTCCAGCTGTGCCGGCAACCTTGAAATCCATGTCGCCGTAGGCATCTTCCATCCCCACGATGTCAGTCAGGATAACAGAGCCTCCATCCTCTCCCGAAACAAAACCCATAGCTATACCGGCCACAGGTGTCCTGATAGGTACACCGGCGTCCATCAAGGAGAGGGTCGCTGCACACACGCTAGCCATAGATGTGCTTCCGTGAGAACTAAGTACTTCGGAAACCAGACGTATCGTGTAAGGGAAATCCTCCTCTGATGGCAGTACCGGCGCAATAGCCCGTTCCACCAAAGCACCGTGCCCGATCTCTCGCCTCCCTGTTGCTCCTATTCGCTTCACTTCGCCAGTAGAGAAGGGAGGAAAATTATAATGATGCATAAAGCGTTTGGTTTGCTCCAGACCTAAGCCATCCAACAACTGCTCCCGATTTGTCGACCCCAGAGTGGTGATAGTCAGCACCTGAGTCTCTCCACGGGCAAACAATCCTGAGCCATGGGTGCGCGGCAGGATGCCGATTTCACAGCTAATAGGACGGATTTCGTTGGCCTGGCGGCCATCCAGGTGCCGTCCTGTCTTTAGTATTCTCTCTCTCACCGTAGCTCTAAGCTGAGTTCCAAAAGCAGACTTGATCTCATCTTCAGAAAACGAATCAAGCAGTTTCTCCTTCGCTTCATCTTTGAGAGCGGTCAGAGCCTTCTCTCGTTGCAGTTGCTCTGGTTCCTCTAGAACCTGGCCTAATCTCTCACCAAGTATGGAGGCAACTTGAGTCGAAAGCTCGGGAGGGAGTTCCCTGGATTTGAGCTCTGCCTTGGCTTTGCCGTAGATTCGCTGCAGCTCGTCCTGAAGCCCGATGACCTCCTGGTTCGCCTGGTGTCCCATCTTAATTGCCTCTAGCAGTGTTCCCTCGGAAACCTCTCTAGCATTTGCCTCCACCATCACAACATCTTTCTTGGTACTAGCAACAATCAGGTCGAGCAAGCTATTCTCCATTTGAGGTAGAGTGGGGTTCAGCACTAGAGCATCGTCTATGTAGCCAATGTGCACCGCCGATATGGGGCCAAAGAACGGGACGTCCGATAATGTCAAGGCTGCTGAAGCGCCAATAAGGGCACAAACATCGGGGTCGTTTTCCTGGTCAACGGATAGTACAGTCGCCACAACCTGAACATCATAGTTGAATCCCTTGGAAAGAAGGGGGCGCAGGGAGCGATCGATGAGCCGACAGGTTATGGTTGCTTCCTCAGTAGGGCGTCCTTCCCTTCTGATAAAGCTGCCCGGTATTTTGCCCGCAGCATACAGCCTTTCTTCATAATCCACCGTTAGAGGCACGAAATCTATGCCCTCTCGTGGTTCAGAGCTCGAACAGGCGGTAATCAAGACAATCGTGTTACCGTACCGAACAGCAACAGCACCGCCGGCTTGCTGGGCGAATTTCCCGGCCTGGATGCTAAGCACCCTGCCGGCCAATGAATGCTCAAGCACATCGGGCATATTACTTCCTCAATCCCAATCTGTTAGCAAGAGAATAATGCCGCCTCGCATCCGTCCTGCTCAGGTAAGCCAGAAAGCGCCTTTGCTTTCCTATCACTCCATGAAGTGCATGCCGGGTATGTCGATCCTGGGGATACAGCTTGAGATGCTCCGTTAACCGGCTGATTCTCTCGGTAAGCAGTGCCACCTGGACCTCGACAGACCCTGTATCGCTTTCCTTAAGCCTGAATTGAGTGATGATTTCGCCTTTCTTCTCCTTGTCCACTGTTATTAACTCCCTCACTTACTTCAGCAATAATGTCGTATATCATATCACGACGGAAGACTCTTGTATAGAAATTGACCGGAAGCCCAAGATGCTCTACAATTGTCCTGTAAAGACAGCCTTCATGCATGAATGTTGTGGCGTTTTCGGAGTCTATGCCTCAGGCATAAATGTAGCCCAGACGACCTTTTTTGCCCTCTTCGCTCTGCAACATCGCGGTCAAGAAAGCGCCGGCATTGCCGTTACTGACGGCGATGGCATAAAGCTACATACCAAGATGGGGCTGGTTTCGCAGGCATTCACTGAAAACGACATTGCCTTGCTCAAAGGACATATCGGCATCGGGCATAACCGTTACTCCACCACAGGCTCAAGCAGACCTGTAAACGCCCAACCGGTTATTGCGAAATCAGGCGGCTTGACCATCGCCCTGGCACACAACGGCAATATCATCAACTCCAAGCCACTCCACGACGAGCTTCAAGAACGTGGCTATCACTTTCATACCGGTACTGATTCCGAAGTCATCGCCAACCTGATTCTGGCCTCCCCCGGCCAAAACTGGCAGACAAAGATAGAACATGCCATGCATCGTCTCCAAGGAGCTTATTCTCTGGTAATGCTGACTGAAGATAAGCTGATCGGAGTTCGTGACCCTTTTGGTGTTCGTCCTCTCTGTCTCGGAACTATTGACAACGGATGGAGCATCGCCTCGGAAAGCTGCGCCTTAGACCATATAGGTGCCCAATTCATAAGGGAAGTCACACCCGGTGAAATTGTGGTGATTGATAGCCATGGAGTGAAGAGTTTCGGGAAGAAAGATGGCAAGAAAGCCTTATGTATCTTCGAATACATTTATTTCGCCCGTCCCGACAGCATAATACAGGGCAAACTGCTCTATCTCACAAGGGAGGCTATGGGCAGAGCATTGGCTCGTGAGTACCCTGTTGATGCTGATTTGGTCATGGGTGTTCCTGATTCGGCTACCGCCGCCGGCATTAGCTACTCGAACGCCTCCGGCATTCCATACTGTGAAGGCTTACTGAAAAACCGCTATGTGGGACGCACCTTCATTGCGCCTGACCAGAGGATGCGGGAGCTTGGCGTCCAGCTCAAATTCAACCCTCTCTCCCAGGTGATTGCCGGGAAAAGACTGGTAGTCGTCGATGACAGCATCGTTCGTGGCACCACCACTCCTAAGATAGTCGGTATGCTCAGAAAGGCAGGTGCGGCACAGGTTCATCTCCGCATCTGCGCCCCCCCCATACGCTACCCTTGCTTCTTCGGAGTGGATACAGCACCCAGATGGCAGCTCATCGCCGCAAGAATGACCGTCCCGGAAATCAGGGAGTTCCTTGACGCCGATTCGCTGGGCTATCTCAGTCTCGACGGCCTGATTGGAGCTGTGGGTCTGCCCAAGGATATCTTCTGCCTTGCTTGCTTCACCGGAGAATACCCCATTCCAGTACAAATAGAAATGGACAAACTGGCTTTGGAATCACTGCCTCAGGAGAACTTCAGTGCAATCAAGCTCTGAATCGCCTCGTTTCGCTCGCAACAGGGCGTATGCCTCCGCTGGCGTAGACGTTCCTCTCGCTAATGGACTGAAGGGAATCGTTGCCCAGCAGGTTCGAGCTACTTATCGACCGGAAGTGCTGGGCTCAGGATTCTTCGGCAGTATGTTTCAGTTCAAAGGATATGATGAGCCGATTCTGGTCTCCAGCGTTGACGGAGTGGGCACCAAGCTCAGAATAGCATCGCTCTTGGGCAAACACGATACCGTAGGCATTGACATAGTCAACCATTGCGTGAACGATATTCTCTGTTGTGGCGCCGAGCCCCTTTTCTTTCTCGACTACATCGCCATGGGCAAGCTCAGACCCAAGCAAGTAGAAGCAATTATCTCGGGCATAGTTCAGGCCTGCCTGGAAGTTGGCTGCTCGTTGATTGGCGGTGAAACTGCTGAGATGCCGGGCATGTACTCTGAGCAGGACTATGACCTGGTAGGTTTCATTGTTGGAGTGGTGGAAAAGGGAAATGTCGTTGATGGCAGCAGCATCGTGTCTGGTGACGTGGTTCTGGGCCTGCCCTCATCCGGCCTGCATACTAACGGCTACTCACTGGTACGCAAGGCCTTCGGCATAGAGGCCAACCCTTCGTGCTTGGACAAGTTCTACCCTGAGCTGGGGAAAAGCCTGGGCGAGGAATTGCTCCGGGTACACCAATGCTATTATCCTCAACTGAAGCCAGTCCTGCCGTTGGTCAAGGGGATAGCTCACATCACCGGTGGCGGCTTTGAGGGTAACATACCGCGCATTCTGCCACAAGGACTCGCCGCTCGTCTGCACAAAGATTCCTGGCATGTGCCACCCATTTTCAAGCTTGTGCAGAAAGATGGCGGCATAGAAGAGGCAGAGATGTATCGAGTATTCAACATGGGCGTAGGCATGACCGTTGTCTGTTCACCTCAGCAGGTAGCCAGCATCGCCAGCGTCCTGCCTGAGGCTAGAACTATCGGCGAAATCGTCAAGGCAGTAGACGAGGACAGAGTAGCAATAGAGTGAAGGAGGCTCCGTGCGTGCCATAATAAGTGTTTCCGATAAATCAGGCGTCGTTGATTTTGCCCGAGGTCTAAAAGAGCTGGGCATCGAGATATTCAGCACCGGCGGAACGAAGAAATCGTTGGAGGCTGCCGGGACACAGGTGCATAGCATATCGGAACTGACCGGCTTCCCTGAGATCCTTAATGGTCGTGTGAAAACTCTGCATCCCGCAGTGCATGGCGGCATCCTGGCCCGACGTGATCTTCCTCAACACTTGTCCGAGCTAAGGCGAAACCGAATTGAGCCACTTGATATGGTGGTTGTGAACCTCTATCCCTTTGTGGAAACTGTGACCAGAGCCACCGTCACCTTAGATGAAGCGCTGGAGAACATCGATATTGGCGGGCCAACGATGATTCGCTCGGCGGCCAAGAATTTCCCTTCCGTCCTGGTAGTAGTCGACCCCCGGGATTACGATGCAGTCCTGCAAAAGCTGCGCCAAAGCAATGTAGATTTACAGTACAGAAAACGGTTGGCCCAGAAAGCTTTCCAGCATGTGGCCCTTTATGATACCGCCATCGCTCAGTATCTTAATGAAGAGACCTTTCCCGAAGAGATGACCATAGCCTTGAAAAAGGAGCGCGGCCTCCGCTACGGTGAGAATCCCCACCAGCAAGCCGCCTTCTATGTTGAACAGAGTGTGAGACGCGGCCAAGATGGCTTAGCATCGCTGGAACAGCTCGGCGGGCCCGAGATTTCCTTCAACAACCTCCTTGATTTGGATGCTGCCTTGAACCTGCTATGCGACTTCACCGATCCCACCATCGCTATAATGAAGCACAACAACTCCTGCGGGCTTGCCTGCCATGACGATCTGGCCGAGGCTTACCGACTGGCTCTAGCAGGTGATCCTGTAGCTGCTTTCGGAGGGGTGGTTGCGAGCAACCGGCCCGTAAATTTGGCTACTGCCAGGGAGATAGACAAAACCCATTATGACGCCATTGTAGCTCCGGGATATGAGAAGAATGCTCTGGAATTCCTGGCACGCAAGGAGAGTTTGCGCCTTGTCAAAGTTGCCCCCTATGACCGTCCTTCGCCCTCCGAATCAACCCTCGATTTTCGCCACATCAGAGGCGGCTTCCTGGCACAAGCGCCAGACCTGATAACCGGGCCGGAGCTTCAGCCCCGCGCAGTGACCAGGCGTCGACCTACGGACGCCGAGTTTTCAGACCTGCTCTTCGCCTGGAAGGCGGTAAAAGCCACAAAATCTAACGCCATAGTTATCGCCAAAGACAAAGCATTATTGGGCATGGGAGCCGGACAACCTAGCCGCGTAGTAAGCGTTGAACTGGCTCTAAGAAGGGCTGGCGACCGAACTCAGGGCAGCGTCCTTGCCTCAGATGCCTTCTTCCCTTTCACCGATGGGCCGGAATTGGCGATCAAGCACGGAGTTTCCGCTATTATTCAGCCCGGTGGCTCGGTAAGGGACAAGGACGTGATTGAACTGGCAGACAAGCATAAGGTTGCCATGGTATTTACCGGTATTCGTCACTTTCGGCACTGACCCGGACGAACACGAAGTCGAGAGCATTCAAGAGCCGGCACCGAGCATCTACCTGGGTGGTGTGAAGCCATGTTCATGATCAGCAAAGAAGCTATGGATAGCGTTATGTCGCTTAGAGGCAAGATGACTGATCCCGGGAGGAAGGCGGAGTGTATTGCCGATGTGGAAAACATGATAGAAACAAAGGAATCCATATTGGCAAGGGCGGAGTGGGGCTCTTGTTGCGGCAACATCTGCAACCTGGTGCCTCAAATAGACAACGAAATACAGATACTCCAGAGCATATTGGGCCTTCTAAGAGAAGGCAGCACGAAGGCAGCTTCTCTGTTGGATGATTACATAGCCCTGGTGCAAGAAAGCTACAGACCTGAACCGGATCATTGGTGATTCCATGGCCAGAGCGGTGATTGTATCAGATATGCTACGTGGCTTTCTCGAGGAAGGTTATCCTCTTTACTGCGGCATCCAGGCCAGGAGTATCATACCTAATGTCCAGAGACTGCTGAAGAGGGAGCTAGAACAGGGCTCGAAGGTGTTCTATTCCTGTGACCGCCATATACCGGACGACCCGGAATTCAGGATGTTCCCACCTCATTGTATCGAAGGTACTGAGGAAGCCGAACTCATACCCGAGCTCCTAGAATATCCCGGCGAGATGATACCGAAGAAGTCTTTTAGCGGCTTCTACAAGACTCCTTTAGACAGGAGACTGGAGGCAATCAGGCCCGAAACGATTGTTGTCTGCGGCGTAACCACCCATATCTGCGTTTTGCACGCAGTTATTGATGCCAGAAACAGGGGCTATGATATTGAAGTCCCCGCTGATTGCGTCGCCTCATTCGATAGAAAGGCTCACTTCTTCGCCCTGGATTATATGGAAAAGGTGCTTGGAGCCAGGCTTGTCAAGCCACCTGTTAAGGTGCCCCCGCCGCGTTTTGAGATTCTGGATTCATGGTTGAACGGGGAGACGGCCGACATCTATTTCCCCCGCACGGTGGAAATACTCAAGAAAGAGGGGATTAACCCCGCAGTAACGATGGAGGTTTTTTCTCGCCAGGCCGGTATCTTGTGCGGCATAGAAGAAGTCAAAACTCTACTAGATAGAGTGCTTCCCGAGGATAATCGTGAAGTCTGGGCACTGGATCAAGGCGAGCCTTTCAACGGAATGGAAGTAGTTCTGCGCATAAGAGCCCCTTATCAAAGCTACGGAGCTTATGAGACAGCCTACTTGGGCATGCTCTCTCATTGCAGTGGCTGGGCTACTGCTGCTCGAGAATGCGTCGATGCTGCCCGGGGTATTCCTGTCATCAGCTTTGGAGCCCGTCATGTCCATCCCTCAGTGGTCGGCATTATGGAATACTCTGCCGTAGTCGGAGGCTGCACTGGCTGCGCCAGTACCGCCGGGGCAAGACTTGCTGGCATCCAACCCACAGGGACTATTCCCCACGCCCTCATCATTATTATGGGCAACACTGCTAAGGCCACTCTTGCCTTTGACAAGCATATGCCTTCCGAAGTGCCACGCATTACTCTGGTAGATACCTTCGAGGACGAGGTCAGAGAAAGCGTAACTGTGGCCAAAGCGATGCAAGGAAAGTTACAGGGCGTAAGATTAGATACACCTTCAGAGAGAGGTCGAGTTACTGCCGACTTGGTCAAAGAGGTTAGAGCCTGGCTGGACCTCGAGGGATTTAAGGACGTGAAAATAGTTGTCAGCGGTGGACTGAACCCGGAACGCATCAGGTATTTTATCGATGAAGGGGCACCTGTGGACATTCTCGCTGTTGGCAGCCATATCAGCGATGCCAAGCCCATTGACTTCACCGCTGACCTTCACGAAATAGAGGGCAAACCCATCGCCAAAAGAGGCAGAATGCCCGGCATCACTCCCAACCCCAGGCTAAAAAGCGTGATGTAAACAACGGCAGAAGAGCTTTATTACGCTTATTCATATATAGTTAACTGCATAATCTCGTACAAGAATCCTCTCCGTTGACGAGCTTTGCTCCATAAGTACCACTTGCTCCAAAAGTAAGGCATCTGCTCCAAAAGTCCGTGAGTTGCCCAAAAGGTCTGCACCTCAAGTTCTATCACCCCAAAAATCCCTCCAATCCCATGGCTTGTATTGACTACGTTTCCTAGTTGCACTGATGGCCAAGACTGAGAAAAGGATTGCGGCTACTATTGATACAATTGTCGCACTGATTGTCCAGCCAGTACGAGGTATGCTAATCATTGCTAATGCTAAGCCGGTTGTCATTAATGCAAAGCCCCATAAAACCAACATGAGAGTCTCAAATCTATCTCCCTTAGACCTTTTAGTATCTTGGTCGTGGTATTCGTCAATCTTCTTAATAAGAGTGGCTAGCTGTTCATTATCCTCTTGTTTTGGATTCGCTTCATTTGGTGCCGTCTCGGTTTCTTGTCTTGAGTAATTTCTTTGGTTGCCAATGAACATGGATAATAGCTTTAGTAATCCAAAACTGATGACACCTAGAATTAGCATAGCTATTAATGCTAGAACAAACATATCTCGGTCTCCTTTCCTGTTTTTGGCCTTGTATCACAAGTGCCTTCTGTATCAAAAGTCATTTATCTGGCTTTTGCAAACCTTGATTGTTTCATTCATTGATAAGTCGAGGGATACTTGGCGTTTCCTCATCTTTGGGCTTTTGTAGGCTCAAACAATAATTTAACAAGGCTGCTTTAGCACCTTCGATACTCTGTTTATGTTCTCCCAAGTCAATCTCCGAAAGTTGTTTTGCTCTCAATTGCCCCTTGCTATCTGGCCCAAGCACAGCTAACTGAATAGGCCCCTTAACTCCACCAACATTCACGTCTATTGCATGTTCTAGGGTCCATGTAGCCACAAATTCACCTCCGCTAAGAGGTGGAGGGCCAGTCTTCCAGAACACCTCCCGCATTAGAGCAAGAAACGAATCTGTAACTTGCTGAGTTACACCAAGAGAAACATACCACAAATCCGTCTTAAGTTCCGGTTGGAAATCAGCCACTGCGAACTCGCAAAGGTGGAATTTCCCCTCTGCTGGGAAAGCTACTAAAGCACCATACCCTGCTTTCGGCGCAAATGTATAGGCAAAATCTTGTTGAGTAACCCTGCTTAGGTATTCTATTATTTCCATTGCGGTCCTATTGAATATCCCATCTTGCCATGATTTTTCAACTGTAGCTTCGAAACGTTGCCCAAGCCCGACTTGCCCAGTACCTGCAAGGATAATGCTATCCCCTATAATTTTTAACTTTTGGGTGGGTTGTTCGACTGTATGAATCTGGCCTGAGCCAAAAGTCGCTGAACTATCAGTGCCTAGAACGACACCATTCTGGCAGAGAATGCCGACTATTGCTGTCATTTATTCGCAGCCTTGAAATACACTATTAGCCTTCATTTCAGGGTAGGCTTTATAAATTGCCGACACTAATTGCTCAAAGGATAATACTCGTACAAACTCAGATACGGTTTTTATAAACTCTTGTGCCTTAGTATCTAGGCTGGTCAATAGCGTATCTCCTGCCTGCTGCCCCTTTTCTGTGAGCCTATAACTCGACCAAGTTTGCTCAGGGACAATTTCAACGTAACCATCGCCCGCTAACTCAAGGAGCACATCATATAAAGACACATCAAAAGGACCATAATTGTATGGCTTGAAGTCATAGTGAGGGCCCCCCACTAACTTTGGTATTTCTCTGTCAATCAAGAAGAGGAGTTTTTGCACCTGCACCGGAGTATGGCTTGAACCATTGGCGGGAGCAAATGCAGCCAAAATAGTTTCCCTTTTATTCATTTCATTTACCTCCAGTTTTGTATCATAAATGCCTTCTGTATCAAAAGTCACCTAGGCAAATACTTTTCTAATTTGATTCCAGTAAGTAGTGTTGTGTAAAAGAGATTTTATACTAGCTTCATCTAGTTTATTGTCATCGTTCATTGGTAACCAAATCTTTGTCGTTGCTTCAAACTTGGTTTTATAACATTGGCGACCATAAGAATAACGCCATCTTTGCCGATTTAACGCAAACGCAATAAAAAATAAGGTCTCTCTCCCTAAAGGATATTTCGGAGAAAGTACAAGCACATTGTCAGTTGCGATAAAACTACTCAGTTGAACAAAGGCATCTCCCCCTACAGTGCTAATTGTTATTCTGCTTCTGGGATATATGTTAGCTTTATCAGGAATCTCAAAGAATCCTACAGTGCCGTTATCCCCACTAACACGGGATACCGTTCGATGGACACCTGAAGCTAATGCCGATAACGAATGGAAGTCTCCCCGCTTGACATTGAACAGTTCACTAATGTCCATACTTTTCCATTGAAATATAGATAGGGCTAATGAACCCCTTTTACCCTTGGGCGGAAGCAATGAACGGTAATCCATCAAGAATTGTTCAGCTATAGCATCTTGGTCAATATCCTTTTCACCATTTTCTCTTTCCACAACTGGCATCTGTATTGTGATATTGGACAATTTATTACGGAAGCATTTTCTCCCGAAGTTATAACGCCATTTCATCGCATTAAGTGACGTTGCGATATAGAGTAAAGTGCTCTCTAACATAGGAATTCGTGGTTTTAGCACCGCAACATCATCCTTTGCACCAAACTCATACGGGTGGAATTTAGCTAATAACGGTTGCCCATTATAAGCAACTGTAAGACTATGTTGATACCGTTTCTCCTGTGGAATGTCGAAATATCCAACCAACCCATTATCAGTATCCCCACAGGAAATTAAGGGTACATCTCCAAGTTCTAATTCCTTTGTAGCGTGAAAATCACCTGACTTAATGGTAAATAAGGCATCAACTGTCTTTGCCTCAAGTATCCAGTTCATTCTTCTTTTCCAAACCTTATTAAGAACGCTACTGCATCCCTTACCACTTGTTCAATACCCTGTTGAGTTTCCTCCATACTTGGTTGTGCTTGGTCTAAGTGATTTTCAGGAACCAACTCGAGGAGTTTATCAGAAAAGTCTATCGGACACGCCTTCTGCCTCATTTGAATATTCGGTACTGAGCATGATGGATTAGTAAGGAATGTTCTAATCAAATCACTTGAGTCGTACAGTTCGTTAGTCGTCCTATCAGTGGGAAGCCGTTTGCCCTTGCTTTTGAGTAATCCATCTGTGAGTGTCCTTACCCATAAGACGTTTTGCTCAATAGGATGGGGTATTCCCTTACGGATAAATACGCCTACTGTTGTAACACCAACTGGATAGAACATATCTACAGGGAAAGTAACCACAGCACAAAGAGTGTGGTTAGCTAATAGTGAATCACGACGCCAGGTGAGGTATTGACCTGGTTTCACCATAGCAGGATATGGTAGTACTGAAAATAAGAGACCTCCGTGTTGTATTTGCCCTAGTGCTTGGTCTATGAATCTGAATTCTTTCTCAGCATCACGTTTCAAGGCGAAGGGGGGATTCATCATTACCTTTGTCACGGGCGGGTTGCCGGAGAGCGTCTGCGCATATCTTGCTGTAGGAAGCCCACTCTCAGTGTGAGGAATGAGGAATTTCTTGAAACAGTCTCCTTCTTGTATATTGTTCTTGCCATCCCCCCTGAAAATCATGTTTACTACTGCTAGTGCTGCAACCCCAGCTTCCTGCTCAATGCCAAATACCGATAATCGTTTGAAGCGGGCTAATTGAGAAGGACTAGCTCGCCTTTTCACATAGTCAAACGCTGCAACTAAGAAACCGCCTGTCCCACACGTGGGGTCGTATATTGTATCCGTAATCTGTATATCCATGACATCAGCAACCCATCGTGTCAAGTGACGTGGCGTAAGAACTATGCCAAGGTCTTGCGCCCAGCTAGCATACTTTAGAAATACCTCGTAAAATGCACCTAACCAATCCGCTCCTGAGTTCATTGCTGAGCGGATATTTAGGTTATTAAGTTCCTGGAGAGTATCCACTAAGGCTCGACGCAATTTTGCATGGTTGTCAACTGTAGAGGGCAACCTAATTCTGATATAGTCATAGAATTCAGGCTTGCCTTGGTCTTTTAGAATACTGTCAACACGAGAATTGATGTCACCGATTAGTATATCGGGACGGCGCTCGTCTATATTGGGGGGAGTACCGCTTAGCATGGATAGCAATAAGGCGGCCATAACACCTGCTCTCTGATGCGGGTTGACTGCGCCTAAATGAAGAATTTCGTTGATATGCTCAGCGCGGGAAATGAATAGGCCTTCATCTATTTCTGGCTCTGCGATGTCTGCAATCCCATTCTTTAACATAAGTTCAAGTTGAGACTGAGGCAATAATCCTGTTGCCTCAATCTCGTTCAAGGTGATTGGGATAAATGTACTACCATCGAAGAATTCACTCCGTACTAGGAAAGAATCAATCTCATTGCCAGCTACACCAGTAACGAACCTAGCATCATATCGATCGCTTTGGGCAAATCGCTTGGCATAATCCTCTGCCTCTGAAAGTGCTCGCCGAAGCTCACTATGAGAACGCTTCGCCTCAATAATCCAAAGCACACGCTCAGTAACTTTCACTATATTCTCTGGTTTGTCTAGGTTAAGGCACTTCTTTATTTCAGGATTCGATAGGCACTCGTTTTGTGTCCACACTTGACCAGTATCACACCTTTCAGGGTTACGAACATCCCAACCAAGAAGACGCAGATTACGCTTAATAAATTCGTAGGCATGGACTTCACTATCTTTGGGTTTATGTGCCATCAATCTTTGACCTCCCATCCCTGACCAGCCTTATCATATTGCTTCTTCTTCGGTATTCGTTTCCGTTTGAGAAGCCCATCAAGTGATGCGAGAACTGACTGTAAATTAGCAGGAGACCTTTTGCCTTGATTCCAGGATTCGACTGTGCGTGTAGCTTGCCCTATCTCTCGAGCAATATTGGCAAGTGTCCAGCCTTTTTGTTGAAGCTCAAGAAGTTTGGCTTGTACTTTGTCGTTATTCACTTGCTGGTATTCTACCATACAATGTGTGTTATTATCAATAAGTATTAGGAGAATATTTTTGTGTTTTTTTGTAGAATTGGTAGCAAAAGGTATTGATGAAGTCATACATTGTGTGTTATTATAAATACAGAACAGGGAATGAGCAGGAGAATTGAAATGGAATTTTGGAAAGAAAAAGGACCGGCAATAGCGGAATCTGACACAGTTAAGGAAAACAAGCTGGGATGGCAAGTTCCCTCCCAATCGGGTACAAAGCCCCCTTGACGGGAGAGGATTAAGGTAAGGGTGATATCCCCCTCCCTCTAACTCCCTCGCACCGGGGGAGGGAGAAATTATGAGGAGTTTTGCAGTTAACTATGATTAGCGATACATGCATTAGCTTCGCTGCTTTCGTGCTGTTCTCAATTCCTCTACTATCCTGGGCAATATCTCACCCGTCTGTCCCTGAAGAAGGCAGTCTGATACACCTTCGTGGGTGAGTGGTGTAGGCTCTGCGTGTCTCTTGAAGCCCAAGCATTTCCTGCCAGTACGCCCCCCCCCTGGGGTCTTTCAGGAAAAGGTCGTGTCTTTGATAAGCCCTGGCCTCTGCCTCCTTGTTTGTGGTCCACACCCCTTTTGGTCCCCCCGACAAGTCGGGGTATGCCTGATTCAGTCGACATACCGGCCCCGCTCAGTGCAATGGCATACCTGCTTTCCACCAAATCCTCTGCTCCCTGCCTGACCAGGCTTTCCGTTACTCACCCCACCATCACGGTCATCTCTAACAAACTGCCGCCTGCTCCTGCTTTCTTGCTCTGAACAGGATCACCCTGACTGCGATCAAAGCTAGTAAGCCCGAGACAAGAAGTATCTTTCTATCGAGAGGCATGACAGGCCAGAAGCCTTGCCAAGCGGCATCCATTACCTCTATCAGCTCGATTCGAGGAACCTGGAATTGCGTTTCACCTGTCTGAGGGTCGCGTTGGTAGAACATCACATCAGGATTCTCAATGGGGGTCTCCACTTTGCTCTCATACTCCACCCATATATGCATGGGCGACATATTGACTCGATAGGGGATGCCTTTCGCTTCCAGAACAGAAGCCAGAACCAGAGCCCGGCCTTTGCAATCTCCCCTCTCCCGCTCCAGCACTTCCTGAACGGTAGGGAAGTACCAGGGCATGCCATAGACCTCCCAATCATAACCATAAGGTATCCTGGCCAGGACTGCCTTCTCAACAGCTACAGGATCAGAAGGAAGATCATCGAGCATGACCTCGACGGCGCCGGGATCAACACGTAGGTGAGCAGCCCTTTGGATGCTGATGATTATGTTCAGAGGATTGGGATACAACACAACAAGAATCCAGAGGATGATAAACAAAGGAAAATAGCGCCGGAAAACCCTCTTCCCCGCAATCTTCCGTCCTGGCCTGCTACTATCCCGCATTTCTCTCCTTCAACTCTTGATCTACCTCTTCAACGGCGAGTTTGGCCATCAAGTTGATATGCTCAAATGTGTCCTCACGGAGCAGCGGAAACGCGCCATGCGTTGTCCCTGCAATGCTTGATTGGCAATCGCAGTTCATAGACAGCAACTTCCTCTCGGTACGGTGCCCAATCTATCCTCCATTCTGCCTATCCCGGCCTAGATGAGCAGCACAGCTAGCCTTTATCACGATCGATGTTAGAGAGAGGCCGCCTCCTTCGCTCTATCCGGCGCAGAGTCCTCTCATCGAGGCCGAAGTGATGGGCCAGCTCATGACGGACTACGTCCCCTATTTTCACCTCAACCTCCTTCTCGGAGTTACACTGTGTCTCTATCGGCTTCTGGAAGATACTTATCTTATCGGGAAGCACCATTCCGTAACTCCTGCCTCGCTTGGTTTGGGGCACGCCCTCATAAAGCCCCAATAACTGCCGACGATTAGCAAGCTTAACCTGCCGGAGCTGCCTTGGCGTCGGCCAATCCTGTATCACAATATCAACATTTTCCAGTTTGTGCCGAAACTCCGGCGGCAGATTGTCGATCGCCTGCGCAATAAGAATCTCAAACTTCTCTCTCTCCATGTCTGGAAATCACAGGTACCGCAGGTAAGCACAACAGGCTACCATCACTCTACCACGGAAGGTTGTTATCAGACAAATGAGGGCCACCAACGGTATCACTCGAAGTTGACTTTTTTGACTGTACTGGGTATAACACTAGACATACCTCGGTTCACGATGTATAATGGTGTTAGCTTAGCCCGGCGTCAAGGCGAGCCTTGTTGACGAAGGATGACAAATGGTATAGGCTGTTATTCAGGTCTGAGAAGAGGAGACGTCAGATTGCGATGCCGTGGAATCAGAGGTGCTATCACAGTTTCAACGAATGAAAAGGAGAGCATCTTGGCCGCAGCCAAAGAGTTGCTTGTGGAGATGACACAGGCCAACAGAATCGGAGTTGAGGACATAGCTGCCATTCTTTTCACCACCACGCCAGACCTGAATGTTGAGTTTCCTGCCGCGGCCACACGCGAGCTAGGATGGCCACCCAACTTGGCTTTGCTTTGCAGCCATGAGATGAACGTCGCTCACGATCTGCCCCACTGCCTGAGGATTCTGATGCTCATAAACACTGAGAAGGGGCTTGACGAGGTCAAGCATGTTTACTTAGGAGAGGCGAAGAGGCTGAAGAACGAAACGTCGCTGTCAATCGGAGGCAACACATGATTGTAATCATGAGAATCGGCTGCAGCCAAGATGAAATTAGCCGGGTCACGAACAGAATCGTGGACGCCGGTCTGAGGGTATACGTACCGCATGGTGTCGAACGTATGGTTATCGGCGTGGTAGGACAAGCTTTCCCTGGACTTCGCGATGCGCTGGAATCGCTCCCCGGTGTGGATCAGGTCATACCCGTGACCAAACCTTACCAGCTTGCCAGTCGGGAGTTCCATCCCGAGGACACCATAGTTGAGCTGGATGGCGTAACTATCGGTGGCAGTGAAATAGTCATCATGGCTGGACCCTGCGCCGTAGAAAGCGAGGAGCAACTTCTGCTCACTGCGCAAGCGGTCAAGGCAGCCGGGGCCACTGTGCTGCGCGGCGGTGCCTTCAAACCACGCACCTCTCCCTATGAGTTTCGCGGACTGGGAGAACGGGGGCTCAGGATACTGGCACAGGTGGGCGAGGAAACTCAAATGCCCATAGTCACCGAGGTCATGGCGCCGCACGACGTTGATCTAGTAGCCCGATACGCCGATATACTCCAGATTGGAAGCAGAAACATGCAGAATTTCGTTCTGCTCGATGAGGTGGGAAGAACGAGGAAGCCAGTCTTGCTCAAACGTGGTTTGTCAGCAAACATCCAGGAGTGGTTACTGGCCGCTGAATATGTTCTGGTGCAAGGAAATGAACAGGTTATCCTCTGTGAACGTGGTATCAGAACGTTTGAGAATTATGCCCGTAATACTATGGACATTACCGCTATACCGATTATCGAGAGGGTCAGCCATCTGCCGATTATCGCCGATCCCAGCCACGCCGCAGGCAAATGGTACTTGGTATCCCCGCTGGCGCTAGCCGCGGTAGCTGCCGGAGCAGACGGACTTCTCATAGAAGTCCATCCTAATCCTGACATGGCGCTTGCTGATGGTGCTCAATCACTTACCTTTGACAATTTCCGCCTCTTGATGTCTCAATTACAACCCATAGCTGAAGCCAGGAGTAGAAAGCTAGCTATGCCAGCCGTGAGGGTCAACCCCTGAGATCATGCCAATCGAGCCAGAGCTAGTTAGCATAGCTCCCCAAAGAGAAACACTTCTTACCATAGGCGTGTTTGACGGTGTCCACGCCGGGCATCGCTACCTGCTGGAACGATTGCAGCTGCGAGCGGCGGAGAAATCCCTGCTTAGCGCAGTACTTACCTTCAACCCTCATCCTCAATCGGTGTTACATCCGCAGAGTCAGCTGCGCTGGCTAAGCGACGTGGAAGACAGAGTCAAGTCCCTTCAAGGGCTAGGCATAGACCTGGTCGCAGTGCTCACATTCAGTCCGGAGGTAGCCCGGCTGAGTGCCCGCGAGTTCATGTCCTTAGTTAGGAAATATCTCAGGATGCGCGGCGTTATGGTGGGACCTGACTTTGCATTAGGACGAGGACGGGAAGGCAGTATTCACCTGCTCCACACGCTGGGATGCGAACTGGAGTTCAGCGTGGAAACTATCCCCCCTTATACTATAAACGGCGAAGTAGTGAGCAGCACTCTTATCCGCCAGGCATTAGCTGAAGGAGATACGAGAAAGGTACACAGATTAATGGGGCGCTATTTCCATGTTCGAGGCACAGTTATCACTTCCGACAAACGCGGACGAGTTCTGGGCTTTCCCACCGCAAATCTGGACATCAAGCCCCAGCAAGCCTTACCAGGCAACGGAATCTATGCTACTATCACTCGGATAGATGGCAAGCAATTCCCTTCAGCAACTAGCATCGGCACCCGCCCTACCTTTGGCGGCGGAAAGGAGACGGTGGAAACCTATTTGTTGGACTATGACGGGGATTTGTATGGCAAGGAGATGACGGTGGAGTTTGTGCAGAGACTGAGGGATGAGCAGTGCTTTTCCTCTTCGGAAGAACTGAAGACGCAGATCGAAAAAGATGTTCGAGAGGTAGAAGCAATCCTAGCCAAGGAAGCGAGATGACTAAGGCAGAGTCTACCCGCATACTGACGCGAGGCGTAGCCGAGATCATAGTTGAGTCGGAGCTGAGAGGGTTGCTGAGCTCGGGGAGAGTTTTGACCCTGAAGCAGGGTTTCGACCCCAGTGCTCCTGACATTCACCTCGGACATGTAGTCGGTCTGAGAAAGCTGCGTCAATTTCAAGAACTGGGACATAAAGTAACTCTCATAGTCGGCGACTGGACTGCAAGAATCGGTGACCCCAGCGGTCAGCTGGTTACCCGTCCCATGCTCTCGGTCAGCCAGGTAGAGAGCCATGCTCAGACCTACATGGAACAATTCTTCAAGGTGGTTGACAGGGACAATACGGAGCTAAGATGGCAAAGCGAATGGTTCTCCCGCTTCACTCTGGATGAAGTGATCAAACTCACGGGCAGATTCACTGTAGCGCAGGTCCTGGCCAGAGAGGATTTTAGCAGGCGGTATGGTTCCGGCAACCCGATATCTCTAGCCGAGATGCTTTACCCCTTGCTTCAAAGCTATGACTCGGTAGCTATCAGGGCCGACGTGGAATTCGGCGGCATGGACCAGAAATTCAATTGTCTTATGGGCAGGGAACTGCAGCAAAGCATGGGGCAGCACCCTCAGCAGGTCTTTCTTGTTCCCCTCTTGATCGGCACCGATGGCAAACAGAAGATGAGCAAGAGCTTGAAGAACCACATAGGCATCGCTGAACCTCCGCAAGAAGTATATGGTAAGGTTATGTCCATCCCCGACCATCTTATCCTGGATTATTTTGAGCTGGTGACCGACGTTCCTGAAGAGGAGATCGCTGAGTTCAAGCAGCAGCTGAAAACTGATTCAGTTAACCCCATGAACCTTAAGAAACGATTGGCCTATGAGATTGTAAGGCAGTTCCACGGCAAACGGGCAGCGGATGAGGCACAGGAGCATTTCACCCACGTATTCCAGAAGAGGGATACACCGGAAGAGGCACCCGAGTATGCCTTTGCCGCTAGCTATATCGGGAATGGACTTTTCCAGCTCGACATCGCTCCAACACTGCTCAGAGAAGGATTAGTTAAGGGTATCGGCGAGCTCAAGCGGCTCCTTGCCCAAAACGCAATCGAAGTAGATGGCAGCAAAATAACCAGCACTACAGTCAATGCCCGCCAGGGCAGCATCATAAAGATAGGAAAACGCCGCTTTGTCAGGATTGCTATTGAATAACCACAGTCTTATGTCATCCTGAATCAGAGCAGAGCCTCTGGATTGCGATGGAATCAGGATCAAACTCCTCGCCTGGCTGATAATGACACGAGGTGGAGTACGCTGAATGACAGGGACACTGAACAGGAGGAAACAAGAGATGCAGCTACGGATTCCAGGGCCAACACCTTGCCCGCCACAGGCTCTTCAGGCCATGGGACAGCAGATGATGAACCATCGGGGGGACAGGTTTGTCAAGATCCTTAAGTCAATAACGGAGAGATTAAAACAGGTATTCCAAACCAAAGGAGATGTTCTGTTACTTACCGCTTCCGGCACCGGCGGCATGGAGGCAGCCATTGTCAATACTCTGTCACCTGGTGACAAGGTTCTCTCCATAACCAACGGATTCTTCGGCGAGCGATTTCTGGATATTGCCAGGGAGTACGGTGCCGAGGTAATCGCCCTTGGTTTTGAATGGGGCAAGCCGGTTGATCCTGATGCGATAGCCGGGGCATTAAGGGCCAATAGTGACATTAAGGCGGTGTTGGTGGTGCACAATGAGACATCCACAGGGATGACAAACAACCTCCGCGAGATAAGCACCGTGGTTAAGACGTTCGACAAACTTCTTCTGGTTGACGCCATCTCAAGCCTTGGTTGCATCAATCTGCCCGTCGATGAGTGGCTTTGTGATGTAGTGGTTACGGGTTCTCAAAAAGGATGGATGGTTCCCCCGGGACTAGCCATGGTTAGCGTAAGCGAAAGAGCGTGGCAGGCCCATGCCCGGGCCAGGATGCCACGCTGTTACTGGGATTTTACGTTAGCTAAGGACCGTCTCCAGAAAGGGCAAACTCCCTGGACACCAGCGGTCTCTCTCTGCTATGCCCTGGATGCCACTCTGGATCTGATGCTAAGCGAGGGACTGGACAATATATTCGCCCGCCATGCCCGAGTAGCCCGACTGACCAGAAACGGAGTAAAATCGCTGGGCCTCTCTCTGTTCTCTGACGAGAATCATGCTTCCAACACAGTGACTGCCGTGAGCGCCTCTGGCAAAATCGATGTCTCCAGGCTGATACGGGTACTCGAAGATGAGCATGACGTGATTATTGCCGGGGGGCAGGAGAGACTGTCAGGCAAGATATTTCGTATTGGTCATCTCGGTTCCGTGGGTGACGACGATATGGAGGCAGTATTGGAGGCTCTGAACAAGGCTCTGCCGCTAGCCAAGAAGGCGTGAGCACTGAAACTGAGAGCCATGGGCTGTCAACCTGTAAGTTGCTTCCTGCGTTCGCCCGATAACCGCCCAGGGCAATCCCGCCAGGCTCTTGCCACCCTGGTCAGAGATGAGTCGATGTAGCCTTTCACCGCCAAGTGCTTTCGCCAGCTTTCCCGAGCAAAGTCAGTGGAGCCTGCCATCTTCTGGCTATCCTACTTAGTCTCACTGCCGAGTCGCCTGCTATGGCCGCTGCAATGGAGGTATTCATCAATTGGCCCTGTCCGCCCAGATATGATCCTGATGAGCAAGGCGATGAAGAGCCCCGATTTGTCGGGATGGAAATCTGGATCGCCTGCTAAATCTAGCAGGCAGCAAGCAATTCTGAGACTATCTCGCTGACTTCTTTGCCATCGGCCTTGCCTTTGAGTTGAGGCATAAGCTGAGACATGACTTTCCCTCTGTCGCCCGGCCCCCTGGCCCCGACTGCATCAACTACCTGCCGTGCCGCTGATATTATCTCCTCTCGGCTCATCTGTTGAGGAAGATAACTCATAAGAACAGCCAGTTCTGCTTCCTCCTGTGCCACCAGATCGCTACGATTCCCCCGCTTAAACGCTTCGATGCTCTCTCGGCGGCGTCTTGCTTCCCTGGCAATAACATCAAGCACTTTGCTATCGTCGGCCGGCTTTTGCTGAGCAATCTCAGCATACTTTATTTCCGATAACAATAACCTTAATGTGGCAACCTCGGTTCTCTGTTGCTTCTTAAGCGCCACTTTGAGGGCTTCCCGGATGCCGTCCTTCAGTGCCATTTCCTGGCTATCTAGAGCTCTTCCGCCTTTTCGCTGCCGCTTTCTTCTTCCTCTCTACACTGGGTTTTTCGTAGTGTCTGCGGCGGCGAACTTCAGCTAGAATGCGATCTTGCTGCACCTGCCTGTTGAACCTGCGCAGCAGGCCCTCGAAACCCTCCCCTGAACCAAGCTTTACATCTGCCATATCAAAACAGACCGTATTTTACCCCCATTACTCCACTGTGTCAATTATGGAAAACTCCATGCTGGTTGGCATGGAGAGGTAGAAGCGAGGAGAATTCCCGCAGCGCTCCTGTCGGGGACTCAGGCATGCCGGGCAAGAGGACTTATGGCAGGGGCAACGTCAACAGCGGTAGAGTGAGCCATGATAATTGACAGATAGCACCAAGATGTGATAACAATATTGTACTTGGGGGAGAGAAGATGGCATCAAACAAGAGAAGGTCCAAGCGTGAGTCTATAATCAGATCCCTCGCAGAAAAGTGGTTCTCCGCTTCTGTGAAACTAGTAGATAGATATGCGCCGGATAGGCTGCTGCTCTTTGCCCTCAACTTCCTGGATAAGCGTGTGCCGAACAGGCTGATTACTTTCGCAAGCAACGCGGTCGAGAAACTGGTTCCTCGTAAGCTGCGCTCTACTGCTATTGCTGCCGCCGATGAGTATGTCCCTGACACCGTGGCGAATTCGAGAAAGACTTGCACTGTCATCGCCGCGGTAGGGAAGTATATCCCGGACGAGATAATACCCCCGGAGTCGGCAGAAACCTGGGAGAATCTCAAAACAAAACTCCATATTCCGAAACTCATATCAAACAAGCAGAAGTGAGCGCCTATAGTAGATGCAGGTGTTTTCGCCATAGCTCCTCACGATGTTGGTGAGGAAGAAGTGTGGTATTGAATGCAGTACGAAAAGGTCTATCTGGAGTCGTTTGGTTATGAACTCCCTGAGCATGTCGTCACATCCTTGAGCCTGGAAGAAAGACTGGCCCCAATATACGACAAGTTGCATCTTTCCTACGGGCGCCTGGAATTGTCGACTGGAATCCGAGAACGGCGATTCTGGGATGATGATGTGACGCCCAGCCAGGCCAGTATCAGAGCGGCAGAAAAGGCCATCAACAAATCCGGGATCAACAAAGAGGATATCGGATGCCTGCTCCATACTTCTGTATCCCGCGATTTCCTGGAGCCGGCGACAGCTACCGTGGTTCATGATTCTTTGGGACTCCCTCCCGCAGCCATGATTTTCGACATCTCCAATGCCTGTCTGGGTTTCATCAACGGCATGGTAACTCTGGCCAATATGATTGAGCTGGGTCAGGTAAAAGCAGGCGTTGTCGTTGGCTGTGAGAACAGCAAACGGCTTATTGACACAACCATCATTAAACTCTTGAGAGACCCTGACATCACCAGAGCTAAGCTCAAACTCGCCTTTGCCACTCTAACTTTGGGGTCCGGAGCAGTGGCGGCGGTGCTAACCCACTCCTCCATGTCGCAAGACGGTCATAAGCTCCTTGGTGGCGTAACGCGCGCTGCTTCACAACATAATGGTCTTTGTCGTATAGAAGCCGATGCTTCTTTCCTCGACCTGCATGAGCTCCCGGATATGCGCACGGACCAAAAACGAATCCTGGAAAATGGACTGAGATTGGCGCCTGACACATGGGAGGCCATAAAACAAGAGCTTGAATGGAGAAACTCCGACGTAGATAAGGTTTTTGCTCACCAGGTTAGCGCCTCGCATAGTAAGCTGTTATTCGAGGCTTTGGGGCTGGATACTGCAAGAGACTTCTCCACCCTGGAATATCTGGGAAATGTTGGGTCGGTTTCCCTTCCCATTACCATGGCTATCGGAATTGACCAGGGTCGCCTTAACACTGGCGACAAAGTTGCTGCGCTCGGGATTGGCAGCGGCCTGGTTTGTCTTATGCTGGGTCTGCAATGGTAGCACAGGGAACGACCCCTGCGAGATGAGCTCAGGAGAACACACCTTCAGACTGTGACGCAATTGGATTGCTCCGGGCCGCGCCCGTATCTACATTCTTGAGCGGAGTTCTACTCTATGGTGGCAAAGAAGAGTGATGAGAGACGAATTGTAATAACCGGGGTTGGCCTCACGGCGCCAAACGGAAATAACCTGACGGAATTTCGGCGGAGTCTCCTCGACGGCAAATCCGGGGTGCAGAAATTCGAGGTCCGCTACATGGGTGAGGTGCTGGCCGGTATATGTCACTTCGACCCGCTGAAGTATCAGAAGAAGAAGGAATTGCGGCGTGGGACGAGGGCAGGCTCTATCGCGATTTACTGCGCCCAAGAAGCAATCGCTAACGCTAAGCTAGACCTTGCATGCCTCGACAAATCGAGGATCGGTGTTTACCTCGGGATTACTGAGCATGGCACCGTGGAGACCGAAAACGAAATCTATGAGATCAAGCAATTCGACTACGATGTGAAATACTGGTCTCACCATCATAATCCAAGGGTGGTAGCCAATAATCCCGCCGGTGAAGTCACCTTGAATATGGGCATTACTGGACCGCACTATACTCTGGGGGCCGCATGTGCCGGCGGCAACCTCGGGCTGATACAGGGCTTACAGATGCTGTTGCTGAACGAAGTCGATTTGGCTCTGGGTGGCGGGGTTTCGGAAAGTACCGCTTCCTTCGGTATTTTTGCTGGCTTCAGAAGTGAAGGGGCTCTGGCTTCCCATCCAAACCCTGAGAAGGCATGCCGTCCCTTTGACAAGGATCGGAATGGCGTGGTTGTTGCAGAAGGCGGCGGTATTTTTGTTCTGGAAAGACTGAGCGATGCGCAGAAAAGGGGAGCCAGGATCTACGGCGAAATCGTGGGCTATGCTATCAACTCGGATGCGTTGGACTTTATTTTGCCCAGCGCAGAAAGACAGGTTGAGTGCATGAAGCTTTCTCTTAACAAAGCCGGCATATCTCCCGAAGATATCGATATCATCAATACCCACGGGACGGGCACTGCTGAAGGAGACCCTGTGGAGTGCCAGGCAATTAGGGAGGTCTTCGGCGAATATCCTCATGCTTATATGAACAACACCAAGAGCTTCATTGGTCACGCCATGGGTGCCGCCGGCGCTTTGGAACTGGCTGGTAACTTACCCTCTTTTGAGGACTATATCGTCCATCCGACGATCAATCTGGACCACCTGGATCCTGAGTGTAATCTCAACCATCTGGTTATCAATGAACCAAAGAGGATTGACAAGGTTGACTATATATTGAATAATTCCTTCGGAATGTTGGGCATCAATTCGGTTGTTATCGTAAAAAGATTTGAGCCACAAAACTGCAAGCATTCTTGAAATAGATAGATTGGGGGTACATGACCAAGGAACAAATTAGAGCCACGCTTCTCGAAATCATAGCCCAAATCATACCGGACGAAGACCTGAGCAATCTGAAGGGTGACGTCGCGATACGAGAACAAGTGGAACTCGACTCAATGGACTTCTTAGATATCGTTATGGAGTTGCGAAAGCGCTTCGGTATCGAAGTACCCGAGAGTGACTACACAGAACTAGCCACCCTGGATGGCTCTGTAGCCTATCTGGAGCCACGGATGAAAGACCTCTAGTCCAGAGCGCCAGCAAGCCAGGAACAAAGGCCTTTGTCGCATTCTACCCGACGATTGAAGGTTGAGCTAGCCCTCGGTTTCTAGAAGAGCCTGCCCATGCATTATGATGTTCTGATTATCGGCGCCGGAATGTCTGGTCTTGCCGCTGGCATCAGATTAGCCTACTACGACAAGAAGGTCTGCATCGTCGAAAAGCATTACCGTGTCGGAGGACTCAACTCGTTCTACAGCTTACGAGGACATAAACTCGACGTCGGCCTCCATGCCATGACCAATTATGTACCCGGGGATGCTAAATCAAGGCCGTTGCCCAGGTTGCTGCGACAGCTCAAGCTAAAAGCTGAAGATTTCGCCCTCTGCCCGCAACGCATGTCAGTAATCAGATTTCCCGACAAGACCCTGAGGTTTAATAACGACTTCAACTTCTTCGTGCAAGAGGTCGTCGACAGCTTTCCAGGACAAGCTGACAACTTCCAAAAGCTGCTTAAGACTACTCTTGAATATGATGAATTGAACCTGTATGCCCAACCGGTTTCGGCTCGTGAGGTAGTGAGTTCTGTTATTTCCGACCCGCTCCTCACCGACATGATTTTCTGCCCGCTCATGTTCTACGGGAATCCCCAGGAGAACGACATGGAGTTCGGGCAGTTTGTTATCATGTTCAAGAGTATCTTCTGCGAAGGATTTGCCCGACCTCAGGACGGCGTGCGCCAGATCCTTGACGTGCTGGTGAACAAATACAGAGGTTACGGCGGCGAACTGAAGATGAGGTGCGCGGTAACAAGTCTCAAATGCGCCAACGGCAAGGTTGCATCAATCCTGCTCGAGAACGGTGAAGTCCTTACCGCTGACAGGATACTCTCATCGGCCGGTTACGTTGAAACCATGCAGCTGCTAGCCGACTCTGATTCTTCGGCAGTCAATCATCCAGTGGGTCAACTCTCATTTGTAGAGTCTATTCTGATTCTAGACAAAGAACCTGCCGAAATGGGCTATAATACGACAATCACCTTTTACAATGATTCGGATAGATTTGCTTATCGAAAACCCGCGGAACTCGTTGATGTTTCCAGTGGTGTTATCTGTTGCCCGAATAACTTCGAACTAGAACATCCCTTGCCGGAGGGCATGATCAGAATAACTAACCTGGCTAACTTCGATCTCTGGAACAGCTTGAGTGAAGAAGAGTACAAGACCTGGAAAGCTGCCTGGCTGGAAACCACGCTCAAACAGGTGGTGAGATTCGTGCCCGATTTCCGTGACTCCATTATCTTCACCGATGTCTTCACTCCGAAAACAATCCGCAGATTCACCGGCCATATAAATGGCGCGGTCTACGGGACACCGGACAAGATCAAGACGGGCGAGACTCAACTAGAGAACCTGTTCATCTGCGGAACCGACCAGGGATTCCTCGGAATCGTTGGAGCAATGCTTAGCGGTATCTCGATGGCAAATCTTCACGTTTTGCAGAAGACCTAGTCAGAATCCTGATGATAAGTACGAGCAACAGGAAAGCTCCTCCTAAATCCCCCTCTTAGGATAAGAGGGGCAAGGGGAGTTATGGGACTCCGATGGCAAAGGAAGAAGCATGACCCACGATTGGTTGAAGGAGACAAGGTCGGAATATGATGTCGTTGTCATTGGCGGCGGATTGGCGGGGTTGACCTGTGCCAATATGCTGGCCAGAGGAGGACACTCGGTCTTGCTTCTTGAGCAGCACCACAACCTTGGCGGATTGGCCACCTGGTTCAATAGAAAGGGACATATCTTTGATATCGCCCTGCACGGATTCCCGGTCGGCATGATCAAGACCTGTCGTAAATACTGGAATCCCGAAATCGCCGGCATGATTGTCCAGCTCAAAGGGATCAGATTCGACAACCCGCAGTTCTCCTTTACCACAACCTATGACAGGGAGGATTTCACGCGCATCTTGCAGGAGCGGTTCAAAATACCTCAACACAGCATTGAAGGCTTTTTCGATACAGCGAGAAACATGAACTTCTACGATGACCAGAGCATGACCACGAGAGAGCTTTTTGAGAGGTTCTTTCCCGGCCGCGACGACGTTCACCGCATGTTGATGGAACCTATCACCTATGCCAACGGATCGACCCTGGACGATCCCGCCATAAGCTACGGCATTGTCTTTTCCAACTTCATGAGCAAAGGCGTCTGTACCGTTCAGGGGGGGACGGATCAGTTCATCGGAAGAATGCGGGACGAGCTTCTAAGAAACGGCGTTGATATTCGAACCAGGTGCCTGGCGGAAAGAATCGTCGTCGAAGACGGCAGAGCCGCCGGCGTAATAGCGAATGGAAAGAGGATCAAGAGCAAGACTGTTGTCTCCAACGGCAATCTGTTATCAACCATCCACGAACTGGTGGGAGACGAGCACTTCTCTGAGAGCTTCGTCGCAGAGGCGAGGAAGGTGCGCCTCAACAACAGCAGTTGCCAGGTCTACATGGGGATCAGGAAGGGCGAGAAGATTGACTACATAGGAGATTTGCTTTTCACCTCGGCGGCGGGGAAATTCAATTCTCAAGAGCTTTGCAGCAAGAACACCACCAGCAGGACGTTTTCAGTTTACTATCCGCAGACCCGGCCCGGCTCCGATATGTACTCCATCGTTGCCTCCTCCAACGCCAATTACGACGACTGGGCAAATCTGTCTGAGGAAGAGTATCGCACCTCTAAGGAAGAATTGACGGAGAGAGTGCTCGACGCTCTGGAGAAATACGTTCCTCGCATTCGAGACAAGGTAGATTACCTGGAAGCTGCCACTCCGAAGACATTTCAAAGGTATACGCTCCATTTGAGCGGTGCCTCTTTCGGCACCAAGTTTGAAGGGCTAAAGGTCAGCATGGGTCTTCCCAAAGAGCTACCGGGACTTTTTCATACCGGCTCTGTGGGGATTATTATGTCAGGTTGGCTGGGGGCAGCTAACTATGGAGTGATCGTCGCCAATGATGTAGATAAATTCCTTTCATAAGGCGCAGGAAATGTATGATTTCAGAGGACAGACTATCATCGTCACCGGCGGAACCAGAGGGATAGGCAAGGGGATTTCCGAGGGCTTCCTGAAGTCAGGAGCTAAGGTTACCGCTACCTATTCGACAAATGAAGCTGCGGCGGCACAATTTCAACAGGACAACAGCCAGTTCGCAGAAATGATTGATATCCGGAAGCTTGATGTGACCAAATATGAAGAGGTGGAAGAGTTTTTCAAGTACATGGAAACGAGATATGGGAGCTTTGAAGTCCTGGTGAACAACGCCGGTATCCGAAAGGACTCGGTCCTGGCGATGATGAAAGAATCGGACTGGCATGACGTGATGAATGTCAACCTCGCGGGAGCCTTCTACATGTGCAAATTTGCCGTTATGAGCCTGATGCGCAGACGATACGGACGGATTATCAACGTAAGCTCTGTCATGGAAAGATACGCGTTTGAAGGCCAGGCCAACTATGCAGCTTCAAAGGCAGGCCTCGTTGCATTGACCAAATCACTGTCCAAGGAGGTCGCCACCCGGGGTATTACGGTTAACTGCGTCTCGCCGGGATTCATTACCACCGAGTTGATCCAGGACCTTCCCGATAAACTGCGTGAAGCTTACCTGGCCCGGATTCCCCTGAAGAGATTCGGAAGCACTGAAGAAGTGGCTGCCTGCGTTCTTTTCCTCGCTTCCAGAGAAGCGTCCTATGTCACCGGTTCTACTCTTGAGGTAGCGGGAGGATTATGAGATGGAGGAGATTCTAAACGCCATACCCCATCGTCCACCGTTCCTGTTTGTCGACAGGATCGTGGAGTTGAGCGGAACAAAGATCAGGACAACGAAAGAGATAAGGCCCGATGAACCGGTCTTCGAAGGACATTATCCCGGACAACCAATCATGCCCGGGGCGCTCATCTGTGAATCCATTTTTCAAACAGGCGCAGTCCTGCTCTCCAAGATGATGGGCGGCGTCGGCGAAGGCGTTCCCGTCTTGACGCGCATCAATAACGCCAAGTTCAAGAGCATCGTCAAGCCCGGCAGCACTCTGGATATCGAGGCAGAACTGATGGAAAAGGTCAGCAATGCCTACTACATGAAGGGCAAAGCCTCGGTCGCGGGCAGGACATCGGTCACCGTCGAATTTACAGTCACCTTGACCAGCCAGGCACCCTGACATGTAGTTAGGCTGTTCAGGAATGTAGTTGCCCAATTCATTGGGCGGTTCGTGCCTGATAAATCGGGCAACGACAAGAATGCCCGAATCTGAGCCGGAAAGCGAGATGATCTAGTTCAGATAGATGGGTGATACTTCATGTGCTTGTAATACTGGGTAATAACCTTCCGTGTCATTGCGAGCCCCAACTTGTCGGGGCGTGGCAATCTCATTGCGAAGCCGGAGCCTGCTATAGTTGGACGGATGAACCTCGCTTAGAGATTGCGGAGCCTGTTCCGAACCGCAGGTGAGGAATCTCGCTCCTCGCAATGACAAGAAAGAAGTGTCTCTAATCACGTGAACGAGTACACGAAATTGAACGGTCCAATATTGGAAGGTATAATAAGGAGCATTATATGGATTTCCTAGACATTGTGGATAAGACCTTCCTTGTTTTCGGGGTGGCGAACAAGAAGAGCGTCGCCTTCTCCGTCGGAGAGGTTCTCTCCGAGGCAGGAGCAGATGTAGTCTACAGTGTTCAATCAAGAGAAGGCAAAGAGAGTGTTTCCAAAATCCTTCCCGGCACCGATATCTTTGTATGTGATGTCGAGCGAGAGCCCGAGATCAAGAAGCTGGCGGAAGATATCGCAGAAAAATATGCCAGAATTCATGGCATCGTTCACTCCATAGCCTTTGCCAACTACGAAGAAGGACTCAAGCCGTTTCACGAAACTAAGAAGAAGAACTTCCTGCAGTCAGTTGATGTCTCCTGTTATTCCTTAATCGCTATTGCTAATGCCTTCAAGGACCTGCTGGATGAGAGAGCATCTGTGGTCACCATATCCATCTCAACCACCAAGATGGCAGCGGAGCCCTACGGTTTCATGGGTCCAGTGAAGGCCGCCCTCGACTCAACGATATGCTTCCTGGCTAAGTCCTTCAGTTCCTTCTCCCAAATCCGGTTTAACTCCGTGAACGCCGGGCTGTTGAAAACCTCGGCATCCGCAGGGATACCGGGTTACCTGGACTACTATCTCTTTGCCGAGCAATTGACCCTGCGCAAGAAAGCTCTCAAGACCAAGGAAGTGGCCAACACAGTGGCGTTTCTCTTGAGCCCGCGCTCGAGCGCCATTAATGCCCAGGGCATCGTTGTCGACGCTGGAATGTCGGTCAACTACTTTGACAAAGACATCATCAAGAAGGCAATAAGGATCTAGCAAACCGATGATTCTGTTTCCGGTCGTTATGCCGGTCATCGAAGCCGTACATGACCTCTCGGGGAAAGAGCAAGTAGCTCGTCTAAGCCGGCTTGCTCGTGAGGCACTAAAAGTGAGTGCTGAAAAAAGCCAGGTCAAGCTGGGAGAATTGCTCAAAGACGAGATTGGGAGCCCGTGCCCGGTTTCGGGCCATTACTGGTCTCTCTCCCATAAACCTGAGTGCGTGGCGGCGGTGGTGAGCAGAGATAGGATCGGGATCGATGTCGAAGAGATGAAACCCCGAACTGAGCCGCTCTTCTCCTATGTGGCGAGTGATGACGAATGGGGACTGAAGGAGAAGTCCTGGGACACATTTTTCCGCTACTGGACGGCCAAGGAAGCGACCTTGAAGGTTATCGGAATCGGTATCGGCGGCCTAAAGACCTGCCGCATAGTCTCAGTCCCGGACGAGAGTCATATTGTTCTGGATTATAAGGGAGATTCCTTCCTGGTCGAGCAATTGAGGTACAAGAAACACATTGTTGCCGTCGTCAAGGGCGACAACGAAATCGAATGGGTAGTCCTCTCCGAATCCCAAATCCCAAGCACGAAATCCTAAACAGATCCTCGACTTCAGATTCCAAACCGTTTGGTCCCTTGGGTTTTGGGCCTCAGTGCTTTGATATTGTCTAGAATTTCGTACTTCGTGCCTGGGATTTTCCTCAGAAGTGGCTCCTGTCGAACTCCTTTGACCGGTATCGCCCCCATCCGGGAAACACCTCGCGGTAGATCCGGAGCCTTATTCCGATTAGCTTTAGAGTCCTCAGAAGCAGCATCCTGAACATCCTGGGTTTACCGAGAAGCGCCTTCATCAAAAGGAGGAGGGTTCTCGTTAGTGTAGGCGGGCATCCTTCTATACTGACGACTGACAGCTGACAGCTATCAGGTGACTCCCTGAAGTGTGCAGGAATCGTTTCCTTCACCTTCTTGTGTAGACCTTTGTTACTTCTGATGGCACAGTCGCCGTAAAGGACGATCTTTGTAGGGGAGGGTCTTGTACCTTCCCTTTTTCCGTTTTCCGCCCTCAGTTCCAGCCCATAATACAGCTCCACAGAACCAAAATCCATTCCAGGGTTGTCCTTGCCCAGTATCGATAGAGCCAGGGCAAGCGTGGCACCACAGGCAGAACAAAGAGTTTGCCCCGGATGAGGGGCGGAAATCCCTGTTGTTCTTGACGGGCTCAGCAGTTCTCTGTCGGGTTCAAATCGCCACTCAAGGTGCTCCTTCAGAGATTCTACATCTTCTCCTTCAACCTGAATCCTACTGATATCAAAGGAACGACCATGCCTCCGGGCATATTCCTTCAGATAGTCAACTTGCGCAGGATCAATCCCCAGGATTGTCGCT
The DNA here is from genome assembly GCA_030610855.1 of Dehalococcoidia bacterium. GTDB lineage: Bacteria > Chloroflexota > Dehalococcoidia > GIF9 > AB-539-J10 > RBG-13-51-36. The sequence continues at coordinate 74,337 of JAUWQY010000002.1, forward strand.
CCCACAACATCGCTCTCGAATACGTCCGGACTGGCTATAATCAAATCCTTGCGGTAAGCCGTACCGGCAAGAGTTTCTGGCCCCTTCTCCAGCATATATATTCCATCGATGATTACCAGGTCGCTCTTGACAGCTTCGTTCAATAGGCAAATCAAAGCGTCCAGTCGCTTACTAGTATGAAACCTCTTCCTCGAGTCCGGGCTGAGACAGCCCTTCAAATTCTTGAAACCCAGGGAGACCTTTGTTTGAAAGTGAGTCTTGAGCACAGGAATGTTGATGAGAAAGCCTGTCTCCAGGGCTGTTCGAACGATCTTGACCTTCACCCCTCCCAGATCAAGCTCGCGAAACGGACCCTGGTTGAAATCAACCATCTTAATCCCGTACTTCCCCGCCACCTTGTCAATGCCTGTACCCCTAAAACCCCGTTTCGTATATGGCTTGAGCTCATCGAATATATTGATGATGGAGCCTTCACCGATAGAAATATCTCTACAGCCATGTTCCAGCAGTAACTGTACGACCCCGTCTATGATCTTTGTGGTGGTTACCATCCCATAAGGAGGCATTATCTTGTGCCGGAAACAATTGTTGGGTTTTATGAGAACTCTGGCATTCCTGTCCAGCTTCTCAAATCCATGACACAGTTCGACAGCTTTACGAAGTGAGTCCAGGGAGCCATCGAACTTCACCAGCGATACTGTCATGCCTCCTGCGCACCAACCTGGTAGTTCTTAAGCTCTTCAACATAGAGAGCCAGAAACATTCGAGCTTTCTCTTCAGAGAAGTGGGCAGGCCTATAAGTGAGGGAGAAATTCAGATTCTTATTGTACGTACCAGCGGCGATGCTCAGTCCCATTGGACTCACTACCGGTGCGGAGCCGGTCACATTGACTATTCTAGCATTGCCTATGGTGCTCACGGCCGGTTCCGCAGAACCTGGTTTGGGCCAGATAAAGCCCAAATTGGTAATAAGAATAGTGTCGACATATGTCCGTGTAACAATCAAGAACCAGCACATTCCTCTCATAACCACCAGAGGAAAGCGAGAGCAGAAGTAGAAGAAATAGACCAGGGAGAAGGCTATTCTGTTCTTGGTCGCATTTATGGTATCTCCTCTTACTTTTCTCAGTAGCTCCGCCGCATCCGTCCTATCTTTGGGCGTAGTGGGCAAGGAAAACCAGGATGCCTGGTTGGAAACAACATAGCGAAAGCCCTTCGGACTTATGTTCACCGGAGCCATTACGCGGATCCTCTTGCTGACCTTCCCATGCATGCTATTCCATTTCTCCACCATTCTGTAACAGGCCGCCAGGAGAAGATCGTTTAGCGTAACCCCAGCCAACTTTGCTTTGAGCTGGATTTGGGTCAGCTCCCGGGGGTTTATGATTTCGAAACAGAAATGGAGTTCCCTAGAGTGCCCGGATCTATCATGGAAAACCCTTGTCGGGGGAGGGAGCGCGCATAGGACAAAACGATGGAAGAGACTGAGAATCACCTTCCTGTAGTAGTGTTGCACCTTTGATCTCTGGCTGTGGGCGAATTCCAGCAGTTCGTCTCCCTTACGATTTACGCGGATATCGCCAGCATTTCCCGGGGCCGACGCTTTGGCCCCACCCCCCACAGAAAGCTGGTTGTTATAACTCTCGATAACCTTCCTTACGAAGAGAAGGGCACGGAGTCCATCTGCTGATGAGTGATGAAAAGTGAAAACCAACAGGTATTCCGTGTCGTTCTTCCTTAACAGGAGAACCCTCACCGGGAACTCCTTTCTGATATTCAAGGGTCGGTTCATCCACGACGAAAGATAGGTTTCATAGTCGGTGTCTTCCAGTTCACCCTGGTCTGCCATAGTGAGGACTCCCGTGCCGGTGCCCTCCTGTATCTGGCGGAAAGGCCTGAGGTTTCTCCTGCGCAGAATCGTTCTCATCACAGGATGAGCCCCCTGCGCCGAGACAATTGCCTGATTCAGCCTGGCGGCATCTACTTCCCCCTGAACGCTTAGAATCGTATGAATAAGCATGGGCTCGTTCATGCCATCAAGAGCCAACAGGCATTTATCAACGCAGTTCAGCGGGATGAAACCGGGGGAACTCTCCATCTCTCTTCGCATAATAGTCCGGAACCGGGCCGGGCGAGGCAGTTTGTCAAGTTCAGACGGTTGTAACGATGCCCTGCCAGTTCAGTGTCCCGAAAATCCTGGTCGTCCATAGTATATCACGCCCCTGCTGTGAAGCGGTTTGGAGGGAAGACTTACCCGTTGCCATAAGTCGGGTGTGCTGGAGAGTGAACCCGGAGCTAAGAGCAAGCCGGCGGGTGGGGTAAGGGGGGACGTTGACCGGCAACGTACTGGCGGAGCCTTTCAGCCATCTCAGGGTCGGCAAGACTGCTCCGGTGAATCTCCGCTTCCAGCCTGATTCCTTCCGCTAGCGGCAGCGACAGGCCCTCATAAACGGCCCGCCGGTCGTTCTTCAGGCTGACTCGGGGGTATTCTGCTATGGCCTCAGCAAGTTCCAGGGCCCGCGGCAGAGCCTGTCCATCGGGGACGACCTCCTGTACCAGCCCCATCTGAAGTGCGCGGGCAGCGTCAATCACGATGCCCGTCTCTATGAGATAGAGCGCATTGCCGAGGCCGACGATTCTGGGGAGGCGCTGCGTGCCACCATCGATGAGCGGAACACCCCAACGGCGGGCAGGGTTGCCAAAACTGGCGTTGCGAGAGGCGATGCGGAAATCGCACCAGCAGGCCAACTCCAGACCACCGGCTAAGCAGTAGCCGTTAACAACGGCTATGGTTGGTTTTTCCAGGTCGGTAACACAACTGATGCCCATCGGCCCGGACTCATCCGCGCCGGGACGTGCAATGAGGCCTTCAACGTGTTTCAGATCTGCTCCGGAACAGAAGGAAACATCGCCTGCTCCCGTCAGGACAAGCACCTCAAGATCCCGGGCTTTGCGGAACGATTGGACAGCCTCGAAGAGGAGTTGCGCCGTTTCAGCATCGACGCAGTTATGCACCTGCGGACGATTTATGGTTACTACAATTGAGCGGCCTTTCAGTTCAGTCTCCACTTTGGCCATCATGCACCTCCGGTGAGTATTTGGAACCTCTTGTCTGCAACCGCCCGTTTAGCGGTGGGCATTCTTGCCAGGCGGCACTCTACGCACGATCACTCCTCACGTACCCGTAAGCTATAAGGAATATCGCCAGGTAGTAAGTAGTCATAATAACATAGCTTGACGCCGGCACCGAGATGGTGAATTTGTCGATGGCGATGAGTGAGTCCGAGAGGATGAAAGAGAGAGCACAGAACAGGAAAGCTACAGACAAGAGCTTGCCCGTGAGCCCGCTTACTGCTGTCAGTGCCAGGATGGACAGAGTTATCGCCGGTATCGCCTTAACTGCGAAGTGACCCGGATAAGGTGTGACCATCTGAGAGACAACGAAGATGACGGCGAATGCAAGAGCAGTATAGAGCAGGCTTCTCTGTACAGTAGTCATTGTGTTTTCCTCCTGATATCGACAGCAGCCGTTCCTCTATGCAGACAGAAGATTAGCACCAGATTGCCTTGTATTCCTGTCTTTGTTCTACAGTAGTTCAGCCTTGGGGAAACCCGGCCGATAGTATATCAGGACCCCGCACTGTCAAGCGCCTGTCCAGAAGTCTTGAAGCCTTTGATCGGACTGGTGAACGTTCCTATCATTCCTTCAAGTAACTGGTCTGCTATCATAAAGGACTTGCTTTCGTATTCAATTCCGCGATGGACTGTGCCTGTCCTCTGTTGATGACTGCGCAGGTCTATAATAGAATATGGGGTAATCGGCCGAGCAATGATGAATCCATTCTTCTTTGTCATTCTTATCGCCCTGCTCATTGAGCACGCGATAGGAGTGATTGCCAATCTCTTTAATCTCAAATCCCTGAGCACAAAACCGCCTCCCGCTCTTGAAGGGGTGTACCAATCGGAGGAGTATCGTAAGTCTCAAGAATACCTTCGCGCTAATACCCGTTTTGATTTCGTAACCAGTACATTCGACCTGGTCGTTTTGCTTTCCTTCTGGTTTACTGGCGGCTTCAACTATCTTGACCAGGCAGTCAGGTCCTGGGGCTTTGTTCCTATCCTGCACGGATTGTTATACATTGGCATCTTGGTGCTAGGCTACAGCCTGACTAAGCTGCCCTTCAGCATCTATCGAACGTTTGTAATTGAGGAGCGATTCGGCTTCAACAGGACTAACCCGCGCACTTTCGCGTTGGACAGGATCAAGGGCCTGGTCCTTGCAGCATCGATTGGTGGCCCCCTGCTAAGCGGTATTCTGGCCCTGTTTGAGTATGCGGGATACCATGCCTGGATCTACTGCTGGATTGCCGTCATCCTCTTTTCGCTGATTTTGCAGTATGTGGCTCCGACATGGATTATGCCGCTCTTCAACAAGTTCACCCCCCTGGAACCAGGCGAGTTGAGAGAGGCTATTCTCAACTATTCCCGCTCGGTCGGTTTCCCGGTCAAAAACGTCTTCGTCATGGACGGCTCCAAGCGTTCCAGTAAATCCAATGCCTTCTTTACCGGATTTGGCCGTAACAAGCGGATTGCCCTATTTGATACCTTGATCAAGAAGCACACGGTGCCCGAACTGATAGCCGTGCTTGCCCATGAAATCGGTCATCACAAGAAGAAGCATATACTACAGGGCACAATAATCAGCATTCTTCACACGGGGGTGCTCTTCTTCGTACTATCTATCTTGCTGGGCAGCCCCGGGCTCTACGACGCATTCTATATGGAGCAGCAATCCATTTACAGCGGGATTCTCTTCTTCGGCTTGCTCTACACCCCTCTGGAAATGGTGCTTTCGATCATGATGCACGCGCTGTCGCGTAGGAACGAGTACGAAGCTGACCGCTTCGCAGCCGACACTACCCAGCATCCACAGCATCTGGTAGAAGCGCTGAAGAAACTACATGCGGGCAACCTGTCAAACCTGGTGCCCCATCCCTTTTACGTTTTTCTCAACTACTCGCATCCGCCACTGCTGCAGCGCATGCGTGCCATTCTGCGATATGAAGCCTAGCTTTCTGAACAAGCAGTGATACTACTGAGTTGCCGTGGTAGCTTCAACTGCAGACAAGGAGACTCCGGCTTGAGCCGATAGTGGTTGGTGGCGCATTCTGCTACACTCTACTTGCCGATGAGAGTCATAAGGAGGAGCCTATGGAACTAAAGAAGTATGAGGTACCGGTTGATAAGCTTCGCTGGGAATGCGATCCCAAACTGTTCGATTTTGAGTGTACCGGGGATTTAACCCCGCTTCGGGAGTTCATCGGTCAGGAGCGAGCAACGCGGGCAGTGGAGTTCGGCATAAACATGGCCGACACAGGGTATAACATCTATGTTGCCGGTCTCACCGGGACGGGAAAGACGAGCATGGTGAAGGCTTATATCGAAAGAGTCATCAAGGAACGAGAAGCCCGGGGGGAAACCGTCGACCTAAACGATTGGTGTTACCTTTACAATTTCAAGGAGCCTGACACTCCTCAAATAGCCAGTCTGCCTCAAGGTAAGGGCAAAGCCTTCCGTAAAGAGATTACCAACCTCCTTAACAAGATTCGCCACGGACTGGGGCAGGCCTTCTCCAGCGAGGAGTACAAGAACCAGAAACAGAAGACGGTAGAAGCGGCACAGGCTCAGCAGCAGAAGCTGCTTGAGGAGATCTCGGGCGAAGCCCGCCGCCAGGGCTTCATCCTGCAGATGACTCCATCCGGCCCGGTCTTGATTCCCGTGAAAGAGGACCGTCCCATGCAGGAACAGGAGTATCTTTCTCTCAACGAAGACGTCAAGAAAGAACTCGACTCCAGGCAAGCAGAGTTACGCAAGAAACTGAAGGCAAGCTTCGAAACTGCGAGCAATGTGCAAACGAAGGCCATGGAGCGATTACAGAAGGTAGATGAAGACATCGGCGAGTATACCGTCTCCGGCCTATTCGGCTCGCTGTTTGAGCGATACTCTGATTGGCCGAAGGTAACTCAATATCTTACCGGCCTCAAAGCTTATATACTCGACAACCTCGAACTCTTCAAGGGAACTGAAGAACCAGTACATACCGTGTTCGGAGTCCCGGTGAGTCAAGCCATGGGAGGAAGAGATCCTTTCCTTCCGTTCCAGGTAAACGTTTTTGTGGACAACGATGGAGCCAAAGGTCCTCCTGTGATTCTCGAGAGTAATCCCAATCTCGGCAATATGTTCGGCAAGATTGAGCGGCGATTCCTCTTCGGCGGGTACCTCAGCGACCATACCATGCTGAAAGCAGGCGCTCTGAGTAAGGCCAACGGCGGCTATGTGCTGCTCAGTGTCAACGATGTGCTCACGAATCCCGGCGTCTGGCCAGCGCTTAAGCGGGCGATTAAGAATGGAGAGGTGAGAATAGAAGACCCGTTTGAGCAGTCTGGGCTCATCGCGCCCCAGGGGCTGCGACCGGAACCGATGCCGATAAAGGTGAAGGTGGTGCTTACCGGTGACGCCCTGCTCTACCAGTTGTTGTCGATGTACGATGAAGACTTCTGGGAGATATTCAAGGTCAAAGCTGACTTTGATTCTGAGATTGAGAGAACCAAAGACAACATGCTGGCCTATGCCGCCTTTCTCTCCGGGTGTTGCAAGGAATGTGAAGCCCGACATTTCGACCCCAGCGGTGTTGCCAAGGTCATCGAGCATTCTGCCAGGATAGTGGCCGACCAGGAACGACTGTCCTCAAGGTTTGCTCAGGTCAAGGACTGGGTCGAGGAAGCCAACTACTGGGCCTTACAGGATAATGCCAAGTTTATCTCAGCCAAGCACGTGCAGAAAGCTATCGACGAGAGGCTGTTCAGACATAACCTTCTTGACGAACGAATTCGGGACATGATAAATCGGGGCACCATCATGATAGATACTGAGGGCGGGGTGGTGGGCCAGGTCAACGGCCTGAGCATTTACGCCCTCGGTGATATCTCCTTTGGCAAGCCATCGCGGATTACAGCCAAGACTTTTCTGGGACGCGGCGGCGTTATCAACATAGAGCGAGAGTCGCAGCTGAGCGGTCCAATTCACAGCAAAGGGGTCATGATTCTGAGCGGCTATCTGGGGTGGAAGTATGCCCAGGACAAGCCGTTGTCCCTGTCGGCCAGCCTCTGTTTCGAGCAGTCTTACGAGGGCGTGGAGGGAGACAGCGCCTCTTCTGCCGAGCTATACGCCATTCTCTCCAGCCTCTCGGCCAGACCGATAAAGCAGGGTATAGCTGTGACCGGCTCGGTGAACCAGAAAGGTGAGATTCAACCGATAGGTGGCGTCAATCAGAAGATAGAAGGCTTCTTCAGAGTATGCCAGGCGAAAGGGCTCAATGGTGACCAGGGAGTGCTGATACCCCGACAGAATCTGAGAAACCTCATGCTGCGCGAGGAAGTGGTGGGCGCTGTCAGGCAGGGCCGGTTCCATATCTACTCAGCCAGGACCATCGACGAGGGTATCGAAATACTGACCGGCGTACCCGCAGGCGAGAAACAGAAAGATGGCGTCTATCCTGAGGGCACGATTAGCTGCCTCGTCAACAAGCGCCTGGAAGAGATGGCGGAACGGCTCAAGGGCTTCTACTACGACCAGGAGAAAAAGGAAGGCGCCCAGGGTAGATGCTCTTAGCCTGAGCATTCTTCTGTATCGGACACTGCGGACAGCCCAAAACAGCTCCGGTAATAGAGGCAGCGATCACTGGGGACAACTCCCGATGCTACAACCGGAGGTCGGCCTGATGGCAGGTCTCGAGGAAGGCGACAAGTAGGTTGATCGCGCCCTCGATGTCAGCCTTATGGGCGGCCTCCACCACAGTGTGCACGTAACGGGTGGGAACAGAGATGGTGACCACGGCTACCCCTTCGCGGGCAGCCTGGATTGCGCCGGCATCGGTCCCTCCCCTCGGCAGTATCTCAAGCTGATATTGTATCTTTCGCTCTTCGGCCAAGCTCACCAGGAACTGCACAAGCCCGGGATGGGAGATGGACGCCGAATCCTTCACCTTGATCGCCACACCTTTGCCAAGGCGGGTTATCTGCTCGTGGGCCGCTACGCCCGGTATGTCACAGGCTATGGTCGAGTCCAGGGCTACTCCGATGTCCGGGGCAACGGCGAAGGCAGATGTCCGCGCTCCCCGCAGCCCCACCTCCTCCTGCACCGTAGCCACGAAGTAGACATCGGCCTGGTGCTCTTTTGCAAGTCTTCTTACTGCCTCGATCCCCACATACACACCCAACCGGTCATCGAGCGCCTTGCCCGTAACGAGGTTTCCCACCTCATCGAACGTCTGCACAAGGGTTACGGGATCACCGATGCGCACCTGTTCTCTCGCCTCCTTGCCCGAAAGACCGACATCAACGAACAGGTCCTTCATCTCCGGTACTTTCTTCCGCTCTTCTTCCGTGAGAACATGGACGGGTTTGGTGCCGATGAGCCCGCACATGGCGCCACCCTTGGCATGGACAGTCACGCGGTGAGCAATCAACGTGCGAGGGTCAAACCCGCCTACCGGCTCGATGCGCAGGAACCCTGCTTCCTCGTCCACGTACGACACGAGAAACCCAATCTCGTCCATGTGTCCGGCTACTACCACCTTTGGACCAGCACCCTTCTTGTGAGCGATCACGTTCCCCAGCCGGTCTACGGCGATCTCATCCACATGGGCACGCAGCGCCTCTCGAACTATGGCCCGAATCGCCTCCTCCCTTCCCGGGATTCCCGGGGCCTCAGACAGCCTTTTCAGAAGTTCCATCTTTTCCTCCCTTTGCGCGGCATAGTATACGGAGCCCTAACATAGCGTAACTATGCCGCAGAATTCACGGTGAGCGAGAACCCTGCACCGAGATACGAACTCGTCACTATCCGTGCCTCAGACATAGGGTTATCTGCAATCATCCGCAGAAGGAATGATAGCAAAAACGGCGAAATGCCTCTACACCTTCCCAGGACAGCTGGCCTGACCGATAGCATTCACGAAGCGCTGTCATCCACCCAACAAAGCCGGCAATCGTGCAGTGCAGAGACAGGGGCGTAGTCACAGGGGAATGCCTATCTACCCGTCATCTCAGTATCAACCAATGCCCATTTCAGGGCCCAAACAGCGTATAGTATGTCGTGGATACCGCACAAGGAAATTTGACAAGCTATTCACAGACGTGCTATTATTAGGGGTACCCCAAGCAGCCGAACACGAGGTTGGTGGACGGAGAACCGAGCCTGAGTAGGCGGAAGTCGAAAGGAGGAGGGGAGAAGACCAAAGGATGGGAGGTTGCTTGGGGCATCGTCTTGTGCGTCCTAAGACCAAGCACCGCCTGATTCTCGAAGGCGTATCGCACAACCGGCACACTTTGAGACTTCTCGCTCATTGAGTAAAATACCGACAGAGGGCAGGCAACGGATGAGTTCGATATTGGCTCCGACATCGCAGGTAATATCGGCGTGCCTTGACCTCGACCATGGTGAGAGAATCGCCGTACAATGAAAACAATAGGGAGGAGGAGATGAATACGATTGAAAGGGCGTTGATGCATGCTTTGTTTGCCCACCTGCATCACAACATCGACCAGGCCGTTGATTTCAAGGCGTTTGAAGAGCTGAATCAGATAGTCAATCAGAAGTGGCCGGGGGCCTTGGCCGTAGGACCGGGAGATGATGCTGCCGTCTTCCGCATGCCGGGGACGCAAGGTTATCTTGTGGCCAAACTGCAAAGCCATTGCTCTCCCTGTGTACCGAGACCCTATGATGCCGCCGCAACCGGAGCCGGTGGTGCCATGCGCGACGTTGCTGCCATGGGCGGTAGGCCCTTCTTCCTCCTGGATTTCATAGGAACCAGACCGTTAGGGGAAGAGGTGCTGGTGGGACCTTGTGGTTTCACAGGCAAATGCACCTGTGGCGAATGCAAGATAATGACAAGCCGAGAAAGACTCAACCTCATGGTTCAAGGGATAAGAGACATGTGTGCCGCAATGGATGTTTTCATCATTGGAGGTGGTCTTTCGACCTCCTTAACTGACATTGTCCCGGCAGTAGTGGCTGCGGTGATCGGCAAACTGGTTGCCCAAGAGCCGCTTACCAAGCCAGCCAAACGGGTCGGGGATAAGATCATCATTATTGGTCAGACCGCCGAGGACGGGAACGATACTCTGTACAGAGCGGGATTAGTCCGGGAGATGCGACCAGCTAAACCTCTTTTCAAGGAAGAAAGAACGACTTTGGAAGCCAGTTTAGCTGCCTTCCGGACAGGCAAAATCCATGCCTGTTCTGACCTGGGAGCCGCCGGCATCGGGGCGGCCGTCTGCGAATCGGCCAGGTACGGTGGTTTTGGCGCAGAAGTCGACCTATCGCCAGTGCCGGTTAAAGTGGAGGGTCTCACCGCAGAGGAAATCCTGATCTGCGAGACTCAAGCCAGGATGGTCCTTCAGGTTTCTCCGGCGGACGTCGACGAGGTAATGACGGCCATCCAGTCCCAAAACGGTATTGCCGCCGTAATAGGTCAAATCAGCGACGACAATAAGGAGGTTTTCGAATACCAGGGAGAAACCATAGCTACCATTCCAAACGAGCCCTCCAGTGACATACTGGAGAGCTTGAAAGGGAAGACTGATCATGCCACAGGAGCGTAGCCAGTGCCCACGACAAGTGCTGACAACTCACCGCAAAAGAAGAGAATCGAGATAACTGCGGCAGCAGCAATGGGACATGGCTGACGCCAGCGATACAGATGATTTACGAACCAAGTCCGCATGGAGGCAAGATGACGATTGTCTGCTTCGTTTCCGGTTCGGGAACGAACTACGAGAGGATTGTTCAACGCGATCCCGATCACGACTACGTTGTGTTCACGAATAGACCCGATTGTGAAGGTGTGAACAAAGCCAGGGCGAATAACCATATCGCCATCGAACTAAGCCACGTACCCTACTTGAAGGCGGCAAGAGATAGATATGGTTCAATGAATGTTCCCAGGAATTGTCCTGAGAGGGTGAAGTTCGAACAGGATGTGTGGGGCCTGATAGAAGACAGAATCGAAAAGGCACCCGACTTGATCTGCCTGGCAGGCTACGACCAATGGTTAACCGATTGGACGGTGGATAGGTACTATCCAAAGACCCTCAATATTCATCCAGGGGATACGCCTAAGGGTTACTCAGGTTTGCATTGGATACCTGCCGCCAAAGCCATACTGGCCGGTGACACAGAGATAAGATCAACTCTGTTCATCGTTGATAAGGGAGAAGACACAGGACCAGTATTGGCCCAATCTAAACCCCTTGAGATAGTCCCCACGCTCAGGGCATTGGAATCACAAGGAACAAAGGGACTGGTCGACGGGTTCGAGGAGGTTACGGGCTTTGCCAAGAAGCACACTCTATCCAGTTATGGTGATTTTGAAAAGTCGGCTGACGCCGAGCTAAGAGCAGTGATGAAGAAAACATGTGAGAATCTTCAGACTGCACTTAAGGTCGCGAGAGACTGGGAGCTCTATCCGTTTGCCGTACATGCTCTGATAGCACGCGGGCGGGTGAAGGTGGTTGATAGAACGGTATACATAGACGGCAGGCAGATGCCGGATTATGGATACAGGATGGACCAGGAACTGCCGGAATGATGAAACAGGGACCCGTGCTGATACCTGTGACGAAACAAAAGGGTGGGAAGCTCGATTGGATATCAACCTTGCTTCTCCTTCATGTGACCAAGTAACGCTGACTTTTCGGTAAGCTCCTCCCCGAAGAATTGGAACGGTTTGTTCTCTGGGATACCGTCACGGTAGCTATCTGTGCAGAGGAAGTCTAAAGTCCGGCGGCGGCTTTGCCTTTCACCAGAGCAAGGCAGATAATGGCCCCCAGAGCAGTGGCCGCAGTGGCCATAAGGAAGGCAGATTGATGTCCCAAAGCAATCCAGACAAAGCCGCCTACACTGGCCCCAGCAATAATCCCGATGTTCTCACCTAAGGCGCCGTAAATCCCCATTGCAGTGCTCTGCCGCCTTGCCGGCACTAAATCCGAAATCATGCCCAGAGCCGCCGGGCTGAATGTTGCCACACCCATTCCGGCGACAAGGACCGAGACTATGAGCCAGGCATAACTCGGGCTGAACGCCATGCCTGCCATAGCTGCCCCGGACGTCACCAGCCCCAGCGTCATCAGTGTTTTCTTTCCTATCCGGTCTGCTAACATTCCCATGGGTATGCTCAGCGACATAACTGCAATGCCGTAGATCGTGAACAGGACACCCACTTTCGTGGCAGAGACACCCAGAACCTGAGTGGCTAGAAGTGGCAAAAAACCCAGCATGGTGCCTCGAGTCCAACTTTGGAGGGCCGTTACTACACACTGGACGGCGAAGGAGCTATAGTTCACTCTGTCTACAGAATCTGATGGGTTCGGGGCTTTGTCACCGATGATCTGAATCTGCGGCGGCTGAGCTTGTCTCCAGCCTGCTAGAACGACGATGCCAGCAAGCAAGCTAATTCCACAGGAAACAAAGAACAGAGCATGAAATCCCAGATTGTCAGCCAGGAAGCCACTCGGGAGAGCGCCAATGCTTCTTGAAGCTGACATTATCATCGTGATGATAGCCATGAACGTGGCCTTTCTCAGCACTGGCGCATTGGCGCCTATGTAGCCCCTGCAGGGACCAAAAAGGGCCGATTGAAGCAACCCCCAGAAGAAGAAAATAGTGAAGATAAGAGATATATTCTGTGTCAATGCAAAAAAGCAAACGGTCAAACCAGTGACGAAGGTGCCTACTTTCAGAGGGAGTTTGATCCCTCTTTTATCAGCCACCCACCCCCAGAAACCCTCACCGACAACCATGCCGACCATGGCTACTGAGAGCATCAACCCCACTATCTCAGGAGTAACCCCGATGGATGTGAGGTAGAGAGGCATCATAGGATTCAGGATGCTCATAGCAAGAATGCTGAGACCCATGACAGACATGATGGCAATCATCTGGCGGCTTGCAGCCATTTTCACGACACCGATGACACCCCCCAACCCGGTATGCACGTGTTTCAACCCAGGCAATATTAGAGGATTGACCAATAGGCGTCAAACACATCCGGCAGATAGACAATGTGTGCCGATAGTCATCTGCCTGCATGCACCGCATTTGGGCTCGATACTGCAGAACGTCTGCGCCTGACTAGCCGTAGCCGGGCTTGATCCTATGAGTCTCCTGCGTGACAACCCGGTCTACTGTCACAAGGGCATGGGGAAAAACCTGTTGAATAGATAGATGAACGCCGGAATTGAGAATATAGAGAATATGAAACTGGCAACCACAAGCTGGCTGGCTACTCTCCGATTGCCTCCACACAGGTCGTGTTCGTGAATCCTGAGACCATTCCGGCACCTGCAGGCAGCTAGAAGCGACACCAGATTTCACTGACTTCTGCCAACCATCGCCCGATTGGACAAGACAGTCACGAAGGTGCTGAACGACGATACTGCCTTGTTTGATTTCCTGCAAAAGCGTACAATATCTGTTGCGGCGCCTGCAGAGCGGCAACTTAGTCGAGGTGGCAGACCACGGTGGTTGTTGGCTATAACACTGGAATGACGGGATCCCGGAGCTTAGCCTCCCTGAAGGGCCGGCGGCAAAACCGGAGAGCATTTCAGTCTCGGCTAAGAGCAAGACAAGGCGGGTTAACAGCTAAAAGCAAGGGAGGTATCTGAGAAATGTCTATCACTTTTTCTGCCAGTGAACTTATCAACATAGCTATTGGTAATGAGAGAAGGGGGATCGCCTTCTACGATGTCATGACCAGGTCGGCCGGTAGTGCTTCAGCTCGTGGCGTCTTTCAGTATCTCGCTAATATGGAAAGAGAGCATATTCAGATTTTCAATGATATGCTCGCTGAAGCCGATAAATACGAGGTTTCGGAGACCTGTACTCAGGAATACGCTGCTTATCTTCAGGCACTGGTTGACACTGCTATCTTTACTGATGACCTGGCGACCAGCGAAATGGCGACCCAGGCAGATAGCGATATCAAGGCTCTAGAGCTAGCTATAGGTGCCGAAAAGGATGCCATACTCTTCTACTACACGATGAAAGAGATAATGCCCCGGCGAGCACAGTCAACGGTGGATAAGATCATAGCTGAGGAGAAATCGCATCTCAGGCAGCTCTCTGAGTTAAAGCAGAACCCGGCTGCCCCTTAACGCTGTGGTGACAAAGGAAGAAGCAGGAGGATACGCGAACGGTAACTCAACCGACTTTCAACGAAATCCTGGAGAAACTAAGCTGCTACACCGAGACTCTAACCTGATGCTTGAGGAGGAACCATGCCGACGCTACGGGCGTTCTTCACAAACATGTCCGTCAAGATGCCTCTCCATAGGAAACTCTATCTTGTTGTACGCAATAACATGATAAAGGTAGCCAGGAGACAGAGCTGTTGCGGGCATCCCGGCGAACCCGGCTGCTGACAGTCAGCCAAGTGACCCTCTCGTGAAGAGGGTATTACTGCTCCTCGTATGTTCCCGCCCGTTACGAGGTTGACCCCAGGGGCCATCTGTTCCTGGTTGCGATTCGGAAACTGGCATGGCTCGACAGCTGCAAACGATGCAACAAAAACCCACTAAGTGTGATTCGTGAAACAGAAGGGCTGGGATATCCCGACGCCGATGAAGTCCAGCCCTTCTGAGCCCTGTCAGGCTGTTTATTAGCAGCCCTACTTACCGATTCTGAACACTTTTGTGCCGCAGGTCGGGCAGAGGCCCTGGGTTGCCGGTCTGCCATTCTTCATGGTGATTCTTCTGGGATCTCTGATTTCCTTCTTGGCACGGCACTTCATACAATATGCTTGCATTTGACCCTCCTTTCTCCTGCATAGATAGTAGGCTATTCACTTGTACGTTGTCAATAGCCAGTGCGAGAATCCACCATCTACAGCTTCGATCTCAATCTGATTTTGCTCACCGTTATCATACCGGCCTCAAGGATCGGATGATAGATTCAGGCCCAGGCAAAGACCCGCCAAGAACCGAGGAGGGCTGTAGCATTGCAGATTCACCTGACAGGACGTTTGTGAATCGGCTCTACGACTTGTGGGTTTCCCAAACGAAACCAAGAGCGTTCACTCCAATCGGAGGTGAGATGCAGGCATCTAGTCAGGGCGGATTTAGATGCAAAGCTGACGCAGAACCAGGCAGCCTGCAAAACAATCATCCGAGATACCCTATCAACTCGCGGCTATGACTGGGATGGCGCAGCTTAGCCAGCGCCTCATTCTCAATCTGGCGTATTCGCTCCTTGGTGAGGCCTAACTCTGCGCCGACCTCTTTCAGAGTTCGACTGCGCTCATCGTCCAGACCAAACCTCAACTCAATCACGCGTCGTTCTCGGGGCGCTAGCGACTCTAGTGTCCTGCTCAGTTCATGCCTGAGCAGGCTTGCAGTGGCCTCCTCCTCAGGTTGCAGAATGGCCCGGTCTGCGATGAAGTCGCCAAGTTGCCTTCCCTCCTCTCCGACAGGTGTCTCAAAAGAAACGGATCCACCAGAACTCAGCTTAGCCAGCGATTCCACCTTTCCGGACGGTAGTCCCATCTCAGAAGCCAGCTCCTTCTCGGTAGGCTGGCGGCCAAGCTTCTGCGCTAGGCTATTCCTTGTCCGTGCTAGCTTCGTCAGATCGTCAACCAGGTAGCCGGGCAGGCGCACCACGCGTGACTGGTCATTAGCTGCCCTGTTGATTGCCTGCCAGATCCAGGGAGTAGCGTAGGTACTAAACCTGCAACCTCTTCGATGGTCGAATTTCTGAACTGCGTGCATTAACCCGATATTACCTTCCTGGATAAGGTCAGGCAGAGGCACGCCCCAACCCATACGCCCCCTGGCCACGCTTACCACCAGGCGCAGATTGGCCTCGACCATGCGGTCGGTTGCCTGGCGTGCCCTCTCTCTGATCTGCTCGAAGTGGTCGACGATTTCCGGACGATGCACTTCCAGCTTGTCATGGAATTCCGGCGACCGCAGCACCTCCCTGATTTCGTCCAGGGAACTTGTCTCGACCGCCCTTTCCACGATATGCCAGGGTATCAGCCGGCTGCCCAGCGACAGTTCGATCACGTCCTTCTCGATTCTGCTCTGGCTTGCCCCATTGATCTCGGCCACAGCAGCGGACAAGTGTTGATCGATTGTATTATCGATTGCGCGACGCAGGTCCGCGTGCAACACCTTCTCCCGTATGCTCCCCTGAGCAGGCAGTTCCAGATACTGGTACAGGGCTTCAAAGAGCAAATGCGCTCCACTGACCCGCTCCAGTAATACCGACAATAGCTCTGTTGCCGACGGTTGAGCGCCGTGCTCGGAAACCCACTCCTCCTCAAGTTGGACAAGATGCTTCCCTTCCTCTATCTGCCTGCTCAATACTCCTGTTTCTTCGTCACTGAGAAGACCGATTCGCCCCACCTCAGCCAGGTAAAAGCTCAACGAATCATCACCGAGTTCGAACCTCCGCGTTTGATGAGTAACACCTGAATCGCTGAACCCCTCTTGCCGTCCAATCTCCTCGCCGGCAGGATCCGATTCCTCATCGTCATCGGACATCTGTTCTCTGTCTCTAACGTTTTCCAGGACCGCTATCATCTTCAGCCTCCTTTATGCTCTTCTGCACACTTCCTATGGGCAATTGCATCTACTACGCAACGCTATTATAGGTATGGGGGGCAGTCCCTGTATGCGACTTTTGTCTCATGTAGACAGGATGACGGCTCAGGGAAGGATGGGATGCCGAGAGATTGGCGGAGGCGCAAGGTATCGCCTGAAAGGTCTTACCTGGTCTCTACGGCCTGGATGATAATCTCAAAAGGGCAACTTATCGCCCCGGTGGGGCAGACGATTTCACAGTCTGTACACCAGTCGCACTCAACCGCCTCAATGAAGGTGACAATATCGCTGACTATGGTTAGGCCATTCAGGTGGCACACACCAACGCACAACCCGCAGCCGTCACATCTTTCGGGGTCTATGACGGGGATTTCAGCCACGTCTCTCACTCTCCATTGAAATCATTCTAATGGCAAAGCGGCCATCTGTCTGTGATCTTTGTCTCAAGAAGACGCCTCCACTATCCTCTGAAGGGCTTTCTCATCGGTGATTATTATCCGATGGCGATCCAGCTTGATCGCCCCTTCCTCTTCTAATGCCTTCAGCGACCGGCCCACTACCTCACGGGCAGTACCTGCCATAGCTGCCATTTCCTGCTGTGTAAGCCGGTGTCGGCCGACCGTTCCACCTCCGGCTTGCTCAAAGAGTATCTTGGCTACCCTGCCGATGACATGCCTGAAAGACAAATCCTCAACCAGCGCTATGAGGTGACGCACCCTCCTTGCCAATGCCTTAACTACATTAGTGGCTATATGTGGATGCTCCAGGAGGATAGCTGCCATGTCATTCTTCGCAATTCCATAGAGAAGAACGGGTCCCATAGCCCGAGCACTGGCGGGATTTGGCCCGCCATCGAAGACAGGGACATCATTGAAGGATTCGCCGGGGCGCACGATGCTCAAGATCTGCTCCTTTCCTTCGGCGGAAGTCTTGAACACCTTCACCACCCCTGAAGCCACAAAATACAGATTGGCAGCCGATTCACCCTCCAGCAAGACCATTTCCGCTCTGCCGACCGTCTTCTCAAAGATTAGCTTTCTGATAGACTCCAGCTCAGTACGGTCAAGACCGGAAAAGTATAGAATGCCCTTCAATAACTCCAACTGAACCGCCATGCCTTATATCCTCGTACGCGTAGTCCCACGAATCGAGAACTCACCCAGGTCAAGAGCGTCCTTCATGCGGATATGACAGAGAAGAGCCGACCGGGCAGATCCGCTCTTCTGCCTAGAACCACATAGTGCCGTCGGCATCGAGCACCAGGTCATTAAGTGTAGCAGTTCCGACAACCTTGGCCTCCGGTATGAAGTCTCCCCTCTTTATGCTCAGCAACTGTGCACTCTGTTCGCAGACCAGCAATTGCACCCCGGCACCTATTGCCTGGTCCATGATCTCCTTCAAGGTGGGAAACCCGCCCTCTTTGACCGTCTCGGCCATGCCTTGCTTAACAACTGTTATCCCCATACCGAGGAAATAGATCGTGGCATCGATATCCATCGCCTTGGCGGTCATGCCCAGGACAAATGGCGCATATAGGCGCTTTGGGGTATCCACTCCACTCGTTTGCACGTACAGGAGCTTCTTCTTGCCAGCCATCTTAAGCCTCCTATTTTGCTCTTCGTATTAGAAACCTGAAACCTTCACTGGTCTTTTCTATCTTCAGTATTTTCTGCCCGGCCCGCTTTGCCCAGGCCCTGATGTCTGGCTCTGCAGCGGGGTCATCTGCCAGCACCTCCAGAATCTCACCAACGGCAATTTCGTCCATTCTCTCCCTGGTTTTCAACACCGGCATCGGACAGTAAAGACCTATGCAATCCATGGTCTGATGGACCTGCTCCGTCGGCTCGCTCTCTGCCATATCACTTACCTCTCTTATCCGCTCCACTCTTCACGTCATACCCGCAATGCGGACATAACTGCTTGTCCCGCGGTATGGCCTCGCGGCACTTCGGGCAGTACAGAATCTCTACCTCACATGCCTGGCAGTAGGGGAAAGCCGCCTGGGCCATCTCCGTATCGCAGTAGGGGCAGCAACAGGGCTCTTTCATCTGTTCACGCTCATTTGCCATTATCTTCGCCTCCCTTCTTCTGTTTCTTCAAGTACTCCTGTATCGCCTTGTGCAAAGCCTGCGCGCCCAGATTGGAGCAGTGAAACTTGTTCTTGGGCAGGCCTTCTAGCTCGTCAGCCACCGATTTCGGGGTGATCTTCATCGCTTCTTCCAGCGTCTTCCCTTTGGCCATCTCACTCACCATGCTGGAAACGGCAATGGCGGCCCCGCAGCCAAAGGTCTTGAACTTAACGTCTTCCAGACGGTTATCTTTCACCTTTATATAGAAGGTCATCATGTCGCCGCATATGGGATTGCCTTCCTCGCCCACACCATCGGGGTTTTCGATTTCCCCCACATTACGCGGGTTCGTGAAATGGTCCATCACTTTTTCGCTGTATACCGGCATATCAATTGCCTCCTTTGCTGGCCTTGGTGAACCTGGCATATAGGGGCGACATCTGCCGCAGCCTGTCAACCACAGGCGGCATGGTCTCCAGAACATAATCCATGTCCTGATCAGTGTTATCAATGCCAATGGTAAACAGGATTGAGCCCTGGGCTATTTCGTGAGACAGTCCCATCGCAATGAGCACATGAGATGCCTTGAGTGCCCGGGAGGTGCAGGCCGAACCGCTGGATACAGCAATCCTCTTGCTGCTCAGCAGCATGAGCATGGACTCGCCTTCGATGAACTCCACGCAGAAGCTGGCGTGACCCGGAAGGCGATTCCGGGGATGACCGGTGACAACCACATGTTCGATTCTCTCCGGCACTTCCCTGAGCAGACGATCCCGCAAGCCACTTAACCGCTTCATCCGCTCCGTCATGTGAGCCTTAGCCAGTTCGGCGGCCTTCCCCAAACCGACGATAGCCGGAACATTCTCGGTGCCAGCCCGCCTCCCCTCTTCCTGGATACCGCCATCGAGGAGCGGTATGATTCGCGCCCCCTTCCTCACCCATAGTGCCCCAACGCCCTTGGGGCCGTAGAACTGGTTCGCGGCCAGACTAAGAGCATCAACGCCCACTTCCGTCACGTTGATGGGTATTGTACCCGCGGTAGCCACGGCATCGGTATGAAAGAGAACCTTGCGCTCCCTCGTTACCGCGGCTATCTCCCCTATGGGTTGGATAGTGCCCACCTCCCCATTGGCATGCATGATGGACACCAATACCGTATCATCCCTCAAGTTACGGCGCACGTCATCCGGGTCAACCGCACCATACTTGTCTACCGGGACCTCACTAACCTCGAACCCCCACTTCGCCAGTGTCCTCGCCGAGTGCAGCACCGAGAAGTGCTCAATGGCAGAAACGACCACGTGTTTGCCCTTGTTCTGCTGCGCAAGCGCCAGCCCCTTAATGGCTAGATTGTTACTTTCTGTACCGCTGCCCGTGAATATCATCTCATCGGTGCTGGCGCCGATAAGCTGAGCTACCTGGCCTCGGGCTGCCTCCATTGCCTCCCGGGCGCCGTCTCCCCAGTTATGGAGCGAGGATGGATTACCGAAGATATCACCTAAGTACGGCATCATTGCTTCACGCACTTCAGGAAGAAGCGGTGCGGAAGCCGTGTTGTCTAGATAGACCTCTCTCATTCCAGCACTTCCTTGATGTAGATTCCCTGGCTCACGGATACAACTGATTTCCATCATCGTCTTCAACGATGATGGCATTCACGGGACAGCTTTCGGCTGCCTCCATCAGGATCTCTTCGTCAACAGAGCGATGAGCAAGAACTGCGGCCTTGTTCTCATCATCAAGCTTGAAGACCGCAGGGGCAATCGCCACGCAGTTACCGACCCCGACACACAGTTCTCCATCTATCATCACCTTCATTTTACACGTCATAGAATCATTTTTCATCTCGGACACGTGATTGTTAGCTCACCCATCAGCTCAGTTACAGGATAACGGAGAGGTCATAACGTGGCTGCGACCCAAGTTACAAAAACACGTCATTTTGCTATCATTGGTTAGTTCTCACGGAACGGGGCGCGGGTGGGAAAAGGGCGTAACTCCCCACCTGATCACAGCGTCAAGCAAACGGAGGTCAAGTCATGAAGAAGTATGATGTCATTGTCATTGGTTCAGGGTGCGGAATGAACATTGTCGACGAAGCCCTGCGCCTTGGCCTAAATGTGGCACTTGTGGACAAAGGTCCGCTGGGAGGTACGTGCGCCAACACGGGCTGCATCCCTTCAAAGATGCTTATATTCGCCGCCGACCGGATTGCCGAGATACAGGAAGCCCGGGAATTCGGCATCGAAGCCGAGATAAGAAATATCGACTTCGGCTTCATTATGGAGCGCATGAGGAAATCCGCACGTGAAAACCGGGAACACATGAAACAGGGTGTTGCCGAGACGAAAGACCTGGACTTCTATGAAGGCAGCGGACGCTTTGTCGCTGACCACACTATCGAGGTTAACGGGGAAACAATCAAGGGTGATAAGGTTTTCATAGCGGCCGGCTCGCGTCCTCTGATACCGCCGATCAAGGGGCTGGAGGACGTGGACTACCTGACTAATGAGACGGTATTAGAGTTAAAGGAGAGACCGGAAAGCGTCATCATCATAGGTGGCGGCTATATTGCGGTGGAGTACGGCCATTTCTTTGCCGCTATGGGCACCGCGGTAACCATGCTGGAGATGGCTGACCGGCTCATTCTTTCCGAGGAACCGGAGATAGCGGAGCTTCTGAAGAAGCAGTTGAGCCGGCGCATGGAGGTTCATACTGGAGTCCAGGCTCAGGAATTGAAAGGAAACGCGGGTGGAGTTACCGTCACTGTCAATGACATAGAGACAGGCAAGAAAAGGGAATTCTCCGCGCAGAAAACCATGGTCGCCGTGGGACGAAGGTCCAATGCCGACCTGCTGGCACTGGGTAACACCGGAGTTGAGATTGACCGGAGAGGCTTCATCAAGGTTGACGAATACCTTGAGACTACAAAGAGGAACATATTCGCTGTCGGGGATATCAACGGTCAGCAGATGTTCACTCATGTAGCCAACGAAGAAGCATCGCTCGCTGCCTATAATGGCATCCATGGAAGCACAAAAGTGAAGATGGACTATAGTGCTGCTCCCCACGCTGTCTATTCCCACCCCCAAATTGCATCCGTGGGATTGACTGAAGAAGCCGCCAGTAAAGCGTTCAAGGTTATGGTCGGCAAGGCCACGTATTCAGACGTGGCCCAGGGCGATGCCATGATGGAGAGAAACGGCTTTGCCAAAGCGATTGTGGAGGCGAACAGCAGAAAGATGCTCGGCTTTCACGTCATCGGCCCCTATGCGCCAATCCTGATTCAGGAAGTGATAGAGGCCATGGCATCCGGTGGAGGCATCGATCAGATACAGACGAGCATGCATATCCATCCCGCCATCACTGAGTTAATACCTGCGGTGTTAAGCAACCTGAAGGACATAACTTAGCGATTGCTGCCAGGGCCAAAGCATTGCCGGTATACGAGATATACAAAGCTGGTCACGACTTGCACCGGGGTACCGGACTAGATTTGTTTGGTCCCTATGGTCTATCGGTGATTTTTGTTTCGCATTGGAACAATAGTGAGGGTGGCGCTGAATTGGACGCGAGCCGGTGCTATATGGGTCAATCACGCTTCAACCACCTGATGAAGATGCTGCCATCTGATACTAATGTCATCGGTATTGACGAGCATACGGCGCTGCTAGTGGACCCAATTGAAGAAAATCGCCGTGTGATGGGCATAGGGACAGTGATGCTACTAAGGGAGGGGAAAGAAGATAATTTTGCAGCCGGGCAAACCTTTGCCGTTACCGAGTTGGGCCCATTTCACAAGATAGAGCCGCAAAACGGTATCCCACTGGACATATGGGAGCGTGTTAAAGCAGCCAGAGGTGAGGCACGGGATGTCCCAATTACACAACCTTCGGCTGACGTATTGACCCTGGTAGAGTCAAGAGACAAAGCTCGGGCCTACGGTGACTGCAAGGCTTCGGATGCTTTGCGCGAGCAGATTCTCATCTCAGGCTGGAAAGCTAACGATACCCTTAACGGCCCCCAGTTGAGATTAGCCTCTTCCGACCAGTGAGTCACAACCTAGCGTTTGTCTGGCTAGGAAGGGCCACATCACTCTTGTAGCTATGCAGAAGGGTGAAGTGGAGTTTTCCTGGGGTACCAGCCACGGAAGCCCCCCATAGGTCTGCTGTTAGAGTGGAGCATGCTCTCCTAAGTAGAGGATGCTCTCGCCAGTTATCAGGTAGAAAAATTCCTCTGCCTTGGTTATAGTTCTCTTTTGCAGATAGACATGAAGTACGTATCAGCATGAGGAAGGAGGATAGCTTGAAAGAACTGACCATTAGTTCTGACGCTCCCAGACAACGGCTTTTTGTCCTGGGCAATGAAGCGATCGCCAGGGGAGCAATAGAGGCCGGGGTTCAGGTTGCCGCTGGCTACCCCGGTACGCCATCAAGTGAAATAGTGGGAACTCTGTCCGGGGTAGCCAAAGAGCTTGACATGTACGTTGAGTGGTCAACCAACGAGAAGGTGGCCTTTGAGGTTGCCCTTGGCGCCTCAATCTGTGGGCTAAGAGCCATGGCGTCGATGAAGCATGTCGGCGTGAACGTGGCTCATGACCCGCTGATGACCGCCAGCCATATCGGTGCCAAAGGAGGACTAGTTCTGGTCGCGGCGGATGACCCCTGGGCTTGGAGTTCACAGAACGAACAGGATAGCCGTTACATCGCCCTGCAGGGCCACATACCGGTTCTTGAACCATCCTCTGTCCAAGAAGCCAAAGACATGACGGCTGACGCCTTTAGACTGTCTGAAGAATTCGGGCAGCTTTTCATGCTCAGGTCAGTGACCAGGATAAGCCATGGGCGGAGCGATATCGTCCTGGGAGAGATCTCACGGGAAAGGAGAAAGGGTTCCTTCGCGAAAGCTCCGGACCGCCTGGCCTATGTTCCCCGTGTAGCCAGAATAAACAAACCTCTGATGCTGGAGAGATTTGAAAGAATAAAGAAAGCAGCAGATACACTAGCCTATAATCAACTGCACATGGCGGACAGTGCCCAGTTAGGTATCATCGCCTGCGGATTATCACACAGCTATACTCTGGAGGCTCTGAGGTGGTTGGGACTCGAGGACAAGGTCTCGGTACTGAAGATCGGAACCCCACACCCCCTCCCCGAGCAGCTGATAATCAGATTACTGAAATCAGTGAAGAAGATACTGGTAGTAGAGGAACTGGACCCTTTTGTTGAGCTTCATGTAAAAGCCATCGTGGGAGAACACAATATATCGGTCAAAGTTCACGGGAAGGACCTGGTGCCTCGAATAGGAGAGCTATCGACGAGAAAGGTCACCGAGGCTATTGCCAGGTTGACCGAATGCAAGCTCCCGGTCGATTTCGCCGAGCTAGACAAGCTAGAGCAGGAGGTGGCTCCGCTTCTGCCCTTGAGACCGCCAGCCCTGTGTGCTGGTTGCTCCCACCGCGCCTCCTTCCGCGCCATTACTGCGGCAGCACAGAGAGTAGCCAGAGGGTACGGCGAAGATGTAGAGCCTATCTACCCCGGTGATATTGGCTGCTACACGTTGGCCTTGACCCCACCACAGAACGCTGTCGATACCTGTATCTGTATGGGGGGGAGCTTTGGGCTTGCCAACGGTATGGCCCATGTAGTGGAAGCCCCGATAGTAGCTCACCTGGGCGACTCAACCTTCTTTCACTCTGGAATACCTCCTCTGATAAACGCCGTCTATAATAAGGCAAATATAACCATGGTTGTGCTTGATAACTCAACCACGGCTATGACTGGCTTCCAGCCTCACCCCGGCACCGGCTATACCGCTACCGGAGATGAGGCCGTTTCGTTAAAGGCAGAGGACGTAGCCAGGGCCTGTGGCGTGAAATTCGTCGAGGTCGTCGATCCCTTTGACCTGAAGGCTGCCATTGAGACGATAGAAAAAGCAATAAGGTTCGAGGGGCCAGCGGTCGTGGTTTCCCGGGGGCCGTGCGCCACGATTGAGCTAAGGGAAAAAAGACAGGCGGGACAGAAGATAGTTCCCTGTTACATAGACCAGGACAAGTGCAACCCCAGGTGCGACGCCTGCATCAAGCTTCTGGGTTGTCCGGCCATAATAAAACGGGGGGATAGAATAGTGATTGACGCCCCGCTGTGCACCGGCTGCAACCTTTGTGCCCAGGTTTGCCCCCACAAAGCTATAGTACAGGAGTGAATGAAATGGTGAAAGAGTTCAACATACTGCTCGCCGGTGTTGGTGGACAGGGCGTAATTCTGATGTCGGAGTTGCTGGGAAAGGCGGCGATTGCCGATGGATTGAGGGTTAGAGGCTCCGAGATACTGGGGATGGCGGTCAGGGGTGGCTCGGTAACCAGCATCATCAGAATGGGAGACGATGTCTATGGTCCTCTTATCCCCCAGGGGAAGTGTCATATTCTAATAGGGCTGGAGCCCTCGGAGGGACTGAGACATGTAAGCTATCTGTCAAAATCCGGCCTGGTCATACTTAATACCACGCCGATATTCCCCTTCACCGTTTCTCTGGGTCAAAGCGCTTATCCCGATCTGGACCACATACTGGAGAAGCTAAACAGCGTCGCCAGCAAGGTAATCAGACTGGATGCCGCTCAAATTGCTCGAGATGCGGGCAGCCTGTTAGCGGCAAACATTGTGATGCTGGGAGCATTGTCTGGTGTCGAGCTACTCCCGATAAAGACAGCGACGATAAAGGAAACTATCCGGACGCGTTTCCCGGCTGAAGTAGCTCCGGTTAACATCAGAGCCTTTGACCTTGGCTACCAGGCGTGCTCGCAAGCAGTAAAATAGGCCTTGTGCCTCCAGTTCCGTAGTATGCGCCGCTCTTACCGATACCTTGCTCCGCACCATGCTGTCAATCAACTGAGTATCACATCATGGGCAGCTCCTGACCATAACCTCAACCTGTAATGGCCGAGGAGGTTGCTACCGGCCTCCAGGCAGCCACGTTGCTAGACCGTCCGTCAGGGTTCACGCGCAGCGCTTTTGGCATTCCGCGCAGAGTGGCATGATGTGGGCTGTAACTAATAGTAGTGACGTCAAACCTACCAGCCTGGTTGAACCGACGTATATCGGCTATAATCGGGCTATGCTCGGCAACCAGAGGAGGCCGTTATGACAAAAGTGGCATTAGTAAGGACAAGGGACCGGGGCGAAGGTGTCAGGCAGGCAATCGACCTCCTCGAGTTCAATCCTGTTCATGACAAGAGCGTGGTTCTCAAACCCAATTTCAACTCCGCTGACCCGGCACCGGGTTCGACTCACAACGACACACTGCGGTCTCTGGTCCTGGGTCTTCAGCAGATGGGAGCAAAGCAGGTTACCCTGGCTGAGCGGAGTGGCCCCGGAGACAGCACTCGGAGGGTTATGGAGAAGAAGGGGATTTTTGAGTTAGCTCAAGAGCTGGGCTTCAACATCCTCGATCTGGAGGAGGTAGGCCCCGAAGGCTGGAGCAAGATAGAGCCCAAAGAAAGTCAATGGAGCCAGGGTTTTCATTTTCCACGAATCTATCTCGAGGCGGAATCAATCGTCCAGACCTGCTGTCTCAAGACACATGCTTACGGCGGCCATTTCACACTCTCTCTGAAGAACGCCGTAGGTCTTGTACCCAGGGTAGGCTATCCCTATATGAAAGAGCTTCACTCCTCACCGTACCAGCGGCAGATGATTGCCGAGATTAACACCGCTTATTCGCCCGACCTAGTGGTGATGGACGGCGTAGAGGCGTTTGTTGACGGTGGCCCCGCCCGTGGTACCAGGGTAGATGCCGGCGTAATGCTGGCCTCCACCGACCGGGTGGCCATCGACGCCGTCGGGGTAGCGATTCTCCGTCTGCTGGGGACGACGCCGGAGGTCAGCCGCGGCTCCATCTTTGAACAAGATCAGATTGCACGGGCCGCTGAATTGAGACTGGGCGTGTCCTCGGCAAAACAGATTGAGCTTGTCACCGGAGACGCCGAGAGCCAGACCTTCGCCGGGGAGGTCAGAGATATCCTGGCTCGTGGCTAGTCCGTCCCCGCATTACCGAATGTGATTAGCCTCTGCCACAATCGACTCAATGCTGCACCGTCTTCAGTCAACGCCGCTTGCCTTTCCGGAGTCCTGATTACAAGCCGTATGCCCCGGAAGGCAACGATGTGCTACAACTGTGCGCTACGCGCGTTGACAATCGCGCAATGGACAGCTAGACTGAAGTTGGCGCACGTTTAGCAGTATTGTTCGAGACAACCTGAAGGCAAACCGCAGGCGAGAAGAGAAAGGAGGCAGCAATGATCAAGGGCATCATCGGATACAAGGTGAAGAATTATAAGGACATAGAGCCTGTATTGCTGAAGCTCAGGTCGCATGCCATGCAATATCCAGGCTTCGTGAGCGCCGAGAATCTGGTCAGCGACGTGGATTCCACTGTTGTGGTAATGACAAGCACATGGGAGACGCTTGAAAACTGGAGGACGTGGCTGAAGTCAAGGATAACGCAAAACCTGCTCCGACAAGACAAAGAACTCGCGATGGAAAAGCCCAGAGTAACCGCATACAGGATAATGCCAACAGCAGAATGGCGCTAGCAAGGCGTCAGCCTTTCTCGGCAACAGTTCCTTTCAGTTTTCCGGTGGTTATCCCGGGCATGCATCTTATGCCGCCATAGGTGTACAAACAGGCAGGTCAGACTGCGCATTAGTAAGAGAAGGATGTTACTTGGAGAGCTTACTGTATAGTTTTCTAGCCGGTGTTTCCACCGTTTTGGGTGCAGTAGTTATCATCGTGTTCGGGAAACCGGGTCCCAGGCTCCTATCCGCTTTGTTAGGATTTGCCGGCGGAGTCATGCTGGCCATCTCATTCTTCGATCTCATGCCTGAGGCAATAGTGCACGGTTCAATGCTGACTGCATCACTGGGGTTTTTGCTGGGTGCGGGCACTATATATGCGCTGGACAGATTTATTCTGCCCGCCCTTGTTTCTTCGAGTCACGAGTTATCGCTTGAGAACGTACCTCGTGTTCAGACGGTCGAAGTAGAAATGCTGCGAGTAGGCTACCTCGTCTTCTTCGGGCTTGCCTTGCACAATCTACCCGAAGGCCTCGCAATCGGAGCAGGCATGGAAGCAAGCACGGCACTGGGCGTATATGTTGCCATCGCTATTGCACTACACAACATCCCTGAAGGCATCGCTATGGCCGGAATCTTGAGGGCCGGCGGACTATCGGTGGCGAGAGTGCTTCTTCTTACCCTCGTTGTCGGTTTGATGACACCGCTGGGGGCAGGGCTGGGTCTGGCATTCTTCCGCATTTCTCCGCTATTTGTCGCCGGCGGTATGGCATTCGCAGCTGGAGCCATAGTTTACACAGCCAGTAATGAACTCATTCCTCAGTCGAACAAACTGAACAGCCACGTCGCAATCGGAGGATTAATCGTGGGGCTGCTGCTGGTCTTCATTATGACCGGTTAGGTCAGGCGAATGGTGGGAATTGAGATACTATAAAGACAAATCGCCGGGGCCTATGACAAGTTAGGCCGGCCAGTCGGTGCTTTCTATGAGATCTTAGGGTAGGGATTAGACGAGAATGCCTCAATTGTTATCAAAGTCCAAATATCTGTCGGGCCTCCAGTGCCCCAAACTGCTCTGGACAATGATAAATCAGCCCGGGAGTATGCCGGCGGTGGATACGGTAACTCAATTTGTCTTCGACCAGGGACATCTGGTTGGTGAATATGCCAGGCAGCTATTCCCCGATGGTATCGATATTCCGCAGGATGATTTTATGGGGAACATTTTTGCAGCAAAGAAACTCCTCGCGGCAAGAAAGCCGTTGTTCGAGGCGGGCATCCTCTCCGGGAAGATCTATTCTAGAGTAGATATATTAAACCCGGTCAACGAGGATGAATGGGAGATAGTTGAGATGAAATCCAGCACATCCGTCAAGGATGTCCATATTGACGATGTGGCGTTTCAGAAGTGCTGCTGTGAGAAAGCGGGATTGAAGATAAGAACCTGTAAGCTGGGCTTCATAAACAACCAGTACGTAAAGAATGGCGAAATAGACCCGCAGGAGTTGTTTCTTCTAGAGGATATCTCAACCCGGGTAGAAGAGGCCGGCGGAAGTATAGAGGAACGGGTGTATGACCTGCTCGAGGTTATCTCTAGCAGAACATGCCCTGAAGTAATTATCGGCCAGCACTGCCTGGAACCATACGAGTGTGCGCTCCGCGCCGAATGCTGGGCATTCTTACCTGAGAACAGCATCTTTGATTTGCGCGGTGGAAAGACAAAGCGATTCTCTCTGTATCAGCAGGGCATTATGTCAATTAAGGATATTCCGGATGATACTCCTCTCTCCAGGCAACAACAGATTCAGAGGGAATGCGTCATAACGGGTAACACTCATGTTGATAAGGAGGAGATCCGGCTGTTTCTGGATACGCTGAAGTATCCTCTCTATTATCTGGACTTTGAGACGATAGCGCCGGCCATACCGATATATGACGGCATGAGGCCTTACCAGGCAACACCGTTTCAGTTTTCCTTGCATATTGTGGAAAACGACGAATCGAACCCGGCACATCACTCATTCCTGGCTGAGGAGACAGAGGACCCCAGGCCTCGGATTCTCTATCAGCTACAGAGTTTGCTCGGCTCTGAAGGGAGCATCATTGCCTATCATGCCGGCTTTGAGGAGGGCGTCTTAAGGGAGTTGGTCGAGGCCTTCCCGGAATACACCGATTGGCTGCGGGGCATCCTCGCAAGGATGGTTGATCTGCTCTCCCCGTTTAGCAACTTCCATTACTACCACGCTTCACAGAAGGATACGGCTTCACTGAAGAAAGTCCTTTCGGCAATGACCGGCAAGGGCTATGAAGAGATGAGCATCGGTGACGGGATGGACGCAAGTATCGCATATGCGAGAATAACATATGGCAGCGCCACAGACGAAGAGATTGCCAGGGTGCGGGCGGATCTAATCGAATACTGCAAGCTGGACACTGAAGGGATGATCTGGGTTGTGGACGAGTTGAAGAGGCTGTCAAATTGAGTCCAGACCAGTAGATTGTGTCACTAGAACTCAGATTGTTAAGACGGCCTCCGTTGCGCTATCCGGTAGATAGTGTCCGGTGAGGAGCCGCACGTTATCAATCTCGACAACGGCAGAACACCAACCTGTTTGCACCTGAAGCCAGATTGTAGCCCGACTACCGAGACCTTTCCGGCCAGGTCTTCTCGCCCAGAGCAATACGGCACAGGTCGGTGATGAATATGTTGGGCAAACCAAACTGTGAACTCGGTCGCCGGAACACACCGTCACATACGGGGCAGGAAGTTATGATGGCATCGGCACCGCATTCGATGGCATCCTCGAAGTTCTTCTTCTGGATGTCAACCGCAAGCTCCCTATTAGTGTGTATGAGAGGCGCGCTACAACAGAGGGCGTTCAACCGCTCGTATTTTCTGTTTGGCCGTTCCACGCCGACAAGCTCGAAGATCTCATCCAGAAAGGCATCATACTCAGGGATCCATCTGGTGGCGCAGTTGGCCTGGTAGGCAACCTTCTTGCCCAGCCTCGTGATATTACTTTTGTGGTCTCTTAGATAGTCACGCAGGTATTCGAAGAGGTGCATGTAGCGGAAGGGAACCTTGAAACCGTACTCCCTGGCCTTGACATGCGCCAGAACAAAGCCCTCATTGTGGATGTACACGATGTCTTTGCCCACGCTTGCCAGTCTGTCAAGGACTCGCTGACCGTACCTTTCGACAAAGCTCGCCCCACCCATATGCACAAGGCCCACAAGAGACGCATACTCGTCCCCTGTCACTATTGTCATGCCCGTGAATAGCCGGCTGTCGAACGTGCCCTCGGGGAAATTCTCAAACCGGAACGAGTCCAGCGACAGAGCCGGCTTATGAGGATCGCCCGGCATCAACTGACCCGGAGCTTCCCGCCCTTCGAGTGCTCCGGCAAATGCCTCGAGTACCGGTTTGCCGACTACTACTATGGGACAGGCGCCTATTTTCTCTTGCATCTTGAAGATAAGGTCAGAAGGGTCGGCTCCCGTCGGACAGTAGTCGTTACAGGCGATGCAGGTAGTACAATTGCTCAGTATCTCGGCGTCCTTACCCTCCATGAGCAGCTTGATCTCAGCGACCGCTCTATCCCTATCATAATCGACATAATGACATTTCACGAGACAGTCGCCGCACAGGTTACACTTCGAAGCATCCCACATTCTTGCTCTCCTTCGTTCCAGTAGTTTGACTCTTCGTAGACCTTGCTCCACATTGTATCACCTCCCGCATTCTCAACCGTGGGGCCAGCTGCGCTTGAAAGTTACAGGTTCTCGACCTGAATCGATGCTACGTATGTGCTTCAGTCTTCACTTTCGCTAACCCGGCTTTTCGCACTATAATGATAGTGGTAAGAGGAATACATGCTCAATGTCACCGACATCTCCAAGTCATACAGCGACCAGGAGCTTTTCAGTGGGGTCAGTTTCACCGTTGGCATGAGCGACCGCATTGCGGTCATCGGACGGAACGGCACCGGAAAAACCACTCTTTTCGAAATCATAGCCGGTAACATCATGCCAGATTCTGGCAGTGTTTCGCTGCGACGTAACACTGCCATCGGTTACCTTCGCCAGGATGTTCGACCAGCCTCCGGACGTACCCTGCTGGAACACGTTTCCGGTTCATCCGATGTCGTCAGCGACCTTGCGCACAAGATCCGCATCATACAGGAAGACCTTGCCGAGGAAAAAGACGGGGGAACCGTCGCCAGTCTGCTCAAAGAACTGGGCGAACTGCAGCACCTGTACGAGGCGAAGGGTGGCTACGATTCGGAACATGAGGCAAAGATCGTCCTCTCCGGCCTGGGTTTCACCGAATCAGATTTCGGGCGTGCGCTATCCGAGTTCAGTGGCGGCTGGCAGACACGCATTGAACTGGCGAGGCTCCTTTTCCTGAATCCCGATATCCTGTTGCTGGATGAGCCGACCAATTATCTCGACCTCGAGACGCAGCGCTGGTTCGAAAGCTACCTGAGACGCTATCACGGCGCCGTCCTCCTCACCTCACATGACCGCGCCTTTCTCAATAATGTTGTGCGCAAGATCATAGCCATCGAAGACAACGGTGTCATCTTTCACCGGGGCAGTTACGATAGCTACGTCCTCGCCCGGGAGAGGGATATCGAGACGCGGCAGACAACCGCTCGCCGACAGGAGCTCAAAATCAGTCGCCAGATGCGCTTTATTGAGCGCTTCCGCGCCAAGAACACCAAGGCTTCACAGGTGCAGAGCCGCATCAAGCAACTGGAGAAGATGGAGCGGATTGCAGTTCCCCGCTCGACGAAGAAGATACACTTCAGCTTTCCGGAGCCTCCACGGAGCGGTCGTGTTGTAATCGAACTCAAGCACGTTGCCAAGTCCTACGGGCAACATGCTGTATACCGGGACCTTAACCTGGTGCTGGAGCGCGGCGACTGCGCCGCCCTCGTTGGTGTAAATGGGGCGGGAAAGACAACCCTCCTGCGAATGCTGGCCGGTGTCCTGCCATTTGAGAGCGGACAGCGCATAATCGGTCACAACGTGACTACGGCATACTTCGCCCAGTACTACATAGAATCTCTCAACCCTCACTACACCGTCATCGAGGAATTGCGGAGCGTAGCACCGGACGAATCGGAGCAGCGTTTGCGCGGGATGCTGGGAGCGTTTCTCTTCAGCGGCGACGACGTCACCAAGCACATATCGGTGCTCTCCGGTGGCGAAAAGACCCGTGTCGCTATTGCCAGGATGCTTACCCGACCGGCCAACTTCCTTCTTCTCGACGAGCCGACCAATCATCTGGATATCCCGTCGCGTGAGATTCTGACCGACGCCCTCGATGCTTACAAAGGCACTATGTGCTTCATCACCCACGACCGCACACTCATCCGGGAAATCGCGAACAAAATCATCGAAGTACGGGACGGGCGCATAACAGTCTTCCTTTGCAGTTACGACGACTATCTACAACAGAGAGCGGCCCCCGATGGTGAAACAGGCACCACCCAAACGCGGTCTGGCCACTGGCGGCCGGGCGGCCCATCAGCCGCGATGACGAAACGCGAGCGTAAGTCACTGGAAGGCCGCCTCCGGAACGAGCACTACCGAGCCATATCACCGGTTAACCAGCGCATCGCAGAAATAGAGCAGGAGGCGGCAGTGACCACAGAGCGCATCAGAGAAATCGAGGCCCTGATAGCCGACCCCGCGCACTATGAAGACTCTCAGAACATAGTCGCTGTCAACCGTGAATATGCGACACTGAGAGAAAGGGCGGCGCGGTTGACCACCGAATGGGACGGTCTCACTGCCGAGGCGGAGCGGTTAAAGCTGGAGTACCGCGGGGCACACGAGGGTCTGGCAAGATAACGGTCGGGGCAGAGGAACGAACGTCCACCCTGATCCCCCGATTATCTTGCCTCCATATACTATCTTGACAAGCAAGCTGCTAGACTATCTCCCCGGTGTTGCCCGTGCGGTCAGCCAACACAGTAGATTGCCGGTGAGAGCCTCAGGTGCTAGTATGTCATGATGGTTTCCTAAGAGCAGGGCTATCGGGAGTTGGCCCGGATGACGATTAGAAAAGGAACAGAAACGCTTCCACTATTTGAGCAGTATCCTCAGTTAGGAGAGAAGCTCCCTCACGTGTCTCTCGGTGAATTCCCGACACCTGTACAGAAGCTCGAACGACTAGGAGCTCAACTGGGCACGGATCAACTCTATATTAAGCGCGATGATTTGAGTGGTAGATTCTACGGCGGCAACAAGCCACGAAAGCTGGAGTTCATCCTGGGTGAAGCTATCCGTTCAGGGGTAAGAGAGGTCATGACTTTCGGCGGCGCCGGATCAAACCATTCCCTCGCCACTGCCATATACGCACAGCAAGTAGGTTTGAAGAGCATTTCTATGCTGATTCCTCAGCCGAATGCCTGGTATGTTCGTGATAATCTGCTTATGAGCCATTATTGCCACGCAGAACTGCACTCATGCGGGGCAGAGTCCGAATCCGTAAGGAATATGCCGCTGATCTACCTGGCAACGCTGTATCACCTCATACGTCGCAGGCTGAAGAGCGGTCGGTTTCCGCACCTGGTTCCTCCGGGCGGGTCTTCGGCCCTGGGTGTCATTGGCTATGTCAATGCCGCATTTGAATTGAGAGAACAGATCGCCAACGGCGAGATGCCAGAACCGAAATACATCTATGTTGCCTGTGGTACGATGGGCACAGCTGCCGGACTGCTTCTCGGACTCAGGGCAGCAAAGCTCAACAGTCGCGTGGTGTCGGTACGTGTATCCAGTGACAAATTCGTCAATCCCAGAGGCATGACTAAGCTCATAAACAGAACCGGTTCGTTCCTTCATTCTCTAGACGCTTCTTTCCCCTCGTTCCAATGCTCTGCAACGGATGTTGACATCAGGCATGCCTATTTCGGGGACGGTACGCACTCTTCACAAAGGAGGCAATGGAAGCAGTATACCTAATGAGGGAGTGTGAAGGAATCAAGCTGGATGGCACCTACACTGGAAAGACCGTCGCTGCTCTAGTTGACGATGCGAAAAATGGGACCTTGAGGGGCAAGTCGATCCTGTTTTGGAACACTCTGAACTCAAGGAATCTCCCGAAAGCTGTATCCGACCTGGATTACCATGACCTGCCTCGCTGCTTTCACCGATATTTTCAGGAAGAGGTGCAGCCCCTGGACCGTGATACCGACCGATAGAACCGTCTCGCCTCGGCCAAAGCACCTTTAGACATCTGGGCAATCGGGCACTTCCCGCAATCGTTGCCGTGCTCCATCAGAGCGGGGCCGGCCGGCCAAACCTGTGCGGGATGGAGCTACCGACGTCTTGTGTGATCGACCGGCCATCGTGAATCAGCCTGCCTCGTTCCCGTTGACATTCTTAGCCACAGAATCTACACTTTAAGCTACCGGCATGGACATCAAGGTCTTCACGGTTTTGCTTCTATGCGTCTTCTGTTCACTGCTGGGAGTGGGAATCATAAGCCCGTTATTGCCGCTCTATGCCGAGGCGATGGGAGCCAGCGGGGTCCTGCTGGGGATGATTTTCAGTTCATTCACCATAACCCGAGCCGTAGTGATTCCTATTATCGGTCCGCTCTCAGACCGCCGTGGCAGAAAGCTCTTTCTGCTCATTGGATTCGGAGGCTTCACAGTGGCAACGTTGGGCTATCTTCTGGCAACCACCCCGTTACATCTAATAGTGACCCGTGCCATACAGGGCGCCACTGCCGGCATGATGCTTCCCATAGCCAGGGCTTTCATCGGTGACCTCTGCCCCAGGGGCGAAGAGGGGAAATGGCAGGGCATAGCCAATGCCGCTTTTTTCGGTGGTTTCGGTGTTGGTCCCCTTATCGGTGGACCGATAGCAGAGTGGTATGGATATAACGCGGCCTTCTACGTAATGGGCATCATCTGTTTGCTCAGTTTTCTGCTCGCTCTGCGCTTTTTGCCCGAGAGCAGGTCCCGGCAAGGCGGAGGAGGGCACCGATCAATGACGGAACCATTCAGACTGGTTCACACAAACGGCATGTTCCGCGGTCTCTCTACCTACCGCGCCGGCCTTGCTCTGGCAAGGGGCTGTTTCATGACATTTCTGCCGCTCTTTGCCGCATCATCACTGAAGATAGGCGTAGGCCTTATCGGGACCATGCTGGCCTGTCACAACCTTTTGAGGGCAGCGGTGCAACCATATTTCGGTGGCCTCGCCGACAGATTCAACAAGCGGACCCTGGTAATCGTCGGTGCGATTCTCCAGATCCTTTTCTTCATCTTGATTCCCCACGAATACAGCTACTGGCAGCTACTGATGCTGGTCGCTTTCGGCGGCATTGCTGCTGCCGTTGCCATGCCGGCGTTGACGGCCCTGTATACGGAGCAGGGCAGAACATCCGGTATGGGCACAGCCATGTCTATGGAGATGCTGGCAATGGCTATCGGTATGGGAATAGGACCGATTCTGGGCGGCGTAGTCGCCGATGCTCTGAACGTTGCTTCAGTATTCTACTTCTCTGCCGGAGTGCAACTCATAAGCCTTGCCCTGTTCTTCATGCTTACCAGAGATTACCGGCCTGGCACCAAGATTGTCGGCAGAAGAACACCGGACATGCAACCACATGATTGAGGGCAACATTGGGGAAGAACCTGCTAGAATATCCCCTCAGACATCGCCTCAGCAGTCAGCCAGCACTATTTCCCGAAGATACGGGAATGATATAGTATGGGTTAGATCGTAGAAAACACCATACTCCTGCCATGAATGAATATGTGCCGAAGATAAATCTGCGCAGGTCGCTCCTCATCATAGTTCTCGTTCTTGCCATCGCGGTGCTAGCTGGCCGGCTTCTGAAGCCTGAACTCTTCTCTCAGATGTTTGAAGCTATCAGAAATGCCAATCACCTACTTATCGGTCTAGCCATAGCGTCATTTGCCTGCGCTGTAGTGGTCTGGACCATCCGGTGGCGAATAGCTCTCCGCTCTGTAGGTGATGGAACCCCGGAGCCGAGGTTTGCCACCCTGTTCTGGACAATCTGGAGTGCCATTTTCCTCAACAACGTCACTCCTTTCCTGCGTACTGGTGGTGACCCATTCGGGCGAGTGTACCTGGTGCGAAAGCTGGGAAATGTGAAATACTCGACAGCTATCGCTGCCACTCTTGGTGAGCACGTTTTTGATCCGCCAATCGTTGTTGCATTCTTGCTGGTTGGATTGTTCCTGCAATTCGGGCGAGGCTCCTTTCGACTCACTATGCTGTTGTTGGTAGTAGGCGCCCTGGTTGTGTCGGTTATGGTTATATCTCCTCGCTTCATTCTTAAGAAGATGATCGGAGTCAGGTTGATAGGTAACATCGTAACCCGTATCGCTGGCCGCTTTGTAAAACACGCCAACGCCCAGCGAATAATAGAGGCCATTGAGGGCTTCTACTCAAACACCTTCGCTGTAATTGGTAGACCACGAGACGGGTTATCAATAGGAGGTTTGACGGCGTTAATGTGGGCGCTCGACCTTCTTCGACTCTATATCATATTGCGGGCTCTTGATGGTGATCCCGGCATTGCCGTGCTTTTGGTGGCATCGTCACTCTCAACCATAATGGGGCTTCTTTCAGTCTTGCCGGGAGGGTTAGTCGCTGTTGAAGGGTCATTGATTTCGGTTTTCATACTTTTCGGTGTTTCTCCGGATATTGCCACGGCGGCAACACTAATCGAGCGAGGGATTTCATTCGGTCTGAGTTCGATAGTAGGCGCTGGAGCCTTCTTCTATCTGGGAGTCAAGATATCGGAGAAGAAGAGGCCGAGCCTGGAAACTGAGTAACGGTGCGCGTAGCATTAGTCGGTGACGAGTACTACCCTGATGTAGGTGGCGCCTCTCGTTATGCTCTCGAGTTAAGTCTCCAGTTGGTCAAATTAGGTGTCGAGACCGTCGTGATCACACATGCGCACCCTGGTCAACCTGAGGAGGATGAATGCGCAGGGGTCACAATCAGGCGCGTAAAAGGTTTGGTACTCAAGGATCCCCACCGTGCCGTTTCACCGCTGGTTTTTCGTCGCTGCCATAGATATGTCGACGAGGGAAGATTCGATGTAGTCCACGGACTGGACATGTATTCGTCTATGGCACAAATGGTCGTTCATTTTGCACACAGACGCCGCATTCCTTGTGTCCTGACCTGCCACACCATCTGTAACTCACCTTTTCTAATAGTTGTTCAGCGTCCTATGGGGTTATCACTCAGGAAAGCGAACCGACTAATAGCCGTAAGTCGGGCGTCGGCACGCTTCGGTCGCTTGTTGGGCTTTCGCGAAGAGAGAATAGCCATCGTCCCGAATGGCGTCGATCTATCCTGCTTCAACCAGGAAACGGATGGTTCCCTGATGCGAAAAGAGCTCGGTATCGGTGGCGCGCCACTTATAGTGACAGCACTGCGTCTCATCAAGCGAAAGAACCCGGATCTGCTCATATCAGCGTTTGGCAGGGTGTTGAAGGTCATCCCGGGCGCAAAGCTGGTGATCGCCGGCGCTGGTAGGGAGAACAACAGGCTATCTCGTCAGGCCGAGCGTCTGAACATCCATGACTCGGTATCTATGGTCGGGCAATTAGAAAAGGAAAGAGTTGCTCAGCTCATGGCAGCTGCTGATGTTTTTGTCCTGCCTTCCACAGTGGAGTCATTTGGGCTTTCACTATTGGAAGCCTCAGCTGTGGGAGTACCGGTGGTATGCGCAGACACAGGTGGAATCCCCGAAACATTCCAGCATGAGTTCAATGCGCTTCTGTATCCCCCGGGAGATGATAGTGCTATGGCAGAGGCAATAATCCGCCTCATTCAAGAGAAGGAACTGGCGCAAAGGATTAGAGCAAATGCCCTAAAAACCGCTAGCAGATTGACATGGGAGCTTGCTGCCGAGTGCACATTGCGAGTTTATGAACAGGTGTTACAGGAGAATGTCTCAAGTTGCCCTCACGATTGATCTTGAGCAAGACACTCCGCCTTTTCTTGACACATGGCGATGGCGCGGCGTGGAAAGCGGCTTACTCCTTCCATGCCAGACGGGCAGTAGCTCGAGCGGATCGGAATCACCACCCGGGGCATCCGGACGCGTTCGGCTCACGCCAGTCTAATATACCGATAGAAGAGAGACGTTCAACCTGATTGTAGCAATACGGAATGGGGACATCAACGATAGCTCATCGTATGACCGAAGGTTCAACCAAATCCGAGAACATATAGATCCCGGGAGACCGCTGAAAGGGTGTCCCTCTCAGATACCGAAGACGCCAGCCGGGTCATTGAGCAACTCAAGAGCACTGGATACCGCAGCCAGATAATGACCCGCTGGCAAGAGGCTCGGGCTGCCATGAAAATGCCTTGCGGAACTTGCTATACTAAGATTCGCCGTGGCAAGTTCAACTAGCATCCGGGGTGGCATCTCGGTCATCACAGAGCATTGACGAATACCGGAGACAGGAGGCAATTGAATGTACGAAAGAATACTGGTTCCGCTGGATGGCTCGGAATTAGCTGAGGGAGCACTCCCTTACGCCGAAGGGATAGCCAAAGGAATGCGCAGCGGAAGTTGTATTGATCACCGTTTGTGCACCCTGTGACGGTCTGGAACGCCCCCTCAGAGTATACGTGGACAAGAAGGCAGAGGAGTTCTCATCTTCAGGGGTAAGAGCAAGTTCACTGGTTGTCCAGGGCGATGCTGCCAGTGAAATCCTGAATTCAGCTGAGAAGAACTGTATTGGCTTGATTGTCATCTCTGCTCATGGACTCAGCAGTGTCAGCCGCTGGTCTTTGGGGAGTATCGCCAACAAAGTTGTGCAAGAGTCCCATATTCCCACGCTTCTGATAAAATCAAGCGAGTCAGAAACGGCATCCGCTGATAAGGGGCTAAGAAGCATTCTTGTGTCCCTGGACGGTTCACACTTCGCTGAGGCTATTATTCCGTATATAGAAGTCCTGGCCCAGGGCATGGATAGCGAAGTCGCACTACTGAGGGTTGTTGAGCCGGTGAAGCTCCCTCGCCTCGACTCGTATGGGCGCTGGGTTG
Organism: Dehalococcoidia bacterium; assembly: GCA_030610855.1. Classification (GTDB taxonomy): domain Bacteria; phylum Chloroflexota; class Dehalococcoidia; order GIF9; family AB-539-J10; genus RBG-13-51-36. The sequence goes on from JAUWQY010000002.1 coordinate 113,694, forward strand.
ATCTGGAAAAGTACGAGAAAGAGATCTCGGCTGAAGCCGAGAGGGAGGCAAACCGCTATCTAAGCGAAAAGGAGCGTGCCCTGCAGTGCAAAGGTGTGAAGGTTACCTCAACATCGCTTCCGGGAAATCCGCCTCAGATCATACTCCAATATGCGGAGGATAACTCTGTTAGCCTCATAGCTTTGTCAACTCACGGCCTCTCTGGCGTTACCAGGTGGGCCTACGGCAGCGTCGCCTCCAGGATCATAGAAGGCTCCTCAAGACCGGTCCTCCTTGTGCGACCGCCGGTGCCCTCCTGCAACACCTAGTCTATTCCGATGCAGGTCATCCTGTGCAGCAAACGTAACAGGCAGTACCTACTTCTGATAAGGGGACATTAACACATGGCAACAGCTTCGGCTGCCATACTATGCCCGCCGGGTGAGGCAGATGTCTGTTGAGAGTCCGAGATAGGCAGAGAGACTTGCTTGCGATTCCGAGGACACAATCTAGCCAAGTCTATCTGTTTGGCGGCAGCCCCCTTTCCAGCACCGTTCCCGTCACGCGGCCACGCCACCATCAATGAACCACAATCGGCACTCAGTTCCACTGCCGGAAGGGTCGGGTAATCCTGCCCCGTCGAGCTTTGACAACCTGTCGATATTAGTATAGATTCTTAACTATTTGTAGTATATACTATCTCCTGGTTCTACTATCGGAGCAAATTTGACGGTACGTCAGGATAGTCTGGAAAAAGCCACCACAGACCTGTTGTCTATCCCGCCTCTGATCTTCAGAAAGATACGCAGAAAGCTGACTAAGACGACCCTTGCCGATGTTGATGCCGGTATTACCCCTCACCACTTTGAGATTATCAGGTTACTGGAGAAAGAAGGGGAACTGCACGTTACCGAAATCGGGGACAGACTTCACATCGCCAGGGCACAGATGACCCAACTCATAGACAAACTGGTGCGTTTGAAATTGGTGGCAAGGCGGACGGACGTGGCTGACAGGCGGACGGCTATCATCACCCTCTCCGATTACGGGAAGGCCGTTCTGAAAGAACATAAGATCAGCATGATGAATGCTGTCCGGGAAACCATGGGGCAGCTCTCGGACCAGGACTTGAGAGATCTATCTGATACGTTAAGAAAACTCCAGGACATATTGTCGAAACTGGATTAGGGCGTGCCATGTGGCACTCGGACAAGCTCTGGAGACGTATGCCGTTTAGCTCTATGAACAACATGCGACAAAACATACTCGACGACGACCGAATCGGTCAGCTGATGCTGAAACTATCCCTGCCTGCACTTGTCGGCCTGCTTGTCATGACTATGTACAACGTGGTTGATACCATCTTCGTCGGGCATTACGTCGGGCCTCTCGGCATCGCCGGCCTTACTATAGTCTTTCCTGCTCAGATGCTGGCAATGGCAATCGGGCAGATGATGGGAATGGGGGGCGCCTCGCTGATCTCGAGGTTGATCGGAGCCGGCAATATCCACAGAGCAGAACATGCCCTGGGGAACGCCCTAACTGCCGCTGTCGTGCTCTCTGTGATAGTGATGATAGCCGGTCTCTCCAATACCGACATGTGGCTCAGGTTGATGGGGGCATCGGAGACCGTTCTTCCTTATGCCCGAGAGTACATGAGCATTATCCTTATCGCCCTGCCTTTCAAAACCATTGCCATGGCACAGAGCTCTCTGATAAGAGCTGAGGGAAATGCCCGTGTTCCTATGACCGGGATGATTATCGGTGCCGTCTTGAACATAATACTCGATGCCATATTCATCATACTGCTGGGCATGGGGATAAGAGGTGCAGCGCTAGGCACTTTGATAGCTTCGCTAGTTACCGTCCTGTACTTCATGCGTTATTACCTGTCCGGCAAGAGCTTCCTGAAAATCCACACGAAGAGCCTGGTTATTGAATGGGGTATATTGGGAGCCATTCTTGCCATAGGCATCGCCGCATTTGCCAATCTGTCGGCAAGTAGTGTGACGGTCGTCTTTATCAATAGAGCGCTGGCGACCTTGGGTGGTGATGTAGCTATCTCTGCCTATGGACTTGTCAACCGCATAATGATGTTCGCCTTCATGCCGGGCATTGTCATCGCCCAGGGTCTGCAGCCTATTCTGGGTTTCAACTACGGCGCAAAGCGCTATGACAGAGTGTTGAAAGCGATAAAGATAGCCGTTATTGCTGCAACAACCTTCAGCATCATTGTGTTCCTGGCTGTCTACTTCGCTCCGGAGGTGTTTATTCGTGTTTTCACTACCGATGGTGAAGTGATTGCGCTGGGTAGCTACGCTGTCAGGCGCATCTTCTTTCTGAGGTACCTGATAGGCTTTATCATAGTCGGCTCTACGGTATTTCAGGCCATGGGCAAGGCTCCTCAGGCATTTGTTACGGCAATAGCCAGGCCTGTTCTGTTTTTGCTTCCTTTAGTGTTTATATTGCCAAACTACTGGCAACTCGACGGTGTGTGGCTGGCGTTTCCCGTTACAGATGTGCTCACCTTCATACTGGTGCTTGTTCTTATCATCCCTCAGATACGGGTGTTTCGCAGATTGGATCAAGAGAACCGCAGTCAGGGTCTAACCTCCTCCTCATGAGGTCACCCGAAGTGAAACGTAGAGGCCAATCTCTCTACCTGTAATCATCGAATGGTTCCCTGGGTCACGAAAGCGTGATACATACCTTGAGCTGGCTTTCAGTAGCCTTCGGGGCAACAATTGCTTGTGTTGTTACCCAACATTCCTCGGTTTTGTTCAACCCGCTGCACCAGAGAGTTCATTCCTTATAGCATCGAGATTCGCTAGCCACATAGGTGGCTCATTGCTGGCTTCACAACGCTTGTTTGCAGGTTGTTCCATCGCCCTGTATACTGCACACGGAGGGAGGGTTTTATGAATATCTATGTAGGCAGTCTACCCCACGAAGTCACAGATGAGGAATTGCGGGAGGCATTTGAAGCTTTCGGGCAAGTTACGTCAGTGAACATCATCAAGGACAGGGATAGTGGCCAGCCTAGGGGATTTGTGTTCGTGGAGATGCGAGCCAATGTTGAAGGCCAGGCCGCAATCTGTGGCCTGAACGGCAAGGAGATTTAAGGGAGAGCACTGACGGTATGTGTGGCGCGCCCGCGCTCTGAAGGCGATGGAGGCGGGGGGAGGCGTTCTTAGTAAGCAGCCAGCAAATATAACTGATTCACAATAGAGCTTAGTCCATCAGCACGTAAAAGACTATGCGTTGCCCCATCCAAATTCGGCTTCGCTTAACTTCTCACTGTCAGGGC
>JAUWQY010000056.1 GCA_030610855.1 Dehalococcoidia bacterium
CTGGGAGAATGTGGTTGTAGGGGAAGTGGCAGCTGTAAATCGTCATCCTCAGGCTGACCGTCTTACGCTGGTCACAGTTGACCTTGGCATTGAGCAGATCACCGTCGTTTGTGGCGCCCCCAACGTCGGATCCGGTCAGAGGGTGGCTTTTGCCCGCATAGGAGCGCGACTGGTAAACGGTCATACCGCAGAAGTCATGTCTCTGAAGCCGGCTAAGATCCGCGGGGTTGTTTCCGAGGGTATGGTCTGCTCGGAGAAGGAGCTGGGAATCTCTGATAATCACGAGGAGATCCTGGTATTGCCATCGGAGGCGCCCATAGGTATGGCTCTCGGTGCCTATCTAGGTGATACGGTTCTTGACTTAGGCATAACACCTAACCGTCCCGATTGCTTGTCTGTGACTGGCATTGCCCGGGAGATCGCTGCTTTGACTGGGGAACCGCTCCGTTTGCCCCGGGTTGATTATGAGCAATCAGAAAACTTGATAAACTCGTTTGTCTCCGTTGACATCGCCGAACCCGACCTATGCCCCAGATACTGCGCTAGTTTGATTACCGGAATTAAGGTGGCTCCCTCACCAATCTGGCTGCAGCGACGTCTGAATAGCTACGGCATGCGCCCCATCAACAACGTTGTTGATGTTACAAATCACGTGATGCTGGAATACGGTCAGCCTCTTCATGGTTTTGATTATCACAAGCTGAAGGGCCGCCAGATCATTGTTCGCAGAGCTGGGCATGGTGAAACCATTACTACCATTGATGGAACAGTGCGTCGTCTCAATCCAGATTTGCTGGTCATAGCGGACAAAGAACAGACCATCGCCGTCGCCGGTATCATGGGTTGCATAGATTCCGAAGTGACGCAAGAGACCGACGCTATCCTCCTGGAGTCGGCGAATTTCAACCAGGTTGCCGTTCGTCGAGGCTGTGGTTATCTCCAACTCCAGAGTGAGGCTTCGATTCGTTTTGACAAAGGGCTTAATAGTGAGCTTCCGCTAATACCCTTGAGACGTGCCACTCAACTGCTGCTGGAGCTGGCCGGTGGTAGAGCAGCCGAGGGCGTGATTGATGTTTACCCTGGGAAAGTGAAACCAAGGCCTATGTTGTTCCCTGCCCGGGAGGTGGAGCGTCTTACAGGGCTGGAAGTCGATACCGGTGAGATGCTTAAGGTGCTGAGATCATTGGGCTTCGGATGCCGGACGAACGATTCAGGTTCTCAGATTTCTGTGTCGGTGCCTTATTGGCGTAGCGACATTCGGTGCTCTGCTGACCTCGTGGAGGAGATAGTTCGCATAATCGGTTATGAAAAGATCCCTGTTACCAGGCTCAGTTCGTCCTTACCTCCACAGAGGACGGAGCTTTCACCGCCAGTGCAGCCAAGCAATCTCAAGAAGCAATTGCGTGGTATTCTGACTGGCTTTGGCTTTCAAGAGATTCTGACTTACTCTCTAGTCAGCCTGGCGAAGTTAGAGAAGCTCTCCCCCAAGCTTGAGTTGAAAGCCCCGCCCTTAAAGGTCGCTAACCCCATGACGAAGGAACAGGAATACTTGCGTACCAGCCTACGGGCAGGCATTCTGGCCACGTTGGCTCACAACCAGAAGTTTGAGTCAGCAGGCATAAGACTCTTTGAAATTGGTAAGGTGTTCTTAATGAAAGGCAAGGATTTGCCGGAAGAAAGAGAGATGCTCTGTGCTGTGCTCAGTGGCTCGCGATCGGAATTGTCTTGGCATACCGGTAAGAAGATGCTCGATTTCTTCGATGCTAAGGGTGTAGTGGAGAGTCTTTTGAACCGATCAGGCCTGAAAGCGCGTTTTGACACTAGTGATGACGCGACTCTGTTCCCGGGAAGAGGAGCTGACATAATCGTTGCCGAAGACGAAGTAGGCATAGTAGGCGAGCTACATCCCAAAGTAGCACAGGCCTTTGAGCTTTCCGGTAGTGCCTACCTCATGGAGGTGGATCTGGAGAGACTGCTGACAAAGGTGACCGGAACGAAGAAGCACCGCTCAATTCCGCGGTTTCCCAGCGTAACCCGTGACATCGCTTTAGCGGTAGATGAGCAGGTGACCTATCGAAGTGTGGAGAATACAATCCGGAGCTTTCCGTTGGTGACAGAGGTGACTCTCTTTGATCTTTATCGAGGGGAGCAGATATCCAGTGGCAAGAAATCCTTTGCCATCAGGATTATCTACCAATCACTCAGTCATACCTTGACCGATGAGGAAGTCGATCAGACTCAAGAGCAGATGCTCGATCTGCTGCAACAAGAACTCGGTGCCTCGTTGCGGCAGTGAGTTGATCAAGAGAAGGCAACAAGTCCGCATCTATGTCTGGTCGTGGCTTGCGTCATCTGTGGAACGATTTGGTATACCGTGGAACAATCTGACATACATGGGTCTCCGATTGCAGTAGCGAGCCGGCTCGGTTAAGGTGGAGACTTCATGGTTTCGTCTAGAAGCTTCTTCACCCGTACTGCCAGATCATCTAAAGGCAGGAGCTGGGCTTCCTTCTCTGTGCGTCTCTTCACCTCTGCGTTCCGGCCTTGCAAGGTGCGCGGGGATAAGGTCAATCGTATTGGTATCCCTAGAAGATCGGCGTCGTTGAATTTGACGCCGGGAGACTCATCACGGTCATCGAAGAGCACTTCAATGCCTTCTTTCTGTAGATCTAGATAGACCTTATCTGCCGTAGGAAAGACAGCAGACTTGTCCAGATGCAGAGGACAAAGATGGACCTGGTAAGGAGCTATAGAGAGCGGCCAGATGATGCCTTTGTCATCGTGGCTTCGTTCCACTATAGCGGCCAGCAATCGCCCCAGTCCAATGCCATAAGAACCCATGATAATGGGCCGGGATTTGCCATCATTGTCCAGAAATGATGCTCCGAACCTCTCGCTTATGAAGGTGCCCAACTTGAATACATGCCCGACTTCAATGCCTCGAGCCGAGGATAGTTTGCCTCGACACGCGGGACAGCTATCTCCGGGCTGAGCCAGGGCAGTATCAGCGATAAGGTCGACTCGGAAGTCTCTCGGATAATTGACATTCCTGAAGTGATACCCCGGCTTGTTAGCCCCGGCAATGAAGTTGGAGCCTGATGTAACGGAGTCATCAGCCACGACCTGCACTCCCGTCACACCTATGGGTGAGGCAAAACCGGCTACCAGGCCGACTTCGTTCACCTCACCTTCTGTGGCTAAGCGAAGCTCAGAGCACTTCGTGGCGTTTCTCAGTTTTGTTTCGTTGATCTCCAGATCGCCACGAATGGCAACGAAGAGGAATTTCCCATCGGCGAAGTAGAGCACGGCCTTGAGGGTCTGGCTTGTCGGCACACCGACAAAACCGGCCACTTCCTCTATGGTTTTCGCATCTGGCGTGGCTATCTCCTCCAGGGGAGAGAGGGTTTTCGCTGCCCCTTGGCCAGGCTCTGAATTTTGACCCACCGGAATCGCACCGTCGATTGTCTTAGAAGATCTGGCCTTCTCGACATTTGCCGCATAACCGCAACTGGAGCAACAGATGATCTCGTCTTCGCCGGTCTCAGTAAGAACCACAAACTCATGTGATTCCTTGCCTCCTATGGCTCCACTGTCAGCCTCTATCATTACTGCGGGCAAGCCTACCCGGGCATAGATATTCCTGTAAGCCTGGCTCATCTTCCGGTAGCTTTCGTCCAGACCGGTCTCGTCGGCATCGAAGCTATAGAGGTCTTTCATAATGAACTCGCGCACCCTCAACAAGCCCCCGCGAGGTCGGGGCTCGTCGCGAAGCTTGGTCTGTATTTGATAGAGGAGTAGGGGAAGGTCCCGGTAGCTTTGCACATAGCGGCGGACGAGATCGGCAATGACCTCTTCGTGAGTGGGTCCAAGAGCGAGTGTACGCTCTTTGCGGTCGGTCAAGGTAAACAGTGATTCGCCGAAGGAAACGTCGCGACCTGATTGCCTCCAGAATTCGAAAGGCTGTAACACAGGCAACAGCAACTCCTGTCCCCCAGCCTTATCCATTTCCTCCCTGACTATGTTCTCTATTTTCCTGAGCACCCGCCAGCCCAGGGGCAGATAAGAGTAGATTCCCGCAGCTTCCTGAGCAATCATTCCCGCTCTGAGCAGCAACTGATGGCTTATGGTTTCTGCCTCAGCGGGTGCTTC
>JAUWQY010000023.1 GCA_030610855.1 Dehalococcoidia bacterium
TCGAAACTGGTTCAGTACCTGCTTAGCAACCATGGGTCGGGTCATCACGCTTTCATTGATGGGATATTCGCCGGCACGCGCCCGTCTTATAGTGCCGGCCAGTTCTTCGGTACCGGTGTTCTTGTTGAGGCAGGCCACGGCCGCGGTCTTGATAACTTCGAAAAGCTCGGTATCATCAGGCGCGGGACTCAGCACTATTACCTTGGTATTCGGGTAGTGTTGGGCAATCTTTCTAGCCAGGTCAATCCCGCTGAGACTAGCCAGGTCTGAGCCCAAGAGCGCGACATCGGGGAGATAATTCTCAATCGCCTCCAAGGTGTCCTGAGTCGGGTCGCATTCCAGTACTTCCATGTCCGATTGGGAGGAAAGTGCCTCGCGCACCCCGGCTCTGAAAAAAGCCTGCTCATCGATTACCATCACCTTGATTTTGTCCAATAGATACCTCCTGGTCGAATTCTACATCTCGTGAACTCGTAGTTCGCTTCTTCGAGAACCGGTCTTGAGTTCATATTATATCACTACTCCTGCACTGTCAAGCATCCCGGGGGTCTGAGCTAGTTCAGATAGATGCGTGACACTTCATATGCTCGTAGCATTAGGGAGTAACCTTCCATGTCATTGCCACGCCCCGACCTGTCGGGGCGTGGCAATCCCCGCCCCCACCTAGATTGCTTCGTCGCCCCGATTCATCGGGGCTCCTCGCAATGACAGGGGAGGGTGAGATTGCGGAGCCTGTTCCGAACCGCAGGTGAGGAATCTCGTTCCTCACAATGACAAGAAAGATGTGTCACTAAGGTACTGAACGAGGACAGGGGCCGTATTGCGTGAAAATAAGCTGTTACCGAAGGGGGCTTGACAAACTATGTCGGTGCAGTAGTATAATGGTAATGGCTCGAAAGTAATAGGAGGCCTGGGGGTATAATGAATCGGCGCAGGTCTAACATAGAGATAATAGCTGATATGCTGAGGGTGGGGGAGAATGGTGCTGGGAAGACCGAAATCATGTACAGCGCCAATATGAGCTATGCCCAGATACAGAAGTACCTGGGTTTCCTCTTGAGTCACGGGTTCGTTAACAAGGTGCATGTTGGCAACCCGGCGGTTACCTATCGGGTTACAGAGAAGGGTGGAGAGCTACTCAAGAACATACAGGGCATAATGGAAGTACTCGAGTTCCAGGACCGCAATGGAGCTTGAGGCTCGAATGCTACGTGGTCGTAGAGGGGTGCCTGAGACTAGATAGAGGTCACCCCTTGTTCTACATAGGAACAAAGGAGCACCATGATAGGAGAGGTACATGTCTGAAAGAAGAATGCTAATAGTAGATGCTGAGCTGGTGAAAAGAATGGATGATAATCGGGGCGATATGAGCCGGCCTGACTTCATCAACTTCCTTATCGAGAGTCAGTTGAAGGAAGAGACTAAGAAGCCAGGGGGCGTAACCCGAGAGGAATTTCACCAGTTTCAGGAAGGAACAAAGGAATTGCTGCGCAGTTTCCTGGACTTCTTCATCAGCTACGGGTTGGAGCTAGGCAGGCAGCCAGCCGATGGCGAATTCGAGCAGCTGTCGCGGAAACTGCAAGGTCTGGGCGGCTCTGCCAAGCTAAAGGGTTCCTGACCTCCATTCTCTGCATTTTCTGCTCGACCACATTTCTCACAGCTTCAAATAGAACTATCTTCTAGAACATAAACTCTTCCCAAGCTATCCCGCGCCTTGTCATACTGTCTACACAGGACTGCCTTCTGTATTGTCATTGCGTCGAACAACAGCTTCTCGCGGTGGCAAACAGGGACGGAGGTACAAGTATGACAAAGCCGATCGATCTAATGCGTGAGGGGAGAAGAGAGGAGCTGTGGCAGATGTGCTGCGGTTTTCTCAACTTGAAGCTCGAGGAGTTCATGATCATCCAGAAGAGGCTGCTCCTTGAGCAAATTCGGATGTTGAAAGGTTGCGAGATGGGGAGAAGGGTGATGCAGGGTGCCATGCCTGAGACAGTGCAGGAGTTCCGCGAGCAGGTACCTTTGACGACTTACGACGATTACTTACCTGAGCTTGTGGAAAGAAGCGAGGACTGGCTGCCGACCAAGCCCGCAATGTGGGTGCATACCGTGGGGAGAGCTGGCGAGTACAATTTTAAGTGGGTGCCCTTGTCGGAGAGGTTCCTATATGAGTTCGAGCGGGTGGCTGGTGGTGTCGGGCTTCTTGCCTCCTGCAACGCCAAGGGCGACTTTCTGGCAAAGGAGCACCTGAAGACTCTGGCCACTATGAGTTCTCAGTACTATGGTTCAGGCGTTGTGGGACATTTGATGCAGCAAGCACTCGGCGTTGACTTTCTGCCTTCCAACTTCAACATGGGTGGCATGGCCTTCCAGGAGAAGATGAAGGCCGGGTTTCAGGAGGCACTATCTGAGGGGCTGGACGCGCTTGGTGGTTTGCCCTCTATCCTGGTCTATATCGGTGAGATGTTCAGACAGGGACAGATAAGTATAGACAGTCGGTTTGTACTATCTCACCCGAAGGCGTTTGCTCGCTTGGCGAGAGCACTGGTTCGGAGCAAACTAGCCCGTCGCCGCATGCTGCCCAGAGATTTGTGGTCGACCAGGGTGATCGTGGGCGGAGGCGTGGACAGTGCGCTCTTCCGAGACAGGGTGGAGGAACTATGGGGGAGACGCCCCCTGGAGGTATACGGCGGGACGGAAGGGGGACTATACGCCACGCAGACATGGGACTATGAAGACATGACCTTTATCCCCAACCTCAACTTCTTTGAGTTTATCCCGGAAAGAGAACGGTTCAGGTGGGAACTGGACCACTCGTACCGGCCCAAGACTATCCTGCTGGATGAGGTGAGAGAGGGAGAGAACTATGAGCTGGTCATCAGCAATTTTCACGGTGGCATCATGACCCGTTACAGGCTCGGCGATATGGTCAGGATAAGTTCGCTGCGAAACAAGAAGCTTAATATCGATATTCCGCAGATGGTATTCCATAGCCGTGTCGACGACCTCGTGGACGTCGCCAGCCTCGGCCGGCTCACAGAGAGAACGATCTGGGAGGCAGTCGAAAACACCGGCATCCCCTACGTAGATTGGGTGGCACGCAAAGAGATAATCGACAACAAGCCTGCTCTGCACGTGTATCTTGAACTCAGAGGTGACTATATTGCCAGTGAAGAGAGCGTGGCGGTTGCGACGCGTGAGCAATTCCGAAGACTGGATAGGAGATATCGCTGCAATTTTTACAACCTCATGGGCGACATGGAGACCGTGCTTGGCTTAAAGCCGGTCGAGGTGACATTGCTTCCGCGGGGAGCCTTCGCCGGCTATAACTCTCAACGCCGGGCGCAGGGCGCTGGTCTGGGTGGCATGACGCGACCACATATCAGTCCCTCCGAGGAAGTGCTCTCGCTGCTGAGGGTACCGAGAGTGATGGTGGAGGCTGCGCCGGTAACTGAAGACGAACGTGTAAGTGCTCCCTGACGTTTGCGCAGTTCGGACGCAATCGGGACCTTTGGCAACGACGAAGAAGGCGAGGCTAGAACCTCGCCTTTCCCGTTTAGCGTCCTGACCTTGTAACAGGATCTCCCTCGGCGACAGAAACGTACCTATGTCAAAGACCGTCTAGTTGACAACACCCGGTACTTTTGGGGGATTACGATTGTCCTTCTTGACAGTTTTCCGATTTGTGTCAATAATAGCTTTGTGCTATAGAGGGTGACGTTATGAATGCCGATGCTCTAGTTCCTTTAATTGCTACGATTGCCTACATCCCCTTATTCGTTATTCTGCTGTCTAACCGACCGTGGCAACGAAGGCACAGGCTTTTCTTCGTATTCCTTATTGCAGCACTCCTTTGGAGCTTGAGCACCTTCCTCAGTAGGGGCGACCTCTTAGTACAAAACAAATCGCTCGAAGTTAAGATTGTCCTTTGTATCTTCATCTGGATGCTGGTTCAATTCCATTTCTTTATTGCCTCTTTCTACCGCCCTGAACGCATCAAGATTCCCCTGGCTTATGTTTTCGTCTTAGTTACCATTGTCCTGGCAGCACTGGAGCGCATTCCGCAGCAAGTTGAACCCGATATTATCTACGGTATACCGATTACTGCGGTAGCACTGGCATTTCTTGCTACCGTAGGTGCCAGAGATATACGTTCTTTGCTCCGAAGGCGAAGCATCTCGCCCGACCCGGGAGAACGTAATCAAATTGTGTATTTGCTTGTTGCTATTTTCGCTCTCGCGATTTCTCTCCTGGTTAATCTCCTTCCCGGGGCAGCTAGATATCCTGTTTCCCATGTAGGTAACTTGCTGGTGGCCGGCACCTTGACCTACGCTGTTGTCACCCGTCGCCTGCTGGACGTGAGGGTCATATTCCGCCAGGCCTTCATCAACGCGGTTCTCTATGGCACCGGGCTTGGCGTAGTGCTATTGGTTGTCTGGCTCGCTCATGGCCGCGGAGGAATTGAGCCCACTTTTGAGTCTTTGGCAGTGGCAATCGGTCTGGGAATTCCGGCCATCTTGCTGTTGGTTCATACGGTGGGTGCGCGCTGGCGAACGAGAATGGAGGAGGCCTTCGTCGGTGAGAAATACGCCCACCGCCGGCGATTATCTGAGTTCATCACCAGAATACATGATGCCCGTGAGATGGAGACTTTTGGCAGCGAGTTCATATCGCTGCTTTGTAGCTCTGTTGCCTGTCGGAGAGGTTGCCTGCTTCTGCCACGTAGCGAAGACGGAGCTTTTACCGGCCGATTCAGCTACCCTCCGGTAGAGGGAAATCCCATGAAGGGATTGAGATTGATGGCTGACAGTCCTGTCGTAACATGGCTGAAGCAAGAAAGCACTATACTACCGGAAAGGAATCTCGCTATCCTGCCTCAGTTCCGCTCTATGTGGCAAGAGGAAAGGGATAGTATTCGATCGGCAGAGGTCGATATATTCCTCCCCCTATTTAAGTTGGAGAAGGGTGAATTGGCAGCTGTCGTGGCAATAAGTGAGAGAAGAGATGGGAAGCCCTATGCCGTTGAGGACATTGACTTGTTGGAGTCCATTACTAGTAAGGTGGCAGCGAGCCTGGAAAAGGAGTATTACAATGAGCAATTGCAGGAGCAGGATAAGGAGATAAACCTGCTTAACCGTTTGACTACAATTGTTACGTCCAGTATGAGCATCGTTTTGATCTTCGAGGGCTTTGTCCAGGAGTTAAGGAACATGGTGGATTTCGACTGGGCAACTATTGCTTTAGTTGACGGAGACGAGCTTTATATTCTCGCTCTATCGAGCAACATCGGTTCTCCCTGGCAGAGCGAAGAAAGGGTACCCCTTGAAGGGACGGCTACGGAGTGGGTATGCCGGGAGGGCAAGATCGTATATGAGCCTGATCTGGCGCAATACACAAGATTCGTGACCGGGAAGCGTTACTTAGAGCATGGGATTCGCTCTATTGTTTATCTGCCCCTGAAGATCAAGGAGCAGGGCATAGGCAGTCTGGTTGTAGCCAGCCGGCAGCGTGATGCCTTCGATCCCAAGCAGATAAGGCTTCTGGGGCAGGTGGCTCTGCAGATCGCGACTCCGATAGAGAATTCTCAGCTTTATGCGCGGGCCGAACAGAGGGCTCGTGTTGATGAGATTACCGGGCTGTTCAACCGCCGTCATTTTGAAGAACGGCTCAAGGAAGAGATTTCACGGCATGGTCGCTATGGCAATGCGTTCTCCATATTCCTCCTCGACCTGGATAACTTCAAGACATATAACGATATATATGGGCATCCCTCAGGGGATACTCTTCTGAATCACATAGCGAAGGTTATCAGGAACTCTGTCAGGAATGGAGACCAGGCTTTTCGCTACGGGGGCGATGAGTTTATTGTCATCTTGCCTCAGACAGATATGAATGATGCCCATGTCGTAGCTGAACGAGTTCGGAGAAGCATTGCCCGTGGGATGAAGGAGAAGGAGATTGCTGTAACTTGCAGCATAGGTATAGCTAGTTATCCTTCAGACGGGGTGATATCCGGAGAGCTTGTTACCGTGGCTGATACTGCTCTCTATTTCGCCAAGCGAACCGGAGGTGATCGAGTTTATCTCTCCTCCAGGGTTTTGTCCGAACCACTGGACGATGCGGGAGTTTATGCCAGGCGTAACGGTTTGAGCGCTATTTATGCCTTAGCTTCCACAGTGGAGGCGAAGGATCCCTACACTTACGGTCATTCCAGAAGAGTCAACGCTTATGCCGTAGCGTTGGCGGAGAAGATCGGACTTCCTCCCGACCAGGTATCCAGGGTGAGCACTGCTGCTTTGCTGCACGACATTGGCAAGATTGGGATTCCTGATAAAGTGCTTAACAAGAAAGGAAAGCTCAGTAAAGAAGATTGGGAAGCGATTAAGGCTCATCCTAGATTGGGGGCAACGATCGTCGGTAACATACCTAATCTAGTTCCCTGCGTGAGCAGCATTCTACATCACCATGAGAGGTGGGACGGTGGTGGCTATCCCGAAGGGCTGAAGGGGGAAGAGATTTCTATAGAGGCCCGCATCCTTGCCATCGCCGATAGCTTTGAGGCAATGAGTTCCGCCCGTCCTTATCGTCCGGCGCTGTGCAGCGAAAAGGTGATGAAGGAGTTGCGGCGTTGTGCCGGGTCTCAGTTTGACCCTGAGCTCGTGCAGGTTTTCATCCGGATTGTCGAAGAGGGCTTCCCTGAGAAGGTGAAGACAGGTCAGAACCCATCCGCTGAATAAGTGGGCGTGTAGCACAGCTCCCCCTATGTATGATCTATTTCCTCACCAGAACACATATGTTGCGCGAGAAGTTCCTCATGGGGAAATGGTAGGATCTCTCTGGAAACATACTGACGATTTCCCAGCCGGCTTTGATTAGTAACTTCCTTAGCTCGCCATAAGAGAAGAGATGATAGTAGCGGTACACTGTCTCTTCTTTTAGTTTCCAGGGGACTTGCTGCTCCTGTGATTTAAGCCAGAAACGTGGCTGCCCATAGTTCCAGACGGTCAGGAAAGCCTCGCTCCCGGGCTTTAACACTCGTCTTAGCTCTGCGAATGCTCTCTCCCTTTCCTGACCACCCTCGATATGGTGGTAGGTGGCAACCGATATCGCCCAATCGAAGGTATGTTGAGGGAAGGGGAGGAACAATGCGTCGGCGGCCATCAAGTTGACATAAAGCCCCTGCTTGGCAGAATATCTCAGGGCTTGCTTGAGCATAGCCCGGGAGGAATCTAACCCCCAGAGCTCAAAGCTCCGGCTGAAGGGCAGAAAGTCCGCTCCGTGAGCGCAGCCCACATTTAGCAGCTTTCCGCCTTGCCACCTCTCCGCCATCTCCTCTAACTCCTTCTTCAATAGGGGCCAGTGCCTTACCCCATACCAGCTCTCAGCTATCTGGTCGAAGACTTCTCTATTTGTCGTCATAAGCACATCCTGTTAAACTTTAGCATATTGTGGTGAAACGCTCATGGATGGCAGTCTCTTCTTGTCGTTCTGAATGGAGCGAAGCGGAATGAAGGTATCCCGGAGATTCTTCGCCCCGGCTTGTCGGGGCTGACGATTACAGGAAGCGAAATAATCGCAACGATGTTGCCTCCCGGTCGGTGCCAGGGTGAAGGAGATAGCCAGGGCGGGCCGACGAGAAGAATAGCGTTGACCTCGTATTGTCGTGTGGCATGAGGAAAGCATCTCGAACTATTTCCGGGGTAACGCCGGTGGCAGTGATGGCCAAGCCGTTTCCCTGCCCGGGCAAATGCGTTTACTGCCCCGGCTCTCCTGGGGCGCCCAAGAGTTATACGGTTGAGTCTCCGGCGGTTCTGCGCGCTCGAAGCTGTGACTTTGACGCCGGCAGGCAGGTGGAGATCAGGCTGAAGGCACTGGCTGAAATGGGACACGCTCAGGACAAGATAGAGCTTATCGTCATGGGGGGTACCTTTCTGTCCTATCCCTATGACTATCAGTATCAGTTTGTCAGGGATTGCTACGATGCGCTCAATGGCATTCCCTCCGGGAGTCTAGAAGCAGCCAGGAAATCGAATGAAAAAGCTGCACATCGGTGCGTCGGACTGTGCATCGAGACGAGGCCCGATTTCTGCGGAGAGGAAGAAATAAGGAGGATGCTCGATTTCGGCACTACCAGGGTAGAGCTTGGAGTACAGACCCTGGACGATGAGGTGCACCGCCTGACAAGGAGGGGACATGGAGTAGCTGAAGTTATCACCGCTACGAGGCTACTAAGAGATTACGGCTTTAAGGTTCACTATCACTGGATGCCCGGTTTACCGGGGTCGACCCCGGAGCATGACCTGGAGCTATCGCGGAAGTTGTTCGAGGATGAGCGCTTCCGACCCGATGGGCTCAAGCTCTACCCCACACTGGTGGTTGAGGGAAGCGAACTGGAGAATTGGTATCGAGATAATCGCTACCGTCCTTATGACGTTGAGGAGATGATTGACTTGCTCATAGCTATTAAGACCCTGATTCCAAAATACGTTAGGGTTTCGAGGCTGATGCGGGATATTCCGACCAAATTTATCATTGCCGGTAGTAAGGACCTGGCCCTCAGAGGAACTATCAGGAAGAAGATGAGGCAGGCAGGGCTTCAATGCAACTGCATCCGGTGTCGGGAATACGGGCATCGTCTGAGGGACGGCTGGCAGGTCGGCCGGCCCGGGCCGACGAGGCTGGATTACGAGACGTGGGGGGCGAAGGAGATCTTCCTTTCATATGAGGATGCGAATGAAACCCTGTTCGGCTTACTGAGGCTGAGGATCAACGAGGGACGAGCGATGGTAAGGGAGCTACACATCTTTGGCCCGGAGGTTGCGCTGGGGGAGAGAGTGGAGGGAGCGGCTCAGCATCAGGGTTTCGGTGAAGGACTGCTTCGCCGGGCAGAAGGAATAGCCAGGGAGGAATTTGGGAGTCATGAGCTAATGGTGCTCAGCGGTGTGGGTGCCAGGGAGTATTATCGCTCGCTCGGTTATGTTCTCCGGGGTGCTTATATGGTCAAGGAGCTTCAGGCTATATAGAAGCCTTCAGGGATCTGCACGGATCGGTCGGTTGATGCTGAGGCCGGCGCGGGTCTCACCAGGGCTGCCAGCTGAGCACCGCTCTTATATCGTATCTCGACTCTGCAAAGGCGAGGACGGCCGGGCTCTGCCATTTGAACGTAAGCTCGCTATTGACAGCATCGCTCGACCTGGACATGTTGAATTTTGGCTGAGGGTATCGTAAAATAACAGTTGCCAAGAAAGCTGGGGAGACGTGGCCATGGTTTACTGTCACCGCTGTGGGAAGAAAATAGATGAGGATGAAGTCTTCTGTCCGGCGTGTGGCAGAAGCCTGGTTGGAGACGATGCCGAATGGCAGGAGTTTAAGCTCCGTGAGACAATTGACAGAGTGCAGCGCAGAGCAGATGTCTACGTTGCTTTGGCAGCTGTTCTTATAACTGTGGGAGTGGTCGGTGGTGGTTTCCTTGGCGTCTTATCGGATCCAGTCGGGCTATTCGGAATCGCACTTGTTTGCTGGGGCGTCGGATGTGCTACCTCAGCTAAGCGACATGAGCTGAAAGTTGAGAGTCTGAGGAAGTGGCTGGGGCGGTGAGCCCAATGCAGCAAACTGATTCGGGTATGCCTCAGCGCAGTCTTTCCGTTTGATGCAGCCGGTTGCCTGTGTGTGTGGCCTCCCCTGACCGAGTGGAACCGTTGGTCTCGCGTCTACCAGTGCGCCCACACTCACATAAGCTAGGGGACGTCTTGATCTCGTCTTGATGCCCGCCTGTCATTCTCTCAGCCCGGCACCATCGATTCGACAAGTAATCAGCTTCTTTGTATTGACATAGCGAAATAGCTATGCTTATAATGAGTTGACGAGTGCAGAAGCTAGTCAGTCAACTGACGATCCTGAAATATCACGAAAGCGAAGAAAGGAGCAACAGGAGATGGACAACGAAGTCAAACCGACCTGGAGACTGGCCTGGGGATTGTGGTGGCGCACGGCTCTTATTAGCCTGGGCGTAACTCTGGTGATCGGGTTGATCGGGTTCCTGGTAGGTATTGCGTCAATAGGATGGCTGATACCGTGGCTCATACCGTAGTGACTCCTCCGGGGGCGATTGTGAAAAGACCGTCGTGAGAGGGAATGCCTTGCCGAGAGGCCGATTTCCTTGGGCTGAGCTGAGCCGGAATGGCGGGCGAAGTACCCGCCGAAGCAGCGCGACTGAAGCTCCGGGGCATTGACAACAAGAGCTTCTAACTATATCTTTATGCAGAAGAATAAAAAGGAGGGATAGGAAATGGAGCGAACCTGGAAGCCAACAACCGCGGGGATACTCTGCATTATTGCAGGAGTAATTCAGGTCATTGGAGGTACCGTAGTTGCTGCACTGGGGGGGTTTGCCGGCGGGTTCTTTGGGATGGGATGGATGGCTGCCATTGGCGGTCCGTTGATTGTATTCGGAGTGGTTGCCATAGTTGGCGGCGTTTATGCCTTAAGAAGAAGGATCTGGGGATTGGCGCTTGCCGGTTCTATATGTGCACTGATGGGTCCATGGGCGGTTCTCGGGATACTGGCCATCATATTCGTTGCCCTGGGAAAGAGCGAATTCGAGTAAGGATCAGGACGCTGGAATCATCGGGTAAGTATAAGGCGGGTAACTTCAGGGGCACAGAGGAGGTAGGCGATATTCTGTAGGAATTGTGGAAAGGAATTGGCAGGTAGCCCGCAGAGCTGCTTTTCCTGTGGGGCTGTGCCTGTGACCAGTAGTGTCGGTTGTCCAGCCTGTGGCACCCTGGTAATGCCACTGGCAAGGGCGTGTGTTACGTGTGGAGCCAGACTGAAAGGGAAGCGAGTGGGAGGAAAACCGGCGAATGTTTACGACCCTCTCTTCGATTTGAGCAGCCTATCCGATGGACAGCGAACAGAATTCAGTCAACACCGACTTACCATTGCGTTCTCAGTTGACGGTGCGATTCTGCTTCACTTTGCTACAATGGGCCTATTTAGCCTGATTTACTTCGGATTGATGCACTCGAAGTTACCTATGGTTAAGCATGACGACTTCGGAGCGAGAAGAGCTATTGGCTTTAGCTTCATTCCCTTCTTTAACCTGTACTGGGTATTCAAATTCTGGCTTCGCCTGGTAGCCCGAGTCAACCTTCAGATGAGACTCAGGGGATTGCCACCGGCAGTGTCGAAACGCTTCATGCTGGCTACGGTAATCGTAAGTCTCATCCCGGGTGCCAATCTGGCATCACTAGTCGTGCATCCTATCTGTATTGGACGAATGCAGGGTATGTGTAATCGGATTGTGCCTGAGGCATCGGGTCAGTACAAGATCATGTTTGAAAGGCTTTAGAAACAGAAAGGAGGAAAGATGCAAAGGTATCCTTTTCTACGGTTTGCGGCTGGTGTTCTCAGGGTCGTGGGGTGGATAGCGCTGGTACTCGGCGTTATCGGTTCGATTGGCACTGGAATCGTGGCTGGAATGATGGTGGGTGGGGCCACGGACCTCCCGGTTGTTAACATCTTGCTTGGAGCAATGGTGACGATAATCGGGATAATCGGCTCATTCCTGGTGTGGCTATTCCTGCTTGCTGCGAGGGAGGTCTTCTACCTGTTTATCGACCTGGAACAGAACACCAGAAACACAGCTGAGCGTATTACAGGATAAGCGGCATATTCCTCAGATAAAGGTGCTCTTCAGCCTGAATAGAGCATCTTCAACGTTGTCGTCACCTGCTTTGAGGCGTTTTATAGCTTCGCCTATCTTCTCATGGGTGTGGTTATCGGCGAGGTCAGCCAGGGTATCGTAATAGCCCGCCCGTCTGCCAAACCTGAAATTGAGCCTCTCCTCGTGTGGTAAAGCCAAATAGTGATCTATGATACTAAGGCATTTGTCCTTGTCCTCCGGCATTTTGCCCTGAACCTCCATGAGCAAGTTGAGTGTATGGTCGCTCTTAAGATGGCTGGTAACCTCCAGGTTGTCGATGAAGGCGGCGATCTCCTTTACTACCTCATCCTCTGTCTGCAGTTCGAAATCTCGATCCTGCAGCCTTGTCCACAGGGTCATCGCTGGAGACACATGGAGGCTGCGTAACCTGATATAGTCGGGGTTGATCTCGTTCAGCACCCTGGCTGTTTCGCGGGCATGCTCTTTAGACATCGTCCTGCCCCCGAGACCTGGCATGACATACTCACACAACGAAATACCTGCTTCTTTCACCTTCTTCCCACCCTCGATATGATCCCTGGCGGTGCACCCTTTCTCCATGTATGCCAGCAAAGGGTCGTAGCCAGTCTCCAATCCAATGTGAATCCTGTCGAGTCCTGCATTCCTGAGTTCCTTGAGTTCTGTCAACGACTTTCTGGCTGCTGTATGGGACCGACCATATGTAGTCACTCTACCTAGCCCGGGAAAAGTCTCTCTCAGGAAAGTGATGACCTGAGTTAGCTCAGGAGTACGCATGACAAGGGTGTTGGAATCCTGCAGAAAGGCTGACGTGCCTCCGGTAGAGAGCCATTGGGCGATGTGGGCCGCGCATTGCCCGAATTCAGCCTGACTATGGAACATTGCCGCTACCTCTCGCACTCTATTGCCGTGGCCCATTCTCCAGGCTGTTTCCTTGATACCGTCGCTGATAGCCTTAGCGGCCTCAATGTCTTTGACAATGTCCGAAACTGGCCTCAGTTCGAACTTACGGCCCTTGTACACGGGACAGAACAGACATCTATTCCAGGGGCAATTCCGGGTTGCTCTTATCAGCAAGGAATGAGCCTCACTAGGAGGTCTTATAGGGCCCAGCTCAAATGTATGACTTGGTTTCTCCATAGCTGAGTAAACCAGCATTTCACCTATTGTAGCTTGCGGAAGAGGAACAGGCAAATGGACTTCTGCTTCCCCGCCATGATAGTATCAACATCTGAGATGAAGGAAGTCGAACTGGTCTCTTTCGACGCTGAGGGGACAGTGGTAACGCCTGATTTCAGCCAGGCCATATGGCATGAAGCCATCCCCGCGCTCTATGCCCGTAGAAAAGGACTCGACCTTGCCGAAGCCAAGATGCGTGTCTTTGAGGAGTACAACAGGATCGGCGAACAGAGCCTTGAATGGTATGACATCGAATACTGGTTCGACTATCTTGGCCTGGGGTCTTCTGACCCCGTAATCCAAAGCTGTTTGGGTAGGATAGCCTATTATCCTGAGGTGACTCAGGTCCTCTCTTCGCTGGCCAGCGAGTATAGGTTGGTTGTTGCCTCGTGTACGCCGCGGGAACTGCTTCACTACCTATTGCAGGACATCGAGTCTTATTTCGTTCGGGTTTTCTCCTCCATCTCGCACTACAAGCAGGTGAAGAACCCTGATTTCTACCTCAGGATATGTGAAGAGATGGGTGTCCATCCCGGGCATGTCATCCATGTGGGTGATAATTGGCAGTTTGATTACATCAATTCCCGGAAGGCTGGCATCGATGCGTTTCATCTTGACAGGTCGGGGAGTAGTTGCCAGGAATCCATCAGTGACTTAACCCAACTGGAGCGAATTCTTCTGCTCTCGAGATAGTATGTGCGCTGTCGGCTCTGGAATAACGAAGGTATAATGCTGTGTGATGCCCCAGAACAATCGTGGAGGTGGCTGGAGTGTCCGTCGAAGATGCTCAAGCAATACAATGGCTGAAGAATGCCGTCGCTGAAGGCAAGCACTGGTATGTGGCCTTGCTTGAAGCCATTCGTCTATGGAGTAGTCCTGAAGAGGACTATGAAGGCCGACATTATCGCTATCTTGTAGACAACGAGGCCTTTGATTGGCTGATCCTGGCGGAGCGGTTATGTGAAGAGCTCGATGGGCTTATTCCGGAAAAGGAACGCACCGCTCTTCTCTTCTTTGATATACCGCCCATCGAGTTGTCCAGGGGCGAATTCAGGAATCTGATCGGACCCTCCAAATACCACACCTATCTCAACTATTTCTACGGCATCCTTGTGGAAGGATTCCTGATTCTGGCCGTAACGGAGGAGATACGGAAGGAAAGGAGAGTGTTAGGCCTGAGCAGCGATGACGGGACACTTGACGAAGCTCACCATCGCATCTACGGTGCTGATCAGTTCAGCCTTCTGAAACAGTTCAGAAAGGAGAGGCGATATCCTTACCTTAGATCTATGAGTCTAAGGCAGTTCGATGAGTTCACCTACTGGCTATTCAAATACCGCATAAGAAGGTGTGACAAATCATGTGTTGCCAGCGACACTAAGAAAGCTCTGTCAAAGCTGCATGAGGTGCTACGCCTGAAAGGTAGACCACATCGCCCTTTGAGAACTCGAAGCCTGAAATCCAAGCTCTAGAAGAACTCAGGTCTTGCCCGTTGTTCATCTGGGATCCTCTGCTCGATATTGCTCAGTAACTTGATTACTCACTGGCGGTGGAGCCTGGGAATCGGGCGGTGATTCGGGGGCCTGGTTCATGGCACGCTGTTCGCAGCCGCAAGAAGAAGGAACTGGCAGTAGGTTTGTGTAAACCGATTGGCGGAAATCGCTGTTCCTCGGGATGTGGCATTGATGCATCAGCGCCCAGGAAGCCTGGTCAAGACAACTCCTGGCGTAGCCTTCTCAGTTTGTCCTCGAGGATGGCGAGCTTCTGTCTCTCTTTTGTGATGACCTGAATCGGTGCCTTGCTCAAGAAGGCGTCATCTCTTAGCCTGGCATCCACATGAGCGATTCTTGCGCTGATTTCCTCGCTTTCTCTTAGCAGCCGTTGTTCTTCAGCATGCCGGTCGGCCATGCCAGCCAAAGGCAGAACTACCTCAGCCCCTCCTAGCACTAACACCAGAGCTTTGTCTTCGGAGGGCTTCCTGTCTTTGCGATTGAGTATTCTCAGTGGTCGGACTTTGGCCAATGTCTCTATCATGCTTGCCTCAGCGGCAAGACCTGAGAGGAGCTCATCAGTATACACTCTGGCTTCAATCCATTTGCCTGGCATTACTCCATGTTCAGCCCGGACGTTACGGATGGAGCGGATAATCTCTATCAGGGAATCCATCACTTGTTCAGCTTCGGGAGCAAACGTCCTGTCGTCAGCGATGGGGTACGGAGCTATCATTAGGGAGGCCGGCACCGACGTATTGCTAGCCACGAGCTCTGCGCGGAGGGCGAGATTACCAGGCCGCGTTTGCGGTAGCATGTGCCAGAGTTCCTCGGTGACGAAAGGCATGAAAGGATGCAGGAGACGGAGTGATTTCTCCAACGTACTGGCCAGGAAAGGCACAGGTGATGGGGCTACCTTGCTACGAAGGCGTATCTTGGCGATTTCAACATACCAATCGCAGAACTTCGACCAGACAAAATCGTAGATCTGCTGTTCTGCTTCGCCAAATCGGAAATCCTGCATCAATTCGTTGACATCGTTGACAAGCCGGTTGAGTTGGCTGACGATCCATTTGTCCTCTATCTTCTGTGGCAGTAGTGCTCCTGGCTCAGCTTCTGGCGTTTCAGCATCCAGGGCTCGAAGGACGAATCTGGTGACATTCCACAACTTGTTAACGAACTTGCGGCCGGACTCCAGTTTTCCTTCGCCCACACTCATATCATTCCCCGGCGTACTCCCGGCCGACAGGGCAAAACGCAGAGCATCGACACCGTACTTGCTTAAGGGCTCAGCAGGGTTCATAGCGTTCCCTCGCAACCTGCTTCTGCTCATCTTCTCTCCGCTCTTATCCCTGATCAATCCATGAAGGTATACGGTACGGAATGGTATCTCACCCGTATTCTCCAGCCCCATCATGATCATCCTGGCGACCCAAAAGAACAGGATGTCATAGCCTGTTTCCATCACCGACCCGGGGTAGAAATAGCGGAGGTCTTCGGTATCCTCCGGCCAACCGAGCGTGGAATGTGTCCATAGCGCTGAGCTGAACCAAGTATCAAGGACATCGGGGTCCTGGACGATCTGTTTCGAACCACAATGGGCACAAGTCCCTGGTTCATCTATCGAGGCTGTTACCCTTGTACATTCCTCACAATACCAGACGGGGATGCGATGTCCCCACCATAGTTGTCGACTGATGCACCAATCCTTGATATTCTCCATCCAGTCGAAATATATCCTGGTGAAGCGTTCCGGGATTATCTTGATTCTGCCATCTCTAACCACGTTGATAGCAGCTTCAGCCAGAGGCTGTGTCTGGACAAACCATTGCAGGCTGACCCTTGGTTCAAGCATCGTCTGGCAGCGACAACAGTGAGCTGCCGAATGAGCGTAGAACTCGACTCTCTCCAGCAGGTTCTCGTTCTTCAGGTCGGTCAGAATCCTATCTCGACAGGCAAATCTTTCCATTCCTTGGTATGGCCCGGCGTTCTCATTCATAGTGGCATCGGGGTTCATGACGTTCACCAGGGGCAGATTGTGTCTGCGGGCTACTTCCATGTCTGTGGGATCATGAGCCGGAGTAATCTTCAGTGCTCCGGTGCCAAAGGATACATCAACCGCAGCGTCAGCGATGATGGGGATTTCTTTGTCTATGACGGGGAGGATGACACTGTTTCCTATCAGATTCTTGTAGCGTTCGTCTTCGGGATTCACAGCAACTGCCGTGTCGCCGAGGAAGGTCTCCGGTCGGGTAGTGGCTACAACGATGAAGCCCTCATCTTCTCTCAGAGGATAGCGAATATAGTAAAGGTATCCGGCAATATCGCTGTGTTCTACCTCGAGGTCGGAAAGCGCGGTTCGGCAGCGGGGACACCAGTTTATCATTCGTTCTCCGCGGTAGATTAGCCCCTTGTTGTACAGGCGCACAAAAGCAGTCCGTACTGCCTTGCTCGGACCTTCATCCAGAGTGAACCTCTCCCTAGTCCAGTCACAGGACGCCCCCAGCAGTTGATGCTGGCGCCTGATATCATCCCTGTTTTTGTCAGCCCATTCCCAGATCAACTTCGTGAACTCTTCTCGACCTATCTCCTCCTTGGTTTTCCCCTGCTCAGCCAGTTGCCGTTCCACAACCACTTGTGTGGCGATGCCCGCGTGGTCAGTTCCGGGTAACCATAATGTGGGCTCCCCCCTCATCCTGTGCCACCTAGCCATAACATCCTGCAGCGTCACGAACAGGGCATGCCCTAAATGGAGTTCTCCGGTGACATTAGGAAGCGGCATAACAACGACAAACGGCTGCTTATTGGGGTCCATTTCTGGAGTGAAATAGCCCTGGTCCAGCCAGAAATCATACCACTTCTTCTCTATCTGACCTGGCTCGTAGGCCTTAGGTATCTCAGACATTAACTCTAAAACTCTCCTATCCGCCGGCTGTTCTCTGGAAGAGATCCCTGTATCCGAGCAAATTCAGAGTTCCTGATTCAGTGCTTATTCTGTAATCGGGACTCCCGCTCTAGTAGAAGCTGCGCCACCCTATCCAGGATCCTCTCAGCCGCCTCTCGCTTAGTTAGCAAAGGCAAACTATCAACCCCACCTTCTTTGTCGATTACGGTCACTCGATTCGTGTCAGTGCCGAATCCACTATCGCTAGCTGTAACATCATTGGCTACGATAAGGTCAAGCCCCTTTTGCTTGAGCTTCTCTCTGGCATTCTCTACTAGATTGCTGGTCTCGGCGGCGAAGCCCACCTTGATGAGATTCCCCTTGATAGTGCCTAGAATGTCCCTGGTGCATTCCAGGTCCAGCGTTAACCCGGAACCTGCCCTCTTGATCTTCTCTCGAGACGTGCTCTTCGGGCGATAGTCAGCGACAGCTGCCGCCATAATCAGGGCGTCAGCTTTGGGAGCCACATTCTCCACAGCGTGACACATCTCCTCAGCGGTGCCGACCCTGATGATGCCAACGCCTGTGGGAGGAGTTGATGAGGCAGACGCCGTGATTAATGATACTTTGGCGCCCCGGTCACGCGCCGCTTCGGCCACAGCATAGCCCATCTTCCCTGACGAGCGGTTGACAATATAGCGCACAGGGTCGATAGGTTCTTGCGTACCTCCTGCGGTAACCACGACATGCTTGCCGGCTAGATCCCCGTCTCTCCCCAATATCTGACGAATGCTCCCCAGAATCTCGTTTATATCGGCGAGTCGCCCCAAGCCTTCCTTACCAGAGGCTAACCAGCCCACAGATGGACCAATAATCACGAAGTCGCGGGCTTTAAGCTCACAGAGATTATCCTGGGTGATGGGACTATCATACATATTGGTTTCCATAGCTGGTGCTATGACCACCGGCGCTTTGGTGGCCAGCACTGTGCAACATAGCATATCGTCGGAGATCCCGGCAGCTAGCTTGGCAATGATATTAGCAGTGGCGGGGGCAATAACCACCATGTCAGCGGATTTGGCCAGGGAGACATGCTCAATACTGAACTCGGAGGCTATATCGAACATTTCAGTGACTACGGGTCTGCCGGTAAGAGCCCTAAAGGTGATAGGCGACACAAACTGGACGGCCTCCCTGGTCATAATCACATTTACGTTGGCTCCGGCCTGAGTTAGCTGGCTCGCAATCTCAGCGGCCTTGTAGGCAGCAATGCTCCCCGTTACGCCTAATACTACCATCTTGTTGTTAAGCATTACTGCTCCTTGTTCATCTGATAAACGAGTCGTAGGCCAATCAAGGTCAAATTGGGATTCACTACGTCTATGGCTGTTATCTCTTCAGCGAACGGGTAAGCCTGGCCGCCGGTAGCTACGACCTTCATCTTGCTTCCCAGTTCTTGCTCTATTCGGCGAATCATGCCCTCAATGAGGTCAATGTAACCGAATATTATACCTGATTGCATGGCAGAGATAGTGTTTCTGCCGATGACATGCCTGGGGCGAATCAGTTCTATTCGAGGCAGCACAGCTGTGCGGGCGAACAATGCTTCGCTAGCTATTGCGATCCCCGGGGCAATCGCACCCCCAAGGTAATCACCTTCCTTGGAAACGACATCAAAGGTCGTAGCAGTGCCAAGGTCAATGACTATCAATGGTTTTCCGTAGAGATTCTGGGCAGCCACAGCGCCAACCACGCGATCAGGACCAACCTCACGAGGATTATCGAGACAGATGCGCATGCCTGTCTTAACACCAGCTTCAACGACCAGCGGTTTGGTATTCAGGTATTTCTTGCACAGCTGCATGAACGTATGCAGCAGAGGCGGCACGACACCACACAGTACCACACCGGCAACGGTTGAAGGGAGGATTTCTTTCCGCTCCATGAGGTTGAGCAACACTGCACCGTACTCATCGGGGGTGGTGTGAGTGTCGGTAGCCAAATTCCAGGTAGCCTTAAGCTTATCGCCCTCAAATATACCCAGCTTAATGTTGGTGTTACCAATATCAACCGCTAGTAACATAGGTGCCTAGCCTTTTCTTAACCCCCGGCATTACGGATTGAGTATATCACTACTATCTAATCCATGCCATCAGCGACACCGGGGATAGCGACGTTAGCCATAAGCATGATTCTGCTTGGCATCTCTCTGTAAATCCTGTAGCTTGCCGGGAGCGGCCTGTCATCATGTACCTTGCCAGTGGGTGCGACGGCAGACACGATATTCCGTATATGGTCAGTCAATGCTAGCGATTGAATAGGCTTGTCTACACCGTTATCTGAGATGATTCCGGGTGTCATGTGAGCCGCTCATGCTGACGTTGCAACCGTGTTCTCAAGAGGACTCGGTGGCCAAGGTCCAGTGCTTCCACGGTGCCACTGACATAATCCGTGGAACCATTCGAGCCAAGGTCGTGACCGTTGACTGGACGCACATTTTGTTATACTCTTTGGCTGCGACGAATCTTCAAGGAGGTTACAGAATGCCAGTTAACATGATTGTCTGCTGTAAGCAGGTGCCCGACCCTGAAGTGCCACCGGCAGTGTTCAAAGTGGTGAACAACAAGATGACCTGGCCTGCGGAGGTGAAACCTGTAATCGGCCAATATGAGGAGTTTGCTCTGGAAGCTGCGCTCATGATCAAGGATAAGGTGGGGGGCAAAATCACTGTGCTCAGCTTAGGGAACAAGTTCGTTCGGGACGTGATTAAGAAAGCGTTAGCTGTAGGTGGTGATGAACTCATCCTTTTGGAGGACGAAGCTTTCGAGGATGGTGACAGCTGGTCAACGGCTAACGCCTTGGCCATGGCGATAAAGAAGATAGGAGAATATGACATCATCTTCTGCGGCAGGCAGTCGTCTGACTGGGATGCCGGGCAAACAGGGCTGGGTATTGCTGAGTTGTTACAGATCCCGGCCGTAACTCTGGCTCGCAAGGTAGAAGTCACGGATGGAAAGGCGTGGGTCGAGCAGGTTATCCCCGATGGCTATCGCTCTGTTGAAGTGACACTGCCTGCATTGATCACAGTAACCAGCGAGTTGGGAGTGCTTCGTTATGCCGCCCTGAAAGGAATTATGGCGGCAGCCAAGAAACAACCTGTTATCTGGAAACCAGCCGATATCGACCTTGAGGCATCACAGGTTGGCGCCGCTGGAAGGCGCAGCAAGTTGGAGAAGCTCTTCCAGCCAGTCAAGGAAGCGAAATGTGAGATAATCGAGGGCGAGACGCCAGCAGAGGCCGGCGTTAATCTGGCTGTAAGGCTAAGGGAAGCCAAGTTACTTTAGAATCAAGGAGGAGACGATGGCTGAATACAAAGGTGTATTGGTTTTGGGTGAACTGGCAGATGGCAAGCTGGCCGCCATTACTTCTGAGTTGCTAGGATGCGGGAGGAGGCTTGCTGATGAGCTGCAGGAAGGTTTATTCTGCCTGCTGATCGGCGATGCACTTGGTGGAGCTTCTAAGGAAGTGATTGCCTTGGGAGCAGACAACGCTTATGCTGCGGAACACCCTTCTCTCAAGGAATACCAAGCAGATTCGTATATGCAGGTTGCCGAACAACTGGTCAAAGAGATTTCGCCTCGGGCAGTACTTATGGGGCAGACATTCATGGGGAGAGACCTGGCTCCTCGCCTTGCCTTCAGACTGGGCACCAGTCTGGCGACAGACTGTCTTGACTTGAGCGTAGACCCGCAGACGAAACTACTGGTACAAACCCGGCCTGTTTATGGCAGCAACGCGCAAGCTGTATTCACCAGCGAGCTTCTGCCCCAGATGGTTACTGTTAGATCAAAGGCAATGTCACCATCCGAGCGTGATGACTCAAGGAAGGGAGAGATCATACCCTTCGAGGCTGACATAGATGCATCGAAAGTAAGGACGAAGACATTAGAAACCGTCAAGGAAGAGGCGGTCGGCATCAAGCTTGAGGATGCCCCTGTCATTGTCTGCGGAGGCAGAGGGTTGGGTGGCCCCGAGCCCTTCCAGACTACGTTAAAGGAGTTGGCTGATTTGCTGCATGGCGCGGTAGGCGCTTCGCGTCCCCCTGCAGATAATGGCTGGGTGTCGGAGGCGCTGCACATCGGCCTCACCGGTAAGATTGTTGCCCCTGACGTCTATTTTGCCATAGCTGTTTCGGGTGCAAGCCAGCACACAGCTGGATGCTCAAGCTCCAAGCACATGATAGCCATCAACAAGGATCCAGAGGCGAACATATTCAGGGAAGCGGAATTCGGGGTGGTCGGCAAGTACGAGGAGGTCGTGCCTGCCCTGACGAAGAAGCTAAGCGAACTACTTGCCGGGTGAGGTTCTGAATCCGTCGACTTGAAGAAAGGAAACTGGCTCCCCGGGCAGGACTCGAACCTGCAACCAAGCGGTTAACAGCCGCCCACTCTACCGTTGAGCTACCGGGGAACGAATGCCTTGGCGCAACCGGTGAAGCCTGGTAACAGTGATTTTGGCATCTTTCTGGATTCTTCTCAAGCCACTGCTTCCCGACTCAGCGGCACAAAGCTCATCGTCATCCTGCTCGGGTACCGGTGAGAACCTACAGTGTGTCATATGTCGTCCTGTCTGTCCCGCCCCGAGAGACATAACCCACATCGATGGACAAATCGGGCTGCCGGGCAGCTTGCATGGCCAACTCGTCGCAGCGGATGTTCTCACGGCTTCTTGCATGCCCCTTGACCCATCGAAACTCAACCTCATGCCCCTGGCACAGCTGCAAGAGCTTCTCCCACAGATCGGGATTCAACGCCCTTTCCCGCTTGTTGCGCTTCCACCGGTTTGCGCGCCATCTCTGAGCCCATCCGCCAGACATCGCCTTGACCAGGTACTCCGAATCGCTGTGTAGCGTTACCTGGCATCTCTCCTTCAGAGTCTCCAATCCGACGATTGCAGCCATTATCTCCATGCGATTGTTGGTAGTCTGGCGATAGCCCCCCGACAATTCCTCCCTCTCATCCTGATAGAGGAGTACTACTCCATACCCTCCCGGGCCAGGATTTCCGATGCATGCACCGTCGGTATACACGATCACGTGCCTAACTGCTTCCATCAGTTTCTTCGTGGCACCAAATCACTTTCTGCCCAAGAGCAGGCCGGGATTCTTCTTCAGTTAGCTCCTTAGCCCGCATCTTGACGTCGTCTTCTTGTAGCTGGCTGCCGGGCCAGGATTCGAACCTGGGCTAAAGGATCCAAAGTCCTCTGTGCTACCGCTACACAACCCGGCACTTCAGTCTCTGAGTCTCCTCAATTCAAAAACAGCGGCGTTCTCCGCATCAGGGCAGGCAAAAGACACTACATCCTTGTCCTTAGCCCAATCGAAGTCGCCCCCGGCTGAAAGCACTCTAACATAAGGGAAGACAGCATTCCAGGCGGCAGCACAAACACCGCCTGGCGTCTTCCCACCTTCAACTAACCATGCGTCACCCACCTTGTGCCCCAGGGGACACCCTCCTTTTATGGAGGTTATCTCTACGTGCACTTTATACGGACCTGACACGATAACACCTCCACGAACCGGAGATCCTGGTGCCGAAGGTCGGACTCGAACCGACACGGGGGTTGCCCCCCAACAGTTTTTGAGACTGCCGCGTCTACCGTTCCGCCACTTCGGCTTCCATCACTCTCTTGCCCGCTGTGGAGAAGTTCTCACGGTCTTTGTAGGCGCTCCATTACTAGCATTACGGCCAGGATCGTCTTCTGTTCTCTGCTCAGGTTGCTTGAATATACCACGTACATGGTGCCGAGGAGTGGAGTCGAACCACTGACACGCGGATTTTCAGTCCGCTGCTCTACCGCCTGAGCTACCTCGGCGTCAGCGATATTTTAGGTTTTCCTCATTCGAGTGTCAAGCCACATGCTGTCGGCAGTTGGCCCGTCATGCTTGGGCCTCCAACCGATGCCATAGTCCCCCGGCAAGGACATCTGTCGCCTCACTTCACTCCCAACACCACCTGTCTCCAGTCATTGCCAGGAGCCGTGATGAATCCCGATCTGCCCGTACGAGCCAATCTGAGCGGGCAGCTACCTGCTATCCCGCGGCACTGGGTCTGGACAGAGGGATGTGAGCAGCACAAAGAGGGCATTCACTAGGGGAATAGGCCACGGTGGGAGCACGAAGGCAACTGAAAAAAGGCAGGTCTAGAACGACGCTCTTCTCACTGCGGTCGACGAGCACTCCGATGCCGACGGCAATTCCTCCCCGCTTGTTTACGGCATCTAACGTCTCTCTAAGCGAGTTTCCCGTGGTCACGATGTCGTCGACAATAAGGACGTGTTCGCCAGACGTGATTTCGAAATCACGCCGGAATAGCCTCTCCTCTCCCTCTTTTTCGGCAAAGATGCTCCTCACTCCTAGCTGTCGCGCCGTTTCGAAGGCAAGGATGATTCCGCCAGTCGTCGGCCCCGCAACTATGTCTATCCTCTGTCCTCTGAAGTGCTGTGCAATAACGCGACACAGCGTTCCGGTAACATGTGGGTGCTGCAATACACGAAACTTCTCCCAGTACACGGGCGAATGCAACCCGGAGGCGAGCAAGAAATGGCCTTCCTTTATTGCTCCAGCCGCTCTGAATAGCTTCAGCACCTCATCAGTCAAGTTATGCCTCAGCTGGACGATTCACGGCTATTTCTAGCCCATCCCCCATACTTAGCTCCGGATACCCATAATGCTTAATCACCGTCCATCTTCCTGCCGGCCAGTAGATGAACCAGGCCTTGCCAATGATATTGCCCTGCGGCACTGTCCAGCCGTAACGCGAGTCGTTACTGTTGTTGCGATTGTCACCGAGAACGAAGTATTCGTCTGCAGGGACTTCTATTACCTGCATCTCATAGTCTGGCTCTGCCATGGTATATTCCTCCTCAAGGGGGATCCCGTTGACGAAGACCTTATTATCCTTGACCTCTATGAAGTCGCC
>JAUWQY010000014.1 GCA_030610855.1 Dehalococcoidia bacterium
GTACGGATGATTCTTCCCTGCCTGAATATAGCACCTTTGCCCTTGCCGCAGGCAATGCCCACATCGGCGTCTCTGGCTTCGCCGGGACCATTAACCACACAGCCCATGACCGCCACTTTGACAGGCTTGCTTATCTCCTCCAGGCGCTTGCTTACCGCTTCAGCGAGTCCGATGATATCAACTTCGGCCCGGCCGCAGGAAGGGCAACTCACCAGGGTTGGACCTCGCTCACGGAGTCCCAGGCTCTTCAGGATTTCGTAGGCAACGAATACCTCCTCACAGGGATGAGCGCTGAGGGAAACGCGTATCGTATCCCCAATCCCCTGATAGAGAAGTATGCCAATGCCTATGGCGCTCCGTATCGCTCCGGCCCTGGGAAGCCCGGCCTCGGTGATGCCCAGGTGCAGAGGATAGGGTATTTTGTCGGCAATCATTTGATAAGCCTGAATGGTAGAAGGAACATCAAAGGCTTTGAGGGAGACTTTGATTAAATTGAAATCCAGACTTTCCATAAGCCTTATCTGTTCCAATGCCATGTTGACCATGCGCTCAACCGGTGGAGCATCAGGCTGAAAACTGGCAGGCAGACTGCCGGCATTCACCCCGATACGGATAGGCACCTCCCTCTCCTTGGCAGCAGCTACTACCCTGGAAACCTGTTCCTCGTCGCCTATGTTGCCGGGATTGAGGCGGAGCCCGTCAACACTTGATTGTAGCGCAGCCAAAGCCAGGCGATAGTCGAAATGTATGTCAGCAATCAGAGGTAAGGACACACTCCTCTTTACGGCTGCCAGGCTTTCCGCCGCTTCCCTGTCGGGGACTGCCACCCGCACTATCTCACAGCCGCAGTCTTCCAGCTGCTCAATCTGGGCTATGGTAGCAGGAACATCCCGGGTGTCGGTCTTGGTCATGGACTGCACTGCGATGGGAGCATCGCCGCCGATCCACACTTCGCCGACTCTTACAGGGACCGAGGTTCGGCGCGTCATAATCCAAAACCTCTGCCACCGACCAGACGTAGAATATCGCTAAAGGTCACCAAAACCACAAGTGCGATCAGAAAAGCAGTGCCAATGGTGTAGGCTAAGCGCACTGCCCGGGGGGAAAGACGTTTCCCACGCCTGACTCCTTCGATAAGTGCCACCAGCATGCCTCCTCCATCCAAAGGTGGGATTGGGAGTAGATTGAATATGCCGATGCCGAGGCTGATCATGCCAGCCATGAACAGCATGCTGCTGAAGCCGGAAGAGCGAACTACCTCCACCGTCAACTGACCGGCGCCTATCGGTCCCACCAGCGCCGTATCGGGAGACTCTCTAATCAGAGGGATAGCCTCTATTATCAGTGCCGGCATCTGGACGATGTAGCTTGCTCCGAGATAAGCAGCCCTCCACACGGGAAGCCGCTCTTGTTCGGTATCGATCCCGGGTACCCATCGCAGTTCTACACCGGGCAGGGTTCCGTCGTTGGTATTGGCGAGGGAGGTTGACATTGCCTTCCCACCCCGGAGCAAAATCAACTCCATTTCCTCGCCTCTCTCGACAGAAGCCAGTGCACCGGATAGGCTCTCATTATTGTATACAGCCCGTCTATTGATGCTTATGATGGTATCCCCGGGTCTCATGTCGGCTTCAAAAGCGGGCGAGCCTTCCTCCACTTGAGTCACCGTATTCCAGCAAAGCACAACCCCGATTGTTCGTCGCTGTAATTCCGGGTCGAACATCGGCCTCAACCTCGTCTCCATTTCCTGCCCATCCCTTTGCAGAAGAAGGGTTATATCTGCCCCTTCTTCGACTGCATTCACTATATCCCGTATATCTTCCCACCTACGAACAGGTTGTCCCTCTATCTTGCGGATTATGTCCCCGGGCTCGATGCCCGCTTCTTCGGCAGGCGAATTCTCTCTCACGGAATGCACCATGAGTCCATCGCCGGCAACCGTGCTCACCGGTAGCGATAGGAAGGCACTGAAGAGGACAAAGGCCAGAAAGATATTGACCAGCGGACCGGCGACATAGACTCCCAATCTGGTCCATGGACCTTTGCCGGCCAGGCTTCTCGGTACTGTGGGGTCATCTTCCCCGGCAGCCTTGATAAAGGCTCCGAACGGTACGGCATTGACGGAGTAGATGGTCTCGCCTCGCTTGATGCCAAATAGCCGCGGGGGAAGCCCTATGCCGAATTCCTCCACCTTAACGCCTGCGCGCCGGGCAGCGATGAAGTGCCCCAATTCGTGAAGACAGATGGCCACGAAGAGGGCCGCGATGAAAGCAACGATGACGATAGCAGTACTCATCGCCTATTTCCCTCTCCCGAGATCACTCGGTTGCTCAGCCTCCTCGGGATGACCAGGCGAAGAGCGCATGGCGCATTCCCTCGCCCATGTGTCAGCAGCCAGTATTTCCTCCAGGGACGGTCGAGCGATGTTTCGATGTCGCTCAAGTGTTTCTTGCACAATCCTAGCTATACCGGTGAAACTGATCCTATGACTTAAGAAAAGCTCCACAGCTACTTCATCTGCAGCGCACAGCACTGCCGGATAAGTACCTCCTGATTTGCCCGCATCCACTGCCGATTTAAGACAGGGGAATCTACCATAGTCCACGGGCTCGAAGTTCAGGGCCTGGATTTTGTTCCAATCGAGGCGAGGCAGTTCTGAGTTGGGCCACCTCCGGGGATACGAAAGGGCATATTGGATGGGCAACCTCATGTCAGGCGAGCCAAGCTGGGCTTTCAGGGAACCGTCCACAAACTCCACCATGGAATGAACGATAGACTGGGGATGGATCAATATTTCAATACTATCAAAGGTGAAAGAGAAAAGCCAATGAGCCTCGATGACCTCTAACCCCTTGTTCATAAGCGTTGCTGAATCTATGGTCACCTTCCTTCCCATTTTCCATACGGGATGACGAAGAGCCTGCTCGGGAGTGACCTCAGCTAACTGTGACTGTGAATAACGGTAGAAGGGCCCGCCAGAGGCAGTCAGCAGAAGCCGTTGCGCCTTATCCTCCTCCCCCTGCAAGCATTGCCAGACAGCGCTGTGCTCACTGTCAATAGGCAGAATTCGGACCCTATGACAGCTGGCTTCTCGAACAACGATCTCGCCGGCCATCACCAATACCTCCTTGTTAGCCAGGGCAACCATTTTGCCTGCCTTTATGGCTGCCAGAGTTGGGCTCAGCCCTGCCTTACCTGAAGTAGCCACAATCACGAAATTGACTTCAGGATGGCTAGCTATTTCTTCCATAGACAAGAACTCGCCCCTGTAATCGATGTCGGGCTTGGCCGACGAACAGAACGCTTTGGGCCGGAACTCCCTGATCTGCCTTTCCAGAAGCTTAAGATTCTTGTCCCCTGCCAGAGCCACCACCTGTAGTTGATCAGGCAAGGCACGGATGATATCCAGAGCCTGTTGTCCTATGGAGCCTGTTGAGCCCAGGATAGCTATTTTCTTCACGCCATCCATACTACATAGCAGTATACCACTGCCCCGACAAAGATGATGCTATCGAAGCGGTCAAGGACACCACCGTGTCCCGGTAGGAGATTGCCTGATTCCTTCACTCGCATGTTGCGCTTGAGTAACGATTCGACCAGATCGCCGAGTTGAGCGAAGAGGCTGACAAGGAAGCCAAGGGCGATGATGTGCCAGTATCCGAAAGCAAAAGGAGAAATCAGATTGAGGACTATCGCTATTACAATGGCGCCCAGAACGGAGCATATCAAGCCCCCTATCGCCCCTTCCCAGGTCTTGGCTGGGCTTACGGCCGGAGCCAGCTTGTGTCTCCCTCTTGCTCTTCCGATAAAAAAGGCGCCAGTGTCGTTGGCAAATATAGTGAGCATGGCCAGGTAAACCCAATTCCGTCCATCCTCCAGACCGCGCAAATTCAGCCAGTAGCTGAGCATCCAACCTGCATAGAGAGCCCCCACTATTATCCATGCCCAATTGCGAAATGCCCCTTCTCTTGATGGGCGGCGTAGTAGCCAAATCAGGGAAATCAGCATGGTGGCGGTAATAACCAAGGGCAGAGCATCGAAACTCCTGTGATGATAATGAGGGCTCAAGACAAGCGCCAGCGCCCATAGCAAGCCCAGGTAAAACAGAGGTTCTCTCCTGTCGAGGTCGGCCATGCGGTAGAACTCGTACGTGCCGGCTAACGCCGCTGCGGCTATGAGGAGAGTAAACCAGGGATCACCAAACCATATGGCAAGTATGACGAGGGGCACGCCCACAACGGCAGTAATGACTCTGTGCTCCAGCATTGCTCTATTGTAACAACTTTTGAGCGGCTGCGGACTGGCAAGGTCTGTGATATTCCGTCAGTGGTTGCCACGAGATGAGAATCCAGCGCCCAGAGATGGATTGCGTATCAGAACACTGGCAGTGCTAATCTAGCTGCCCTAGATACCGGCGGCGGAGCTTTTCGGCACTTTCTTGAGAACTTCCCTGGCTGCAAGTGCAATGCCGATAACAAACATGGTAAGCATGACTATCGCTAATGTCCAGGGGAAACCTCCAACGGGCCTGGTAATCGCCACCATCGGTCCATTTACAGCCCCCATCCCGATCAGCGTAGCCCACCAAGCCCATCTTTCAGCTTTTCTCAAACCGTAATAAATGACGGCTAGCAACAATACCCCCACGCTAACAAAGAGCGTTCCGGCAAGTCTGATGAAAACTGTTGCCAGGGCTGCCAAGTTGGGATTGTCGCTGATAGCCTCCATGGCCGCGTCACCAATGAATTCCATGTGGTACGGCATCAGTGTTCCTCTGGCCACATAAACAATGCCGATGACGAGTGAAGATAGTGCCACAATAATAAGGATTATCGAAGCCGCTTTTAGCATGGTCAACCTCCTGGTATTATATGTTCGGAAGAGCGTTCAATTCCTTGACAATAATGGATGCCCTGGGGTGATTCTCGTTTTTGGGTTAAGGTGGAGTAGTTCTGTTTCCTCCTTGCCGTATTTCCGGCAGTTAGCGCGGACTGCTTTGTCGGAGTGATGAGGGGCGTTATATTTCCCGTATCTCCCGTTCCTTGATTTCTCCTAGCTCGTTTACCCTCTCCACAAAAGCCTCTGTAAGCTGGTCGATTCTCTTAGTGTTATTCTTCAGTTCGTCCTGCGATATTTGTTTGTCTTTCTCCATCTCTCTCAGTTTCTCGATGCCGTCTCTCCTTATGTTGCGCACGGCAATCCGTCGCTCCTCCACCCTCCTAGACACTAGCTTGACTAACTCGTGACGCCGTTCCTCACTGAGAGGCGGGATAACCACCCGAATGAGATTGCCATCATTTGCAGGGTTGAGACCGATGTTGGCTGCGAGAATAGCTCTCTCAATGTCACGTAACGATGTACGGTCCCAGGGTTGAATAACGATCAAGTTCGCCTCAGGAGTGGACATAGTACCGAGTTGATTGAGAGGGACGGGTGAACCATGATAGTCAACAACGATGCTGTCAAGCAAAGCTGGAGTAGCACGTCCAGCCCGGATGGTAGCTAGCTCTCTAGCTAACCCATCTATGGTCTTCTGCATTCTGCCGTTCAGTTCAGCGATTAACTCGTCGGCCATAGCTCAGCGATCAACACCAAGCTCGAACCTGGCAAATCTGCGTACCCTTATCATCTCACCTACTTTGGCAATCGTTTCGGTAATAACGTCCTTCACGGTTCTGCCAGGATCTTTGATGAAGGGCTGGCTGAGAAGGCAAACTGCCTGTGGGTCCATGTCTGCTTCAGGTGGCATCTCCTCACCAGTGATAAACTGCGGGCACGTAGCAGCTACTTGCATAGCCAGGTTGCGAGCCAGTTCCTTGAACTCATCGGTGTGGGCCACGAAATCGGTTTCGCAGTTCAACTCCACTAATGCGCCAATGTTCCTGGTATGATGAACATAGGCTTCGATTATGCCCTGGGATGCAACTGCATCTTTCCTCTTCTCAGCAGTTGCCGCCCCGCGTTGTTTCAAGAATTCGACTGCCTTCTCAATATCACCGCCTACCTCTAATAGAGCCTGATTGCAGTCAAGCACGCCGGCATTAGTTCTATCTCGTAACTCCTTTACTGATTGAATTGGCACTTTCATGTAGGTGTAGGCTCTCCTTCTTGCTTCTGCGGTTCAGCTGGCTCATCCGGCTCAAAGGTATAAGAACCCAGAGTGTCAATGGCCTCTTCGCGTTCTTCTTCAGTTGCCAGTTTGGCAGCTCCCGCCTCTCCGGAAGACGCCTCAGCCTTTCCTTCGATTATAGAGTCAGCTATCTTGCTGCAAATCAGTCTAATGGCTTTGACAGCGTCGTCATTGGCGGGAATAGGATAGTCGATACCGTCGGGATTGCAGTTAGTGTCCACAATGGCGATTACCGGTATGCCCAGCTTCCGTGCTTCAGTGAGGGCAATCTTATCCTTAATGGGATCAGTGATGAAGAGGGCGTTGGGAAGGGTAGTCATCTCCTTGAATCCGCCCATTTGGGTGTTCAGGTGGAAGATCTCTTTTTCTATCTTCACCCGTTCTTTTTTTGGCAAGACGTCGAGTTCCCCTTTATCCCTTTGATTCTCTAAAGTAGCCAGGTGATTGAGCCGAGCTTGTATGACGGCGAAGTTGGTTAACATACCGCCTAGCCACCTCTGATTAACATAGGTCATACCGCACCGTGCGGCCTCCTCCTCTATGGTCTGCTGAGCCTGTTTCTTAGTGCCGACAAGGAGAATGTTTTGCCCTCGAGCTACCAGGTCTTGAGCAAAAGCGCAGGCCTTCTCTAACATGGTGACTGTCTGCTCCAAATCGATGATGTGAATGCTATTGCGCTGGGTAAAGATGTATTTCTTTGCCTTGGGATTCCAGTAACTCGTGTGATGGCCAAAGTGAGCACCGGCTTCCAGCAGTTGTTTCAATAAGATGTTATTTGTCATAGTTACAATCTCAGCTGACGTTGATCAACAAAACTGGTATAATGTAACATGATTGACCTAGGTAATGCAACAGGCAATGCGAAAGCGGTTAGTCAACAATCCGCTTTTCATGGTGTGTTCTTCGCTTCCTGTCATGCTGAGCCGCAGACCAAGGATCACGCCTCTGATGGCAAGCCTTGTGAAGGGCAGGAGTCTCGCTCAGAACAGGCTCTGTGGATAATGCATAGCTCAGGACCGTGTCTTGAAATCCCGTGCCGACCGAGCTCATCCGGGCTCCTCAGAATGACATCAACAGATGATCCCGATTGCCTGGAGCGGCCTTTCGGTTGACATGGAATGCGCTCTTATTTATACTATTGAGCCGAAAAATTGGGTGAACGCTGCCCGAGTAGCGCAATGGTAGAGCAACCGACTTGTAATCGGTAGGTTGGTGGGTTCGAATCCCCTCTCGGGCTAGGTTTCTTGGAGTGCTTTATGATAAGCTTATATCACGGAGGGGTGCCGGAGCGGTCAATCGGAGCAGACTGTAAATCTGCCGCCCATGCGGGCTACGTAGGTTCGAATCCTACCTCCTCCACTGTCGAGCAGAGGAGGCCCACATAGCTCAGTAGGTAGAGCACGTTCTTGGTAAGAACGGGGTCACCAGTTCGAATCTGGTTGTGGGCTTTGAGATAAAAGGAGGATAAGATGGCTAAGAAAGTATATGAGCGGACCAAACCACATGTCAATGTGGGCACCATAGGACATGTTGACCATGGGAAAACCACGCTGACAGCATCTATCACACAGGTGTTGTCCAAAGCGGGCGGCACAGCGTTCCGGACCTTTGACTCGATAGATAATGCTCCTGAAGAGAAGGCGCGTGGGTTGACGATTGCCATTTCTCATATTGAGTATGAGACGGACAAGCGCCATTATTGTCATGTTGACTGTCCCGGGCATGCTGACTATATCAAGAACATGATAACCGGGGCCGCTCAGATGGACGGAGCTATCTTGGTGGTTGCTGCAGATGATGGTCCTATGCCTCAGACCAGGGAACACATTCTTCTGGCCAGGCAGGTGGAGGTTCCTCGCATGATAGTGGCTCTCAATAAGGTAGATTTGGTGGATGACCCTGAGTTGTTAGACTTGGTGGAGATGGAGGTTAGGGACATACTCAAGAAGTATGAGTTCCCCGGCGACGAAATCCCTGTTGTGAGGGTAAGCGCTATAAAGGCTCTGGAGTGTGGCTGCGGTAAGAGGGAGTGCGCCTGGTGCGGACGGATACGGAACTTGCTGGATGCCGTGGACGAGTATATTCCCCTACCGCGGAGAGAGAGCGACAAACCTTTCCTGATGCCGATAGAAGATGTATTCAGCATCAAGGGACGAGGCACTGTACCTACAGGCAGGGTCGAACGCGGGAGAATCAGAGCCAGCGACGAAGTGGAGATAGTGGGATTGACGGAGACAAGGAAGGTAGTGGCAGTTAGCCTGGAGATGTTCCATAAGACCATGCAGGAAGCAGAGGCCGGCGACGCCGTTGGAGTGCTGTTGCGCGGCATAGACCGAGAGGAAATACAGCGGGGGCAGGTACTGGCTAAACCGGGTACGGTTAAACCTCACACGGAAGCTGAGGCCGAGGTATATATTCTGACCAAGGAAGAAGGCGGCAGGCACACGCCTTTCTTCACCGGATACAAGCCCCAGTTCTTCATCAGGACCCTGGATGTTACAGGAGAGATAATCCTTCCTGAAGGCGTGGAGATGGCTATGCCTGGTGACAGCCTGACTCGTATGAAGATCAAGACCATGGCTCCTGTGGCTATGGAAGAAGGGTTACGGTTTGCGATCAGGGAGGGCGGTAGAACAGTAGGTGCTGGCGTCATTGACAAGATTGTCGCATGAGCATGATTAACCTGAATTCATGCGAGTTTGTGTATAACTGTGGCTAAAAAGAAAGGCGATCTGCGCGTAATCATCCACTTGGCCTGCAGTCAGTGTCAGCGGAGAACATATACCACTGCGAAGAACAAGCAGAGTGATCCGCAGCGGCTGGAGTTGAATAAGTATTGTCCACATTGTCGTGGCTACGCCATGCATCGAGAAACGAAGTAACTCATGACAAGTCATGCCAAGAAAGCTATAAGCACTAAGGCTGCCCCGGCCAAGAAATCGAGATTCACTTTCTTCGCTGAAGTAGTGGCCGAACTGCGAAAAGCCCACTGGCCGACAAGACAGGAGGCCTTGCGGTTGAGCCTTATGGTGCTCCTCGTGTGCGCTGTTTTGGGAGCCATCCTGGGTACTATGGATTTTGCTTTTACGGAACTGTTTTTCTTGCTCATAGGTAGATAGTAGTCGATGGTTAACGGAGAATGGTACCTGTTATACGTTTCTTCTGGTCACGAGGAGCAGGCCAGGAGGAATCTAGAACAGCGCATCAAATATATGGATGTGGGCGATAAGGTATTCGATGTCGTGATACCAACAGCTAAGGAAATCGAGATCAAAGCTGGAAAGCGTCGTACGATAAGCAAGAAGGCTTTCCCAGGCTATATCATGGTGAATATGAAGTTGGACGAACATAGCTGGGACATGGTCCGTAATACGCCCGGCGTCGCTGGCTTTGTGAGCGCCGGTGCGAAGCCCGTTCCTTTACCTGAACAGGAGGCGAACGCCATCCTGCAACGTATGGAGGAAGCTCCTACCGAGGTCAAAATGACCTTCAAGGAGGGGGACAGTAT
Source organism: Dehalococcoidia bacterium (assembly GCA_030610855.1). GTDB lineage: Bacteria > Chloroflexota > Dehalococcoidia > GIF9 > AB-539-J10 > RBG-13-51-36. The sequence goes on from JAUWQY010000014.1 coordinate 9,639, forward strand.
ACGCGTAACGAACGGGCCTTTCATTGACTTCATCGGCAAAGTTGAGCAAGTTAACGTCAATAAAGGTAAGGCAATAGTCTTACTATCGCTTTTCGGCCGAGAAACGCCTGTGGAATTGGATCTCCTGGGGGTAGAGAAGATATGACGTGTCCCGGGTAATAGCACGGAGCGCATTGAAAGAGAGAAACAGTAATGGCAAAGAAAGTCAAAGCAGTAGTTAAGCTTCAGATATCTGCGGGCAAAGCTACTCCAGCACCACCTGTGGGGCCTGCATTAGGGCCGTACGGTATCAATATTATGGCTTTCTGTAAGGACTACAATGAGCGAACTGGCTCTCAGGAGGGGTACATCATTCCTGCTGAGATAACCATATATGAGGATCGCTCCTTCACCTTTGTAACCAAGATGCCACCTGTTTCTGACCTGTTACGGCGTGCTTTAGGAGTGGAAAAGGGTAGTGGTAATCCGGGAAGCGAGAAAATAGGCAAGCTAAGCAAAGATGCCGTTTATGAGATCGCCCGGAACAAGATGAAGGACCTCAATACAACCGATCTTGACAAGGCAGTAAGGATTGTTGCCGGCACGGCGCGCAGCATGGGAGTGGAAATTGAATAGCTTTAGGTTTCCCGTAATTCGTGGAATTTTGAGGTATACGTAAGTGGCGAAACACGGTAAGAAATATCAAGAAGCAAGCAAACCTGTAGATAAGGCAAAGGCGTATTCTCCTGAAGAGGCGATCGTGTTGGCTAAGGAAGCTTCCTACGCCAAATTTGATGAGACGGTCGAATTCCATCTGAAGATGGGGGTCAATCCGCGCAGCGCTGACCAGCAGGTGCGTGGTGTGATTCAACTGCCTAATGGGTTGGGAAAGAAGACACGAATACTTGTCTTTACTCAGGGCGAGGGGATAAAGCTGGCAGAGGAGGCAGGGGCTGATTATGCCGGGGGAGACGAGCTTATCAAGCAGATCGAAGGCGGCTGGATTGAGTTTGATGTGTCTATTGCCACTCCTGACATGATGCCTAAAGTAGCCAAACTCGGGCGTATTCTGGGGCGGCGGGGCTTGATGCCTAATCCCAAGTCCGGCACTGTAGTACCGCCTCAGGATGTGGCTAGAGTGGTGAATGAGGCCCGCAAAGGCAGAGCTGAATTTCGTCTGGACAGAACAGCGATTATCCACTTGCCTATTGGCAAAGCAAGCTTTGATAAGGATAAGCTCTTGGAGAACCTGGCAGCGGCGGTTGAAGCCATTGTCAGAGCGAAGCCCAGTGGAGCCAAAGGACAATACATCCGAAGTGCATCACTGTCCACGAGTATGGGGCCGGGATTCAAGCTAGATGTTTCATCTGTACTTGCTGCTGCGAGTCTTCTGAGCAGGTAACCCAATCGCTGTCCACAGTCCCAGCATAACTGAGAAACCTGTTCAGTTAGGCAACGATTGAGGACATAGAAATACACTATTAATCGCCCTCCAGGCTAGCTGGCCTTGTCCAATCCGCGTGAGCTTCTGCCGTCAAACTGCTGAGATACCGAACACAATGACCATGAAAACTCTAGTAAGCTATGTCTCCGTGCATCACGGCAATACTGAAAAGGTCGCTAGGGTGATAGCGAGCATTCTCGGTGCCGACTTATTCCCGGTTAAGCAAGTGGATGCCGGCCTGCTTGAGCGGTATGACTTAGTCGGTTTTGGCTCAGGGGTTTATTTCGCCAAACATCATGAGACTCTGTTGGGTTTTGTTGATGTGCTGCCCATGATGAACGGCAAGAGAGCGTTCGTTTTTTCCACCAGCGGACTGAGAAGAATGCGATTCGTGCATGATTTCAGTAAGCCTCTCAGAGGAAAACTGCAGCACAAAGGGTTCGATATCGTGGGCGAATTCTCTTGCAGAGGATTTGACACGTTCGGGGCAACCGTGATTATTGGCGGAATAAACAAGGGCAGGCCCGATGTAAGAGACCTGAAACAGGCAGAAGGCTTCGCTAGAGCTTTGCGGGACAAATGGCGTTCCGGCTCCAATGCGAAGATTCACTAGCTGTGAAAACGCCTCCGTAACGGAAGCAAACATGGCGACTGTTTGGCTTGTCTGCGGCCTTTGTGCCGGCTCTTTGCCAAGGAAAGACCAGGACAGGTGGCGTAGCAGGCTACCAGTGTCAGTCTATCTTCTTGAACATCTTGCCCCTGGCTCCACACACAGGACAGGTATCAGGTGCTTCCTTTGCCGAGGTATAGCCGCAGACCGGACACACGTAGTAAGGATAGGTCTCCTGGGCGGCGCCCAGGTTGTCAAGGAGTTTCTGGTAAAGCTGGGCATGTATCTTCTCTGCCTCATTGGCATAGTGAAACGTCCGTTCTCCTTCCTTACTCTCTTCAGCTCTGGCGTCCTTCAACATCTCAGGGTACATTTGCTTGAACTCATGGGTCTCGCCTGTTATGGCCTCCGAGAGGTTCTCTTTGGTACTCCTTATTCCCTTGAGCGCTTTGAGATGGTTGTGGGCATGAATAGTCTCGGCCTCGGCGGCAGCCCTGAACAGCTTTGCTACCTGTGGGAAGCCCTCCTTGTCGGCAGCAGCGGCAAAGGCGAGGTATCTGCGATTTGCCTGGGATTCTCCGGCGAAGGCGTCTCTTAGGTGCTCTTCAGTCTTTGACATTGCTGCTTTTCCTCCCCTTGATACTCAGATTTGCCGGTTGGCCGGGCGTATTATACTATCATCAGGTGTCAGCCGTCAGTTCTCAGTGCACGCAATTCCGCTAAACTGCCGCAGCAGTCGTTAGGCCAACATACGTCTCAGACTACCGACATGGCTCGAGGCGATGAGGTCGATTGTTTGACGACAGTGATATACCCGCCGGATTGTGTATTGGCCTTGTGCTCTCTCTCGATAGTGGGGTACTATTCTACTTGAGCACTCCGTGTGCCATACTAAAGTATGAACCTGAAGTCAAGCTCTTGCAAGGGGGTGAAAATGAAAGTAGCCAAAGTGGATCAGATGAAAGTCCTGGACAAGCGCGCTACAGCGGAATTCGGAATCTCAGAAGACCTTTTGATGGAGAACGCCGGTCAGGCAGTGTACTTCGTCATGTTGCAGGAACTGGGAATAAGGAACAACAGGTTTGTTGTCCTCTGTGGCGGTGGCAACAATGGTGGAGATGGGTTGGTTGTTGCCAGGAAGATTCATTCTACCGGTGGGGAGGTTAAGGTTTTTCTTCTGGATGACGAAAGCAAGTTTAGAGGAGCGGCAAGAAAGAACTTCGAAATAGTATCCAAAATGCCAATAGAAATTTCTAGGGTTGATTCAACTGACTCCATAATATCGGGAGTTCTTGATTCCGACGGCATTGTGGACGCAATGTTTGGCACAGGTCTCGTCAGGGAAGTTGGCGGGATGTACAGGGAGGCGATTCGACTGATAAACCAGAGTCAGGCAATGGTATTCAGCGTTGACATTCCGTCAGGCATTAATGGCGATACCGGGGAGATGATGGGTGCGGCAGTACAGGCGGATTATACCGTGACATTCGGGCTTCCCAAGCGGGGACATCTGTTATATCCCGGCTATGATTGCTGCGGCAAGTTGTACGTCTCGCATATATCTTTCCCGCCTGCACTATACACCTCCGACGCAATAAAGGTAGCACTCAATGATCCGATAGAGCTTCCGGAAAGAACCGGAAATACCCATAAGGGTAGCTATGGAAAGGCTCTCTTTATTGCCGGTTCCTCAAGTTATCTCGGTGCACCATACTTATCGGCGTTATCTTTCCTCAAGGCAGGAGGAGGGCTTTCCTACCTGGCAGCGCCGAAATCCATCTCGTCATTTCTGGCAAGCAAGGGAAGTGAAATTGTCGTTCTCCCCCAAGAAGAGACACCTTCGGGAAGCATAGCGCTCAAGAATAGGGATGAACTTGTGGAGTTTTCGCGAACGGTGGATATGGTGGTCATTGGGCCGGGTCTGTCTTTGGATAACGAAGCGCAAGAACTGGTGCGGGAGCTAGTACCCGGAATTGACAGGCCTCTACTTATAGACGGCGATGGAATCACCGCCATCGCTCAAGATTTGGGAAAAATTAGAGATAGGAAAGCGGCAACGATACTTACACCCCATCTAGGCGAGATGTCCAGAATAACGAAAATGGACATGAGCGAGATAAATAGAAACAAGATAGATGTTCTGCAACGCACGGCGAGAGAACTCAATGCAATGGTTATCCTAAAAGGAGCCCATTCGCTCATAGGCTATCCCGACGGAACTGTCTTCATCAACGTAAGTGGCAACGCCGGCATGGCGACGGCCGGGAGCGGGGATGTCCTTACCGGTACCATCGCTGCCATGTATGGTTTGGGCTTGTCTCTGAAGGATGCGGTACGAATGGGCGTGTTCATCCACGGCTTCTCCGGCGATGTGGCTGCCGTAGATAAAGGTGAAGACGGGATGACGGCACAGGACATACTGCACTCTCTCCCGGAAACAATGAAGCTCTACAGGGAAAACTACGGCGAAATCTGTGAAAACCTCTATGAAAGCATTTTTGTGGTATGAGAGGAGTATCAGAGCTTTGGTGCGTACTGTGGGGTAACAGGAAAGTTCCCCCAAAATTCCCCCTCTTAAGATAAGAGGGGCTTTGCCTCATAACTGCCACTTGCCCTAAAAGTCACTGGGTTGCCTCAAAAGTCCCCTTGAGCAACAACTGTTCGAAGGTATTATCTGCTTTTTGCTGTGCCAGTAATGCGTCATCCTCTTTGTGTATAGCCTCGCTTTCTTGACGTTCGATGTCATCGACTATCTTGGCTTGGTCTTCATAATCATCAGGCAAGACTACACTCAGTGCACGAAAATCGCCTTCATCAAGGCGCGGATAACTTGTTCCTGACAGAATCCACTCCGTCTGCATCAAAGTGACCTTGCTTAACAAATACCACTTTAGGAGTTGAATGGACACCCCTTGTTTGGCCCGACAGACGAATAACTCTGTTGAACCTACAGCATCCTCATTACCTTCAAGAACAAAACATTTGTTTAGGTACGGTCTCAACGCCGAAAACATGAGGTGATTACGTTTCAGTACTTTGGCACTACTCAGAATATCCCTTCCCCTTAATTTCCGAACACCCTTCAACTGCCCAGTATCAGACTCAATATCCTCTAGACCGATATAGGTGTACTCCTTCTCCGGAGTCTCCCGAGGCTTGGTGCAGTCGTAGTCTAACTCAACCAGGTCACCCAAAGGGAAATTCTTATACTTGGCATTATCAAGATTGTTGAGTAGGCGTTTCAACATCGGATGATAATAGCCGTAGCTAATCTGACTCTTGAGGTCATCGAACTGTAAATAGTAGTATTCCACCCTTTCTTCTTCCGGAAGGATGATACCCAGTTCAGACAGTAGATATGCTTTGCATTGCTCACGCAGAACATACGCTTCGTTCTGCAAATCTGCCGCATGTGTCTCAATTACTTTTACCTGAGTTACTATATTTTGTTGCTCCTCTCTGGAGAATGGGATACCAACGAAAAGTTCGCCAATCCTGTCATACGTTAAGACCCCCCTGCCCATTCCAGCAACACTGCGCCGAAGCTGTGCTTGGCCGAGTGTAGAATTGATAAATCGTGACAAGAAGTCTGGCTCTACTCTTTCATCTAATTCAAAACACAATACATTGTCACTTATTACACACTTAAATCCCGGAGGTACAACTGCACACCTTCCAAAAGAAGCAACGCGCGTAACCAGAAGAGACCCCGGTTTCGGGCTTACACGCGAAAGACTCGTGAATTCATCCTCACTCAGGAACTCAGAATCAGGGGTTATCACTATTCGGTTGTTGACTACATTCTCTACCTTGCCGTAGGGATACAATTTCTGTTTGGAGTCCCTTGTCTTTAACTGTGCTCCAGTCCACGCTTTGACCACATATTCTGAAATGCAGTGTAACGGATACAACAAATCGTCCCCGGCCTTCGTTACCGCATCAAACGATGGATGATAATAAACAAAGTCAAGTCTATCTTGCAGATAATCTGGAAAGAGGTAATAGTAATTCGAATGGTCAAACACTTATTTCACCAGCTTTGAAGGCAGACTCCGAGAACCGAGACGCATTGAAGTGAACTCCATCATAAGCAGAAAGAATTTTCCCTTTAAACTCCATATACTTTGAGAGAATACCCGTCAAATGATTTGGGCATACCTTTTTCTTTGTATCAATACCGACCTTCTCAGCATGTGCGAAGAATATTGGTTCTCGCTGCTTAGCGTCGGTGTCTTGCTTCTTGATGGCGTACAATATTGATGTCTTGGACATTGTGTTGGAAACGGGTACAAAGGTATCCTTTGTTAGTGAGATGACTGCCTTGATATAGAAGTACTTTTTGATGAAATCCCTTACTCGTCTATAGTCATCAGTATTCAAGACTCCCTCATCAAGTATGACCAGCAACTTACCGCCCCGCCACTCCGGTAAGGCACTCTCATCTCTTTCGCTCTTGAGATAGTGCTTAGCAGCGTTAAGGAATAGTGCACCGCCTTTCATTTGATTGCCTGTCGTCTTGAACTTAGATGTTCCTGCATTCATCAACAGGTTATATTCGGCTATCTGGGTAGTTAACCTCTGCACTCTCTTGGAAATAGTATCTTGACCTGCTGCAATGCCTTGTTTCGTCCCTCGTTGGAGTTCGGCCAATCGGGCTTGGTATTGTGATAGTCTCTCTTGAGTGATGTTCTTCCGAGGGATGACTTCCATTCTTTTTAATCTGAAATCTTCATCATAGGTGTCTTTCATGTAAGTCAACCCACCGAGGGGGGGGTTGGTCAATATGACATCTATCATCCCATCGAATTCCGAGAGTAGCAACCCATCCCGGTCTTTGATATTGGTTTTGCCGTCTCCATGAATATACATATTCATCTTTGCTAACTTGGCAACATTCAAGTCATCATCCATGCCAAACAACTGAGTTCTTCTAATTGTCCTCTGTTGGGTTTCTATGTTAGTACCAGTTACTTTGGACAGCATGTCTTCCATAGCATAGGTGAGGAATCGAGCTGTCCCACAAGCTGGGTCAAGTATTTTATCTGTCGAAACTAAGTCTGCCAGTTTTACCATAAACCTGACTACATGCTCCGGCGTAAAAAACTGACCGACTTTGACATCCTTTCCTGATAGCTTTCCTAAAACCTCGTAGGCAGCGCCTAACCCATCAACTTTTGTGGTGTAGAAATGGTAGCGTGCAAAGGGCTCAATGAAATACTTGACAACGAAATCATCGGTCATTCTCTCTGAGAGTCTATCTGAATCCGTGAATAAAAGCGCTGATTGCAGTTCTTGGTCCTCTTTTATGTTCTTGAACAGTTCATGTATAGCCTTTTTCTTCTTCTTGTGTCCTACCATAGCTTGAAACTTGATGAACGAATCCTTTGACAGCCTGTTCTCTTCGCCATCGTATTCCCGTTTCTCCTCATAGAGCTTGGTGAAGACAAGTAAAATCACATTCTTGATTGCGTCCGTGGCGAGAGCAACTCTATAATCTCTCAGGTCCTGTTCCAGTTTTGTGAGTCCTGCAATCAGTTCTTCTATCGTCTTTTGGTGCTTGGCCTCTTCCTTCGCCTCTATTTCCGCCTTCAGGACAGTATCACTATTAAAAAGCGTCTCATATAGCACCTTCAGTACGCGCTCGTCGTCCACGAACTGCAGATAGTTAGAGAATAAACTCAATATCTCGTCTTTGGTATATTCATCCGGCGTACTGCGAATGAGCTTATCCAAGAACACCCGAAGGTTTGAAAAGGATAGAGGCATGACTTTAAGATCTGGCTCAGCTTTGTTAGCTATATTGTATTCGCGAATAGCATTAACCATGCGATAATGGGTCTCGGGAGAGAAATACCAGACAAAGCATTTCTTCCCAGGGTACTTTGCCTTGATTCTTTCCAAGTGGTCTTTGATTGCTAGGTACTCACGGTCAGCGCTGGACTTTGTTGTTCTGGTGACCTCAACATTAATCTGATAATGGTCGTCCCAAACCTCTATGTCTGGCACTCCACCGGGTGCGTTGCTAGTAGCCGTTCCATTATGCTTTACCTCAAACCCTCTTTTCTGAAGTGCTCTAGTCAGTTCGGCGGTTAACGTTTGTTCAAGCTCAGTTCTGGGGTCAAGTTGGCTAAGTTCTATTTGCTCAGCGGCCATTACTTTCCTCCATTACGGACTTTCTTCGCGTATATTTTCTTCTTGGGTATGCGTTTCTGTTTAGCTAGAACGTCTAATGAGGCAAGAACCGATTGTAAGTTGGCGGGAGACCTTCTGCCCTGATTCCACGATTCGACTGTAACAGTGGCTTGACCTAATGCACGAGCTATATTGGCAAGTGTCCAGTCTTTTTCTAGAAGCTCGGCTAGTTTAGCTCGTATTTCATCACCCATTTGCCGGTAGTTTACCACACGATGTATGCCATTGTCCATAGGGAGTATTAAAAATATTTTCTCAAAAGGTATTGACAATGCCATACATTGTATGGTATAATAGATACAGATTGAAGTGATTGTGTGAGGAGCAACGAAATGGAAATATGGCAAGAAAGAGGGCTGGCAATATCGAATTCTAACACGGTTCAAAAAAACAAATTGGGCTGGAAAGTCCCGTCTCAATCGGGTAATGGAACTTACATCGTGAATATGGACAATGGAGAACCATTCTGTACCTGTCGGCATTTTGAGACTACTCACAAAAAGTGCCAGCATATTTATGCGGTTGAGTTCATTGTCCAGAGAGAGCACCGTCCTGATGGCACCGAAGTTGTAACCGAAACAATGAGGGTAACTTATGCTCAAGACTGGGCTGCCTATAATGAGGCACAGACGCACGAGCAAGAACATTTTGTTACCCTGCTCCGTGACCTCTGTAATGGCATTCCACAGCCAGAATATAGGTTCGGGCGTCCCCGCTTGCCATTGGCTGATGTTGTATTCGGACTCGTGTCCAAGTCCTATGCAACCATGTCGGGGCGGAGATTCACCACTCGGTTGAAAGAAGCTCAGGAAAACGGGTTGATTTCTAAAGCTGCCCATTATAACAGCGCCTTCCGCTATCTGGAGAATCCCAAATTGACACCCTTGCTGAAAAGCCTCATTGAGCAGAGTGCCAGCCCTTTGAGAGCAGTTGAAACCGACTTCGCCGTTGATTCCTCTGGATTCGCTACTACCACATATGCCCGGTGGTTCGACCACAAATATGGCAAGCAGCGCAGCAAGCAGACATGGGTAAAAACCCATCTGATGTGTGGTGTCAAAACTCATGTTGTTACGAGTGTTGAGGCAACCCCATACGAATCGGCTGACAACCTGCAACTCCCCACCTTGGTAGATAGAACAGCCAAGACATTCAATATCAATGAGGTCTCCGCCGACAAAGCCTATTCTGGCAGGAAGAACCTTCATGCCGTACAAGCCGTAGGCGGAATGGCCTTTATCCCCTTTAAAGTCAGTTCCACTGGCATGGGCGACCATCATCATAAATTTGATGGTCTGTGGAATCGCATGTGGCATTTCTATAACTTCAATCGGGACGTTTTCTTGCAGCATTATCATAAGAGGTCTAATGCTGAGACTACTTTCAGCATGATAAAAGCCAAGTTTGGGGGTTCGGTTCGGGCGAAAACCCCTACTGCTCAGGTTAACGAGGTTCTGTGTAAGATACTCTGCCATAATATCTGTTGCCTTATCCAGTCAATCTATGAATTAGGGCTTGAGCCGACTTTCTGGACTTTTGAGGCAAAAGAGCCAGTTGCCCCAAAAGTGTTTGATAATTGGGAGTTATAAGGCAAAGCTGATAAGAGGGGAAAGGGGAGTTATGAAACAGAGGGACTTATCGTGCAGAGGGAAGGCGGGAAAATGAAAGCGATGGTGCTGGACGAAACCTCTGCCGTCGAGCAAATGCCTCTGAAGCTGGTGGACCTGCCGGAGCCTGTTCCCGGGCGAGGCCAAATCCGGGTCAGGGTCTTTGCCTGTGGCGTCTGTCACACCGAGCTTGATGAGATTGAAGGCAGAGTTCCCCCGTCAAGCCTTCCCATGATCCTGGGGCATGAGATCGTCGGTAGGGTAGAAAGCCTGGGCCCGGGGGCTGGCAGGTTCAAAAAGGGCAATAGAGTGGGAATTGCCTGGATTAATTGGGCGTGCGGCCGTTGTCCCTTTTGTCTCAAGGGCGAGGAAAATCTCTGTGACACGGCAAAGTGGACGGGGAAGGACGTCGATGGGGGCTATGCTCAATATACCGTAGTGTCCGAAGACTTTGCCTATCCCATTCCCGAGAGGTTCGCCGACCTGGAAGCCGCCCCGCTCTTGTGTGCCGGGGTGATTGGCTATCGAGCATTAAGGCTCTCGGGTATGGAAAACGGCAGGATACTTGGACTCTACGGCTTTGGAGCCTCCGCCCACATCGTCATCCAGGTTGCTAAGTACAAATATCCCAACGGCAAGGTTTTTGTCTTTACCCGACCCAATCAGAAAGAACATCAGGATTTAGCCAGGAGATTGGGAGCGGACTGGATTGGCGCCACAGGCGATGCTCCGCCTGCGAAGCTCGATTGCGCCATTGACTTCACCCCGGTAGGTGAGCCGGTGCGCCAGGCTTTGAGGAATCTGGAAAAGGGTGGTAGGGTGGTGATGAATGCCATCAGGAAGACAACGCCTATTCCCGAGTTAGACTATGCCGAGCACCTCTGGCATGAAAAGGAACTGAAGAGTGTGGCCAATGTCACCAGAAGGGATGCTCAAGAATTCCTTCCCCTGGCTGCAGAAATTCCCATTGTCCCCGAGGTCGAGGTATTCAGGCTGAACGATGCCAATGAAGCCTTAATCCGGCTCAAGGAAGGTAGAATCCGTGGGGCAGCGGTCCTGAAAATAACCGAATAAGAAAGCAGCTAACTTGGATGCTAGTGAAATGAGATTGCCACGCCCCGACAAGTCGGGGCTCGCAATGCTAGGAAGGAGGGCTCAAGATGATGCGAGATCTGGTACTGAGGAACAGAAGCTACCGGCGGTTTTATCAGGAAGTTGACATAAACCTTGACACCCTGAGAGAACTCGTCGAACTTGCGCAGCTGTCAGCATCGGCGATGAATCTACAACCGCTCAAATATGTCCTTTCCTGCGAACCTGAGAAGAACTCGCTGATATTCGCACATCTTGGCTGGGCCGGTTACCTCAAGGACTGGCCGGGTCCCTGTGAAGGGGAGAGACCGTCGGCGTACATCATCATGCTCGGGGATACAGAGATCAGCCGGTCCTTCGGCTGCGACCACGGAATAGCCGCTCAGAGTATCCTGTTGGGGGCGGCCGAGAAAGGTCTAGGTGGCTGCATGATCGGCAATATACGAAAAGAGGAGCTCCGTAGAGCTCTGGAGATACCTCCACGATATGAGATACTTTTGGTTCTGGCACTGGGCAGGCCCAAGGAGACGGTAGTGATAGAGACAGTTGAGCCCGGCGGAGACATCAAATACTGGCGCGATAGTAACGGGGTGCACCACGTGCCCAAGCGACCTCTGGCTGACCTGATTATCGGATAGGTATGTGCCGGGTTGTCATATCATCCTGCACGGCTGGTGGCGTTAACTGGACCAAGATTCTGTCTCTGCTCTCAGCGGTGTGCCACGCTTGTTTTCCTGAACTAAGCGTTTTGAACTATAATTGTCAAAGCAGGGTAGCCAACAACGACCATGGATGCTGACCGGGAGAGAACATGCCTCTGTTCCACTGGGGTGGCAAGACCAGGAACCGGATGCTGCCGGAGGAGTTATCTATCTAACCGCGGCGGCTTCGCCTGACTTAACTGGCGAGGCCGCAATTATTGATGGCCGTGTAATAATTGGCATGACGAAGATAAGGCAATAGCATTATGCAGCGCTATTTTGTTTGGACAATAGGCTGCCAGATGAATCAGGCAGAATCCCAGCGAATAGCTGGCTACCTCGATTCTGCGGGCTATCAGGCGGCGACTGGTTTTTCTGATGCTGATCTGGTGATTCTCAACACCTGCGTTGTAAGGCAGAAAGCCGAGAATAAGGTTCTGGGCACCCTCGGTTTGTTGAGAGGCCTGAGAGACAAACGTCCTGATCTCCAGATACTTGTCACTGGGTGCTTCGTCGATTCCGACGGTCAAGACCTGAAGGGGCGATTTCCCCAGATTGATTTCTCGTTTAGGCCCGGGGATTATCCCGAGTTGATCGCGTGGTGTCAAAAGCAGGGCATGTTTATTGACCAAGCGGTAAGTCCCCCCCGAGCCTTCTCACCATGCGCTTTTGTCCCCATCATCCGGGGCTGTAATAATTTCTGCTCATACTGCATTGTTCCCTACCGGAGGGGAAATGAAGTGAGTCGCCCTCTGGATGAGATAGTTTGTGAGATCAAGGAACTGGCCAGGCGGGGAACAAAGGAGGTGACGTTACTGGGACAGAACGTTGATTCCTACGGACACGATTTGTCCGGGCGTCCTGATCTGGCTAGTTTGCTGACCGAATTAGGCGGTATTGATGAACTTGCCAGGATTCGCTTTCTAACAAACCACCCCAAAGACATAAGTCTGAGACTCATTGAGACGGTAGCGTCTATCGGCAAGGTCTGTGAGCATCTGGAGCTGCCTGTTCAGGCCGGTGATGATGACATATTGAGGGCCATGAGGCGAGGGTACATTGTGGAGCAATACAAAGAACTTATCCACACCATCCGCCGTAAGATCCCTCACGTGTCACTTAGCACAGATGTAATCGTCGGCTTTCCCGGAGAAACAGAGGAGCAATTCGGACACACCTTTTCCCTGATCGAAGAACTAAGGTTCGACGTCGTTCATGTCGCAGCTTATTCTCCCCGCCCTGATACAATTGCCTGGCGCGAATACCAGGACGACATTCCTTTGCAGGTGAAGAAGGAAAGGGTCAACAAGATTGAGGCGCTGCAAGAGGGCATAGCCAGCACGATAAACTCACAGCTGCACGGCAGACTGGTAGAGGTCCTGGTAGAGGGCAAGAGACAGGGGAAGTGGTTCGGGCGCACCAGAAGTGATAAACTAGTGTTTTTTGAAGACGCCGGTGACCGGCTGGGCCAATTGGCGAGAATCCAGGTTGAGAGAACCAGTCCCTGGTCACTGGGCGGCGAGGCCAGGTATTAATAACTCATAAAAGGAGGGTATATGGAAGGTTTACTGAGTTCATGGGGAATGATAATCGTCTTGGTGGGACTCTTTGCCGTGATGTATTTCTTCATGATCCGACCGAGACAGAAGCAACAAAGAGAACACGAAGAAGTGAACAAGGAGCTGGGAGCGGGGGACAGGGTGATTACAACCGCCGGTATCTACGGGCAAATTGAGAGCCTTGCTGAGGAGACTGTGCTTTTGAAGCTGGAATCAGGAGCAACGATGAGGATTGCAAGAGCCAGCATACTCGGCAAGCAAGGTGGCACCGAGAGCGGACGGGAACCGTTCTGACGTTAGAGTCCTGGGCGAGGGTTGGGCACCATCATACCGCCGGAACGCGAGGCTTTCTTGCGGCCTTTTCCGTGCCTGACTCTCGGGCTTGAAGATTATACCGGGTTTTCGAGTAAGGCTGACAATCCGATGAAACAATGTGCAGGTGCTGCTGTTCTTGAAAGGAGCGGGCAGCGTTAGATGACCCGAACGAAGAGGGGAGTACTCGCGGTTGCGGGCAGCTGCGTTGCCATCTTCTGGCCGGGGGCGATGATCTTTGGCTATCCTGGAGTTATGGCGTTGCACTGGCAGGAGATGTTTGGTGTGGGGCAAGGGGCCGCCGGAAGCGTGTTGTTTTTCATGCTGGCCGGCGTCGGGACTTTTATGTTTGTGGTTGGCCAGTGGCAGGAGAGAACAGGTGCAAGGCTGATGGTCTCAATCAGCGCAGTGGTCTGCGGGCTGGCCTTGCTCGCTGCTTCCCATGCACCAAGCATTCACTTCATATATCTCTGGGCCTTTTTAACAGGCGCGAGTTCCTGCTTCATCTACCTGCCGGGAGTGACTATTGTCCAGCGCTGGTTTGTGCGGAAGAAGGGACTCGCCTCCGGCACAGTTAACCTGTTTTTCGGAATCGGGGGCGCGATTATGGCGCCCGTGTTCAGTGGCCTCCTCCTGACAATGGGCTACGAGCCCATGAACAGGCTGCTAGCTCCTCTAATTATTGGCACAGGAGTGATAGGTGCGCTGTTCGTTGAGACACCGGAGAGAGTAGGTTATGCTATGGGAGTCTCAGCAGAGGCAGCAGCAGGCGGCGGAACCGGGAGGGATGTCAAACTAACCCCATCTGAGGGAAAAGGCACGGCATCGAGCGGATACGTTGGGGTGCTAAGGGTAGAGGAATCTCTAACTGTGAAGGAGAGCGTAAGAACAAAGAGCTTCTGGTTCCTATGGCTGACGTGGGCCCTGCAAGGTGCAGCCGGCATAGCCATGGTAACCCTCTCGGTCTCCTTCGGCATTGCTAAAGGGTTCCCGAGGGAATCTGCTGCTTTGCTCCTGACCGCCTTTAACTTAGCAAATGGTTTCAGCCGCCTCTTGAGCGGCTTTCTTTCTGACCTTATAGGAAGGCACCGCACGCTAATGTCGACTTTCTTCGCTGCGGCCTGCGCTTATTTCGTTCTTCCTCATGTTAATACCATTGGAGGGGCTGCCGTCCTGGGGGCTGTTATCGGTTTCTCCTATGGGACCCTGTTTGCTGTTTCCGCACCCCTGGTTTCCGACTGTTTCGGACTCAAGTACTTCGGGGCGATTTTTGGGCTGGTTTTTACCGCCTTCGGTTTTCTTTCCGGGCTCCTCGGCCCATCTCTGAGCGGCCATATCCTGGATTTGACGGAGGGCAATTTCCTGCCAGTCTTCACCTACCTGGGCGTATTCTGTATTCTCTCCGGATTCTTCATCAGACGGGTGGGTCGTCCTCAGCCCGATCATCCCAGGTTGGCCGGCGACGTACAAATATGATGGGAATAATTGAACACGCCTGTCACATGTCCGTTGGAGTTCCACCGTGCTGCTGTCGGCGCAGCATGAATCTCTGTGAGGCTGCAAGATGAGACGAGAGACAGTGGATTTTGAAAGACTATCTCGACGCATCGATGAAATCGCGGAGAGGTGGGATACTTCGGGTGCGGTTGTCGTCATTGCTGACGGCGAAACTGTCCACAGAAACACATACGGATATGCTGATCGGGAAGGAGGAATCCGAACATCACCTGATTCCACATATTTGATTTCTTCTAAGTCGCCGATGCTTATTGGGCTGTGCATCATGCAACTGGTCGACCGGAAGAGAGTTTCGCTGCGAGACACCCTGGATCAATACATTCCAGAGTACCGACATGCATCAAGAATCACAGTAAAGCAGTTGCTCTACCACAACACCGGGATTCCCGACTATTTCTATAGTGGTAAGATGCTTGAACTGTCTCAGTCCAAGCATCATCAAGCTCTTTCCGACGAAGACCGGTTTCGGGTCGAGTGCTATGCATATGAATCACCGATCACATTCGCAGAGGTGCACGCCATCATTTCTGACGCTCGCCTTGAGTTCGAGCCCAGCAGTCGCAGCAGCAATTGGAGTGCCTCCAATGTGGTGTTTCTAAAAGAAATCATCGAGCGTGTGAGCGGGTTGAGCCTGGCCGGTTATCAGCGAAAGCACGTATTTGAACCGCTGGGCATGAATCAAACCGTTCCCGGATGCGATGCGACGACGGTCTCCTACGGATGCATCAAAGAAACCGTTTTGGTTCGTCTGCCCATTGTTGGAGAGATGGATCACGCTTTCAGAACAACAATCGACGACATGGTGAAGCTGATGAAAGGCGTTGTCAATCGACAATTGATGTCCGGAAGGACTTGGAAGACAGCTCTGCTTCATGACAGCACAGGAAGGGGAATCATTGCCGAACACGCAAACGGCGTTGCCTGCGGTGTGGGAGGCATACTCGGGTATGAGTTCAATTTATACTTCGACCAGGACAGTAAGATATCCTATATCCATGTAACGAATGAAAGACAAAAACAGAGAAGAATCGACGATGAATGGTACTGGTTCCGCAAGGAAGTGCGACGGGCGATCGAGGAGGAAACAACATATCCAAGATTCACCTGCCTCAAACCGTACTCCCAGCAAAATGCCTGGGAGGCGATGGATCTTGCCGTTCATGAGAGCCAGACGTCATTCGTGCTTGATGCCAAAGCTTCCCTATGCTATGCGCTTGCCAAACCTAAGGTGCGAAGATCTTATGTTCTCATGGAAGGCAAGCGTTCGGTTGGCCTGTTGGTGTTGGCGATTGACAAGAAGAAATCACTCTACGACGTTGATATACTGCTGATTGACAAGAGGTATCAAAGGCGCGGATTCGGGAAAATCATCCTAAGCAAGGCCTTGGAAATCCTGAAACAACACGGTGCCAGAAGAATTGAGATCGGTGTAAACAGATTCAACATCGCCGCCCAAAGGCTATACTTCAGTCTCGGATTTGAGCGAGTTGCAGTTTATGAACAGGGCATGTGGCTTCGCATCGATCTGGAGATATGAGGAGGTTGTCTATGGATTTAAGAACCTGGATGGAGGATAAGGTCAGAACGAACTACGACCGGGTTCTTCTTGTTTTTGAGGGCAAGGAGTATACATACGGGGAGTTTGATCGCAATGTCAACAGGGCTGCCAATGCTCTGGCAGGGCTTGGTATTGGCAGGGGAGACAAGGTTGGGATTATGCTTCCAAACGTTCCCGAGCATTTATATACCTGGCTAGGGTCTATGAAGTTGGGGGCTATAGATGTTCCCATTAATCCTCAGTTCAAGGGGAAGTTGCTTGCCGATATCATCAATCACTGTGATCTGGATGCAATAGTGATCGACCAAGAAATCTATGAGGGTACTCGAAGTGAAGTGGATTCAGTAGGTAGAAAGCTCGTTTACAGCGGAAACGGCGTGAGAATCGCCGATGAAGGGGTTTCTTGGTTCTCGAGTCTGATGGATGGCACGAGTGGAGAGAATCCTCCCGTCACGGATATGAAAGGGAGCGATGTTGTGAGCTTCATCTTCACGAGCGGGACTACCGGGTTGCCGAAGGCTGCCATGCTCCCTCACGCCTACTACATTCATCATGCGGAGAAATGGGCTCGCACCATGCAGACTTCGCGGGAGGACAGGTTCTTCTGTCCTCTGCCCCTGTACCATGTGGTAAGAGTGACGGGTTTCCTGACGGCAATCGCGTCGGAAGCCAGCTTTGTCTTGGGGAGGAGATTCAGCTCCAGTACCTTCTGGGACCAGGCCAGGGAAACCGGCTTCAACGTGTTTGCCGGTCATTTCGCGATCTATGACATGCTGTTGAATACGCCGGAAAGGCCTGATGACCGGGAGAACCCGGTGGATAAAGTCAATGGTATCCTTCCTCGTTGCGTTGACATGGTCAGAGAGAGGTTCGGGATAGACAAGTGTTACAACACTTTTGGTATGACTGAGGTAGGGTTTCCTTGCATCGTAGCGTTGGAAAAGGGCGTTGCCGAGGATCTCTGCGGCCCACCGGGCAACGACTTTGAAGTCAAGATCTTCGACGATGCCGATGAGGAACTGCCGGAGGGCGAAGTAGGGGAGATAGTGTGTAAGCCTAGAGAGCCGGATATCATATTCAAGGGTTACTACAGACAGGAGGAGAAGACCCTTGAAACGTGTCGTAATCTCTGGTTTCACACTGGAGACTTAGGATATATGAAGCAGGGGAACCTTGTCTTTAAGGAGAGGAGGTCGGAGAGCATAAGAAGGGCGGGGGAGTTCGTTCCCATCGATCACACGGAAGAGGTGTTAAGATCCCATCCTCAAGTGAAAGATGCTGCGATTTGCGGAGTCCAGTCTGAGATAGGGGAGCAGAACGTGAAGGCCTCGATCGTATTGAGGGATGGAGAGACGCTGAAACCCGAAGAGTTTGTTGCTTACTGTCAAAAGCATTTGCCGAAATTTGCAGTGCCAAGATTTGTTGAGTTCATCGATGAGCTTCCGAGGACTCCAGGCACGGAAAAGGTTCAGAGATACAAACTGCGTGAGAGAGGGACAGAAGAAGCCTGGGATCTCGGGAGACACTAAGTCGACGCTGTTGCAACAGATGTGATGAAGACGAACTATTGTGACTATATCATAATCGGCAGTGGTATTGCCGGGCTCTATATTGCCTTGCTTGCCATAGAGCGGGGCAGTGTTCTGGTCCTGACCAAGGGCAGCATAGATGACTGCAACACCAGATATGCTCAAGGCGGCATTGCTGTCGCCATGGGTAAAGATGATTCGCCCGAACTCCATTTCAGAGACACTGTGTCTGCGGGGGATGGCCTTTCTGACGTCGAAGCAGTGCGCATTTTGACGGAGGAAGCTGCTGACTGCGTTGCTGATCTAATCAGATTTGGAGTACCGTTTGACACTTTGAACGGCGAGATCACTCTTAGCAGAGAAGCAGCTCATAGCGTTTCGCGCATCATGCATGCCGGCGGAGATGCCACCGGGGAGCATATCGAGGTCACCTTAAGTCGCCGTGTGCGCTCGACATCCATCAAGGTCCTGGAAAACTGCCTTGCTACTGAAATCCTGCTACAGAATGGCAAGGTGAATGGTGTGAGGGCCCTTGATTGCCGCACCGGCTCTGTAGAGGAGTATGGCTGCCGATCTCTTATCTTAGCTACCGGTGGTGCCGGGCGACTGTTCAAGTACACCACTAACTCCGATGTGGTTACCGGAGATGGGATCGCCCTGGCTTTCGAAGCCGGTGTCGAGATAAGCGATATGGAATTCTTCCAGTTTCATCCCACAGTTCTTCGCCTCCCAGGGGTGGCTCCTTTCCTTATCTCCGAAGCGGTTAGAGGGGAGGGTGGCATACTACGAAATGTGGAAGGCCGCCGGTTCATGCCGGATTATGTTGCCCAGGCTGAGATGGCGCCCAGGGACATAGTAGCCCGTAGCATTGTATACGAGATGCAGAAGACCCGCAACGACAGGGTCTTCCTCGATGTCACCCACTTGCCGCCTCGGTTGGTTACCACCCGCTTCCCCCAGATTTATCGCTTCTGTCAGGATCATGGTCTGGATATCACCGGAGGGCTTATTCCCGTGGCACCTGCCGCTCACTACCTCATGGGAGGGGTGAAGGCCAATAGCTGGGGAGAGACGAATATTCCGGGGTTGTTTGCTGCTGGCGAGACTGCCTGCACGGGGGCGCATGGTGCCAACAGGCTGGCATCAAATTCACTGCTTGAGTCAGTGGTTTTTGGCAAGAGGGTAGTGCAGGGAACTGAGGGGGCAGGGTCTGCGGAAAGCCGCGCGCCGGCAGCCGTTGAACACCTGTACTCTCTGCCCGAACATGAGCCATCGCGACAGGTCGGGAGTGCCCCACCGCTCAATCTACCCAACCTTCAGTCTCTGACGTGGGATAAGGTAGGTATTATTCGTTCTGGCAAGGAACTCGAAGAGGCAGCGGGTGTTCTGGCCATCTGGGAAAGGCTCATGCCTCAGCCTGGCGATCGTCCCTCCTATGAGCTGAGTAACCTGGTATTATGTGCTAGACTGATGACTGAGGCTGCTTTGCTCCGCGAGGAAAGCCGGGGCGCCCACTTTCGTACTGATTTCCCTCGCACTTCGCCGGAGTGGCAGCGACGCATCGTTTTCAGGAAGAATGTCGCCAGATAGACATCGGATTGAAGAAGTCATTGAGCGCGCCTTGGCTGAGGATCTCGGCCAGGGTGATGTTACTACTGCGGCCTTAATATCCGTGCACCAGCGCGGGGTTGGCTTCATTGTGATCAAAGAGGAAGGGATCCTGGCTGGCACAGGACTGGCAAAACAGGTTTTCCAGCGTGTTGATCCGCAGTTAGAGGTGGAGCTTCTCTTAGAGGACGGGGCCAGAGTTAAGCCGGGTAGCAAGGCGGCCAGAGTTACAGGCAGTTTCGCCAGCATTCTGAAAGGGGAGCGGGTAGCCCTGAATTTCCTCCAGCGCCTGAGTGGCATCGCTTCGGAGACAAGTCGCTATGTAGAAAGCGTTCGCGGATTACCTGTGCGTATCATGGACACCCGAAAGACAACGCCAGGCTTAAGGTCGCTGGAGAAGTATGCCGTCAGGGTAGGCGGCGGCCGGAATCACCGCATGAACCTGGGCGAAGGCATACTTATCAAGGATAATCATCTGGCGGCACTCCGAAAGCAGGGGTTGAGTATCAAGGAGATTGTAGCCAGAGCAAGGCAGAATGCTCCGCCGTCATTGCCAGAATCTCCCTCCCTATCATTGCTAGAATCTCTCCCCTCGTCATTGCGAGGAGCGAAGCGACGAAGCAATCTCCAGGCAAGGCAGATTCAAGTCGAAGTGGAGGTCGGGACCGTGCAGGAAGCTTTGGAGGCCGTTGAAGCTGGAGCAGATATCGTTATGCTCGACAATATGGATATCGAGAATATGCGTGAGGCGGTGAAATCCATTCAGGGACGCGCCTTGGTTGAAGCCTCCGGTGGGATCACGCTGGACAATGTCCGAGCTGTAGCAGAAACCGGCGTTGATTTCATCTCCATCGGCGCCCTTACTCACTCAGTCAGGGCACTGGATATTAGTCTTGAATTTGAAAACGGTTGATCAAGGAAACGCAGACGATCACTGCCTGATCGTCACTGAGGGCTCTTCTGAGCAATAACGAGATATCGTTCTGTGCTATCCTCGAAGTGGGTTATCTTCAACCCGGCCTGCTCTGCTTGTTCTCTTAGCTGATATTCATCCGGTAGATAGTCGTTGGCAACTATGCCGCCAATAGACTGATGTAGCTGATTAATCATCGCCCGGCTCATGGTGTGGCAGATGACCAGCCTGCCACCGTTATTGAGGACCCTGGCCATTTCCTTTAATGCCTTGACCTTGTCGTCAAAATGAGGAAAGACACTGTTGCATATAGCCAGGTCAACTGAATGATCAGCAAGGGGAATAGCCATAGCATCAGCTTGAATAAGATCAACCATAGACTGGAAGGTTTTGCCTTTTGCTTGTCCCAGCATCTCCGCCGAGAGATCCAGGGCTACAATCCTCCCCTGATCATCAAGCGCTGTGATTAAGAAAGGGAAAAGAATGCCCGTACCGCTCCCAATATCAAGCACACAATACCCGGGTTCAATGTCCAATTCCTTGACGATGCTGCTGAGGCATTCTCGACGTTCTTGAGTAAGCTGTTCATCCCAGGTTGGCGCCAGTTGATCGAAATATTCTTGGAGTTGCATAGCTAACCTGCTAACCGAACTTGTCGCCATCGCTTCACTTTTCTCTTCGGAGAGAATGCCGTTGCCAGGCCGAAGATAACAGAAGAGGTTATCACGATGGAAGCCCCCGACGGAGTATCCAGGAGATAAGAAGCTGCGAGTCCCGCCCAGCAAGAAATGATGCCAAAGGCAATGGCGATAAGGAGCATCCGCTTTAAGCTATAAGTGAGCTGGTAGGCAGCGGCTGCGGGATTGAGAATCAGGCTGTAAATGAGCAAGCCACCGATACTCTGCAGCGAAGCGGTGATAGTCACCCCGGTGGAGAAGAGCAGGCCGTAGAAAACAACGGTCGCCGGTATGCCCACGGCCAGAGCTACCTCCCGATGGCAAATCACCGCTTGAATCTCCTTATAGAAAATGACCGCCAGCCCGACTATTGCGGCTGTGGTAACGGCCAGAAAGACGAGATCCTGTCGCGTAACGGTCAGTATGCTCCCCCAGAACAGGCTTAAGGCTTCAGTCCTGGCTCCGGGCATCAGGCCCATGAAAAGGAAAGCAAGTCCCAGCATCAGGGAGAAAACAATGCCGATTGAAGTATCGGGATTCAATTCCCCACGGTCAGTCATGGGTCCGATAATCGCTGCTGAGGCGAGGCTGAAGAGCAATGCCCCGATCAGGGGGTTAAAGCCCAGCCAGAGGCCAAGAAGAGCACCGGCAAAAGCGGCGTGGGCAATGCATACTCCGATAAAGGATAGGTGCATAGTAACCACGAAGACGCCCACCACAGAACAGGTTATGCCGCCGCATAAGCCGGCAAGAATGGCGTTTTGCATGAATTGATATTGAAGAATAGAGGTACCCATATCTCTGTTATTAGCTACGAGCAAAGCGGAGCAATCTCATTTGTTGCAGCGACCGGAGCCTCATAAAGCTGACTCAGTACGTCTTCCCTGAGCATCGACTCCGGGCTTCCTTGTTTCCATATCTTTCCTTCTTTCATCAGGATCAGGCGATGGCACATAGGGGGCAATTGTTTAAGGTCATGAGTGACAAGCAAAGTAGTCATATGGTATTCCTTGTGAATAAGCTGTATAAGGCTCATTATCTCTCGCTGAGCTTTTGGGTCTATTGAAGCTGTCGGCTCATCGAGAAGAAATATCTCAGGCTGCTGAACCAAAGCACGGGCTATGGCTGCCTTCTGGTATTCGCCTCCCGATAGATGCCCTATTGGGCGTCGGGATAAATGGGCCATGCCGACCATTTCCAACACGTTATCTACTGCTTCCCATTGAGCCCGTGTCGGCCAACGGAATAATCCTAGGCGACCATAGCATCCCACCATCACCGTCTCTCTAACATTGATGGGCAGTCTGGGGTCGATACTATGCACCTGAGCCACATAACCTATGCACTTCCTTAGATTAATGCCGTTTCTCCCGTTTAGCTGCGACCCCAATACCCAGGCTTGGCCGTGAATCAATTTGCCCAGGCCATTGAGCACTGTAAGCAAGGTGGTCTTGCCGGCACCATTGGGTCCGATGATGCCGATGAACTCTCCCTTCCTTACCTCCAGAGACACACCCTGTAAAGCCACATCTTCCCTGTAGGAAACCACAGCGTCTTGAATCTTGATGACTGTGTTATCCATACTGCTGCCTCCATTCGGCCAAAGCTTCCAATAATAAGTCAACATTCTTGTCTATTGCCTTTTCCCAGATTCCGGTGTTTTCGAAGCCACCCGGGAAGTTGGATATAGTTACCTGAATTGCCCCGATATCCTGTGCCATGCTGGTCTCTGCGGCACCGCTCTGGAGATTATCGATCACTAAAGCTACCCCGGCCTCTTGAGCTTCAACCACCAGCTGTTGTACTTCCGTCACAATAAAGTCTTCGGGCCGACCATAGGTAGCCACGATGTCAAACCCGGCCCAGCTTACAAATCCTGCCTGCATATCAGCGCAAATTACCTTTACGTCCTCTACTCCTGCTTCCAGTAATCTACCTTTTACTTCCTCGCCTTTAGCCAGAATCACCTGCACCCTTTCTGCGGCTTTCTCCTGATAATGCGCTGCGTTTTCCTCGTCTAGCTCGCCCAGGGCCCGGGCGATTTCATCTACCGCCTCAGCCTGAACCGGTGGTGTCATCCAGTTGCCTGTAATATCAATGACCCTGATAATGAGGTCGGGGTTTTGTGCAGCTTCAATCAGTCCGGTGACATTTTCGTAGTTTTGTTGATAATTGTGAACAAAGAAAGCTTTGCTGTTGGCCAGAGCCTCAATATCGCTCAGCTTCACATCGTAGCCTCCCGGACACATGCCCGGCGGTATAAAGGGACGAGATTCCAGTTTGCCATCAGCTACATCCTGAATAATGTTGCTGATAAACGCACTACCACCTACAATATCAACCGAAGGTTGGGCATGCTGGGCACGGACCAAGAACGTCACCAAAACCCCCAGGAGCGCTGCTACCAAGAAGCCTAACAGAATTTTCTTTCTCATGATTCCTCCCTTCAATACTCCATGTATCTGTAACTACGTGTAATTATCAGGCAAAGACAATCCCTCTTCAGGGGGGGGGCTTCTATTCACAACCGTCGGCTGAGCCTTTTCCCCTTTTGCTGCGGCACTCACTGCACTTTCCCGAAATAGCCAGGTGTCGTAAGTCGGCATCAAATCCATATTCATGAAGCAAAGCATCTTTCAACGAATGTAGCGCGGACTCTTCCAGGTCTGTTGTCTTGCCACAGCTATGGCAAACAAGATGGTGGTGATGTCCCTTCTCAGCAACATGATAGCGGACATACCCTTCGCCAAAGTTAGTTTCCGTAACTAAGTTCAGTTTCTTCAGTAATTCCAGGGTGCGATAGACAGTGGATATATTGGCATAGGGGTGACGACTGTGTAATTGCTTGTAAATCTCTTCAGCACTGATATGCCTGTCGGCATTGTGAAGTGCCTCGATGACCAGCATGCGCTGGAGCGTTAAGCGATGCCCGTTCTTCTGAAGGATTTCGTGGCAGCCCATTGCCGTCGAATACTATAACAGGTTGGCAGAATTGCTGCAACAAGTTGCTAATGCAACTGATTTCTGATTCCTGTCTTCATAAATGGCTATGACAGAGGCAGGGAATGGCAACTTCAGAAGAGACTTCGCTCTATTTGATGAACGAGTGTTTTATCCACTCTGGCTGTATTGCAGAACAACCCACTGGCCAAGTAGAGGGACTGCCGCTCCGACCAGTTACTTTGCTGCCTTCTTGCTTTCTACCAGCACGGTGACCGGGCCGTTGTTATGAATCTCCACCAACATATGCTCCTGGAAGAGCCCCGTTTCTACGTTAAGCCCTGTGGAGCGGACTTGTTCCACGAAGAACTCATATAGTTCCTCCGCCATGTCCGGCGGGGCTGCCTCAGTGAAGCTAGGCCGCCTCCCCTTGCGTGAATCAGCCAGGAGAGTGAATTGGCTTACTACCAGAATCTCTCCCCTTATTTCCAGAGCCGAAAGAGAAAACTTACTCGCCTCGTCCTCGAAAATGCGCAAATTAGCTACTTTGTTTGCCAGGTAACGGGCGTCCTCCCTCGAATCATCCAGGGCGACGCCAAGAAAGACCACAAGCCCCCGGCCAATCGCACCTACTACATCCTTATTGACGCTCACCGAAGCTCTGGAAACCCGCTGCACTAACGCCTTCATCCTTGTCTAGCTTATTACAATTGTGCTAGCTTATCAAATCTGTTTCCGCTCCTGTTCTAGCCCATGATGCCTGATTCATAGCAGGCCTGATCGGCGCGGTGGCCCGGAACTAAGGAACACAGAGACTGCCACCAAAGAAGGGTATTGACACCTCCTTCGCTGGTGATACAATAGTAGAAGACTCAGGCAAGGATGGTGGTCACGTGTGTCCGTTTGTGGATTGTGACAGTTCTCATCTACTGGTGGTCTTGACCCATCGGCCCGATATTTGCCAGGTCGAGCCATTTAGTAGTAATAAGAAGGGAAGGGTTCTATGCCGTGTAGAATAGGAATAACCACAAACCCGGAAGCAAGACGGGTATACTGGCAAAGCCAGGTTGTAGGGCTTGCGAATTGGCAGGTACTGAACACCTTTCGGAGTAAAGCAGCAGCGAAGGAATACGAGACGGGGTACGCCCTAAGGAATGGATGTGAAGCAGCACTGGACGATTCTGAGGCGCCTCGCACAGGAAGGGAATACGAGACACAGTACGACTGGTGGTACGTCTACCACTTTGATTATACGACGGAGACAACCTGATCACATGCCGAGCGGAAAGGGCAAAGCCTCCCTTCTTTGACCTTCGCCCAGGCTGAACATGTGCTGTTGCCGTGGGAAACAATACCTGATTTGTAGCAGGCCTAATTGGTATGGTGTCCCTCGAACCCTAGTGTCGCTTAGCCTCTTTACACATCTTTTGACAAGACCGCATCACGGGCCGTGCCGCGAGTGTATCTCAAGACCGTTGACAAATCTTCACAGCCGCCAATCCTCATGACGCGTTCAACATCCATTCAGGAAGGTGATGGTTTGAGGCGAATCCCACAAAATGCTAATGTATAGAACGGCTTCCTGGCGGGGGAGTGTCGGAATTGGCAGACGAGCATGACTTAGGATCATGTGCTGTGAAAGGCGTGGGGGTTCGAGTCCCCCCTTCCCCACCATTCACAAGTCTGCGAACACCTGAGGGGCTAGTTCCTTGACTATCCTGCGCATTTCCTCGGCGACAGCTCTGAACTCGGGGAGCGCTCGTTTGGATGTGCGCAGCTTAATGATGTGTCGAATCTCCCGGAAATTCCAGGTGCAGATTATCTGAGTCTCGCACGCGTTAGGAAGGACGTAGCGGGCAATCTCGGCTTTTATCCCCCTGGCCAGCAGGTCCCCATAGGCTTGCCAGCAGGCTGTCATTGCATCCTCGAACTGCCTACGGGCGAATTCGTCGTCCTTGATTGGAGGCGGCTCGATGTATCTCGGTTCGCTTTCCTTCACATATCGCTGGCTTCTCTGGCTGTAACTCGCCAATCTGTGACGAACAAGCTCGTGGGTCAGGACGCGGCTGGCGCGGATGTAGAAGGTGGCGCAAGCATGTTCAATCATTGACTCATGCCCGAC